>JBAXOF010000007.1:0-32737 GCA_037133375.1 Verrucomicrobiota bacterium | reverse complement strand
AGGGCTTGGTGTCGGTGCTCAAGCAGATTCACGACGACCTCGACGCCGCCGTGTTAGAAGCCTATGGGTGGAGCGATCTTTTGAATTGTAGCGGCGGTCTGCGACCGTCGCATGATTTAAGCGAAGGCGGAGAGGCGGTATCGCACTTGAGTGGCAGCGACGGTCACAGACCGCCGCTACAATCGTTAAAGCAGCAACTCCTCACCCGCCTCGTCGCGCTCAACCACGAGCGGGCGGCGGAAGAAAAGCGCGGCCTGATCCGTTGGTTGCGCCCCGATTATCAAGCTCCCGGCGCGAACAGCGACGGTCACAGACCGCCGCTACAAGTCGAAATCGGCCTATCCGACGCCGAGGAAGCCACCCCATCTCACGGCGGACCGGGCCGATCCGCCCTACCCACTTGGCCCGAGACCATGGCCGAACAAGTGGTGGCCGTGCGCAAATTGCTCACTACCGTCGGCCATGACGCCGAACGCCTCGCCGGCTGCTTCGGACGCAAGTCCCAGAAGCGCAGCGCCCAAATCACCGCCATCCTCGATACCCTCAGGGCGCTGGGCCACATCATCTAACTCCGCCGCGAGATCAGGTGGCCGGAAGGATCTCATAATGTGACTCAATGGAGATGGAGAGTCGAAGGTCTAAAGGTCTAAAGGTCTAAAGGTCTAAAGTCGCAGAAGTAACGCACTTCTTTGCTTTGACTTTCAGACTTTCAGACTTTCAGACTTTCAAACCTTTGACCCCTATTCCGCCTGCGCTTGCAGCGCATGGAAGACATGGAGCGCCGCGTAGGCATCGTTGGCCGCATATAACAATTGACGCTCGCTCAGGTTTCGCGCCGCCCAATTCGACGTGGTCACGGACTTGGATTTGGTGAACTTGCGATTGAAGAGGATGGCGATGGCCGACTTGGCGCCGACGGCGTTGCGGTAGCCGAGTTTCTTGAACGACCGGTCCAGATCGACAATGGCGGCAGGGCGGAAGCCAAAGCGGTTGGCTATCTGATGGAGATCGCCGCTGAGGCCGAAGCCGATCTTGGACAGCGCGCTCGATCGCAGCAGTTCGATGATCACCGGATGGGATTCGACACAATGCGACTGGAAGATGAAGGCTTTCTCCACGGTGGCGAATTGCAGCACATGCGGCCCCTCGGATTTTTCGCCCTTGTGAAAGGTGGGTTTCGACTCGGTGTCAAAGCCCACAGTCTCCGCCCGCATGAGTTCCTCCATGGCGAGCCGGGCCTGGTTGGCGTTGGTCACCACAAAGACGCGCTCCAAGTCAAGCCCGGCGAAGGGTTCCAACTCGGCGATATCTGATTTGTTAGGTGGCGTCCTGGGGGCGGGCATTGGCGACCAGGAGAATACCTTGCGGCAGCGGGGTGTCTTTCAGCCAAATCCGCAGTCAAGGTCCATGCCTGGGCGTCACGCAAACGCGCCGGCCACTTCCTCGAGCCATGCGGGGTCGGGCATGGCGTAGGGGCGGAAGGTTTCGAGGGTGCCGTAGTGCTCGTTGTGGAACAGGGCGCGGTGCATGCCGAGGGTGGAGGCCGCGGGGGAATCAATCAGGTTGGAGGAATCGTTGATGCTCATCTGGAACAGGACCCGCATCTCAAACTCACCTAACAATTTCCGCGGGATCCAGCGGCTGACGTTGTTCCAAGTGTCGATGGCGACGATGACGTGCATGCCGGCCGGGCCACCCTCGCCTAACAAACTGGCGAACGCCTGCGCCGGATTGGGGCCGGCGGCGGAGTCGTCGTCGAGCGTGAAGCGGAAATCATCGTCGGGGCGGAGGGCCTTGAAGCGCTGGAGGTCATGGACGATGAGGAAGACCTCCGGGGTATTGCGACCGGCCGTGGCGGCGCGGCCGTCGAGGGTGGCCGCCAGTTCGGATAGAAGGGCGGGGGTGTCGGCGGGACCGCCGATGCGGATGCGGTGCGGCAGGATCGCGGCAAGGCGTTGGAACAAGCTCTCACCGGCCGCCGGGTCGTGAGGATCAAGGATGACGAACTCCGCGGCGGCGGGCGGGTATTGGGCGGCGAGCGACAGCAGCGCCATGCCGGCGAGGGTGGTGGTGCGCTCGGTGGATTGGCCGGTGATGAGGAGATGACTGCCACTCTGGCGCTGGAACATGGCGGCGGTGGGGCCCTTGATAGAATTGGGTGCGCCGAGCCAGGCGCGGGCGGTGGCCGGACGCGCGGCGGGGCGGTTGCGGATGGCGGCGGTGAGTTCCGGGTTATCGCGAACTTCGGCCGGCGCATTGCCTTCGAACACAATCGGGGTCGGCACCGGCTTGCCGCTGGACGCGGCGAGCGCATTGACCTGATCCAACATGGCATCGCGTTCATGCTCCGGCAGCCAGACGATTTGGAACGGACTGTTGGCGGCGAGCGCGCCGGATTGGTCGTTGTAGATGCCTTCACCCGGGCGGGTCAGCAAGCGCGGTGCCGGGTTATCGTCGTCCATGATGAGATGGGCATCCGCCTCGTTGCATTGCAGCGCGACGCGAATGACCATCTGACCGAGGGTAGCGCGGGCCAGCGTGTAGGCCCCGCCGAGGGTTTGTGAGCCAAGGATGACATGCAGGCCGAAGGCGCGGCCTTGGCGGACAATCCTATCTAACAAAAGTGACGCCTCCTGGCCGACGCCATCGTCCTCGGTGAAGAACTCCTGGAACTCATCGATGAGCAGCAAGGTGCGCGGCATCGGCAGAGCATCCTTGGTTTGCTTGTAACCGGATAGATCCTGGGCTCCGGCGCGGCGGAACAACTCACCGCGGCGTTTCAATTCCGCATCCACGCGTTGCAGCACGCTAAGTGCGAACTCGCGGTCGCTCTCGATAGCGACGACGCGGGCATGGGGCAGTTGGCGGGTGGCATAGCACTTGAACTCGACGCCCTTTTTGAAATCGACCAGATAGAATTCGACCTGCTCGGGGCTGCACCACAGGGCGAGGTTGGTGATGATGACATGGAAGAGGGTGGACTTGCCGGAACCGGTCTTGCCGGCCACCAGCATGTGCTGGCGGGTGCCTTTGCCAATGGCGAGCATCTGGAGTTTTTTGGCGCCGGTGCGCCCGATCGGCACCCGCAGTTCGGCGGTGGTGTCAAGTTGCCAATAGGCACCGGCGGCCGGAGCGATGTGGGCAAAGGGGACCTCGACGCGGTTGGAATCAATGCTGGCACGGCCGATGCGGTGAATGAGCGTGGTGGCGTCCTCCGCGGTAGGCGGCGGGTCAAACACGACCGTGTTAGCACCTGCCGGCCAGTCTAACAATTTAGCGGATTTGGCATCAAGGGCCATCCGCATGCAGGCGCGGCGCAACTCGCCATCCAGCGCGGGGTCCGGCGCGGGTTGGCGCAGGTCGCGGTGAATCAGCAGATGCACACCGCAGCGCGCGCCGCTCGAGGCGATGGCCAGCAGGCGTTTGGCGGCGGTTTCACTGAAGGCGGCGGGAAACCCGGCGATGACCAGAAACCGGTATTTTTCCGCGATGGTGCCGGCGTGTTGGTTGTATTCCGCGATGGTGGCGAACTCGTTGCGCAAATACATCTGAATGACTTTTTCGATGTGTTCGTTGAGTTCGGCAAGACGTTCTTCGATCTGGGTGCTTTGGGTCCAGATGCGATTGGCAATCAGGGTTTCCTCATACTCCGCCAGATGCATCAGCCCGGCGAAATCGCGCCCCAACCCCACCGGATCAATGAACACAAACGACGCCCGGCCCGGCGGCAGACTGGCTAACAACCGCAGCGCCACGCCGTTGAGCACAGTGGTGGCGGCGGCACCCGCGTCACCGCTGCTTTCTATCAACAACGAGCCGTGGTCGGGGAAACCCAGGGTGAAGGGCGCGGCTAACACGGGTTGTCCGGGCAGGGCAAGTTGCGGATAGCTGGGCGCCCGACCGGCTATATTTGCTAGATCAACCTGGAGCGAGCCGATGCGCACGGCGGCGGGAGCGGCAGCGGGAGGCACCCAGGTGGCGCAGGTATCCGCCGACCATGGCGGGAATAGGTGGCGCGAGGTGTCTTCTAACGACGACAACTGCTGGCACGGGTCCAGCACGTCGTGTTGCCAGGGGATGGCCAGGGTTTGGAGGGTGGTGGTGGATTCGGCATCAATGGCGGCGGTGGCTCCGGCGAAGGCGAGTTTGCGGGCGTGAGCGAGGGTCTCGGCTTCGGCCTCAACGAGTTGGGTGGCTTGTGCGTAAGCGTGCTGGAATTTTGCCAGTTTCCGCTGGTTGAGGGATTCGAGTTTGGCGGGGAGGTTGGCGACTTTGGTCTCGAGGTTTTTCTGGCCGGCACGCATGTGGGTGAGCCAATCGGTGCCGGATTCGCGGAACGTTTCGCTGAGGTCGTGACCCTGTTGTTTGGCTTCGTCGTCGATTTCCGCGCCGAGGGTGGCGATGCGGGCGGCTGAGGCTTTTTCCGCAGCAATGGCCAGGGCGCGGGCCATGGTCAGTTCATTGGCGGCGCGGCGTGCGCCGGGAATGGCCAGCACCAGGGCGACGAGCCAGAGTGTTACTAACACGCCTTCGGCAATCAGCAGCGGCGTTAGGACGGAGCCCAGCCCGGCACCCGCCCGCCATGCCGGCCACCCGATGATGCCTGCGGCTAACAAGGCCTGCCCGGTGAGCGGGACAAAACGGAAAAACTTGTTGATGGGTTGATCCCGGACTGCGCCCACGGCCATGCGCAAGGCGTCGAGATGCTCCTGTGCCGCCGCATGCAGCGCCTCCGCATCGAGACGGGTGGTGGCTGCATCCAACACCGCGCTGCGGCCGTAAAACTGCGGTTGCAGCCACAGGCGGAATGATCGCAGGCCCCGGAGCGCGGAGTCGCGCAGTTGGTGGCGGAGGTTGCGGTCTGCCACTAACAAATCCTGGAACGCGCAGTGACCTTCGGCGGCTTGGGCGAGTTCATCTTTGCGCGACTTGCGGTTGCGCAGGATGCCACCCTGGACTTGGCCGATGCGGCGGTCCTTGAGGTCTTGCAGGTGGCGGGCCAGCGCGCTGCGGCTGTTCTGATAGGCGCGATGGATCCAGGCACTGCGGGCGTCCAAGGCGGCTTGTGCGCCCTCCATATCCTGCCGGAAGCCCGTGGCGAGGTCGGCAAGCTGGGCGGCGGTGGTGGCGGTTGCGGCTTCCTCGCGCTGGGTGTTGGCGCGTCTAACAACAAGCATGTCGGCCGCGCGGGCCTGGGCGAGTTGTTCTTCGCCGGACAAGGCGGCGGTGATGCCGGCCTTGACGGCCTGGAGTTGTGCCAACACGCGGCCCGGGGTCATGGAATCATTCGCAGTCGGCATGGATTTTGTTGAGCAGGAGGTCAAGTTCGTCGATGACCCGGAGAGTGGAGTTCACGGTTGTGGCCAGATCGGATAGATAGAGGTTTTCAAATTCGTCGGCCTTGTGGTCGCGCCACGCGCTGCGGGTTTGGTCCCAGCGCGCCTGGAGTTGGCGGGTGGCGTCGGTGAGCAAGCCCTTGCTGCCGGATAAACTGCTCATGCGGGAGGCCTGGGTGAGGGGGGCTCAAGGGTGGGCAGTAGCGGGGTCATGACTTGAGATGGTCGGTTGGATTCGGCATAATCCTGGAGGGTTTTGATCGTCTCACCGAGGGCGTGGACGGCTTTGGGCAAGTGTTGGCCGACGCGAAAGAACAACGGCTCGAGTTGGCGCAAGAGCGGGCCGGTGCGGTTGTCGTAAACCTGACGCCAGCGTTTGATGACGCTCATTTTGGCTTCCGCCTCATCGAGCTTGCGGCGGGCCCTGGCGACCGCCAATTTTTGGATGGCGTTGCTGGCCTGCGGGTTGGTGAGCTTGACGCTGTAGAGTTCTTCCTCGGCCTGATCGAGTTGCTTTTTGCATTTCTTGAGTTGGGTGGCCCAATACTGGGTGCGATCGACATCGAGCCAGGTGTGGGTGCGGCGAGCTTCGCCGGTCATGTCTTCAAGGGCGACGCGGGCCTTTTCGATGTAGTGGATCAACTCCGCGCGGAACGCCTCGAGCGCGTCGATGGAGGAAATCCTGGCCTGGTTGGACATGGCGGGGCGGCTGGCAATGCGGGCTGTTAGCGTTGGTCGAGGTATTGTTGGATACGTTCGGCCTTGCGCATTAGATAGGGGGTGTGGCGATCGGAGAGTTCGAGGAAAGCTTTGAGGGTTTTTATCAGTTGGATGAACTCGGTGGCAAACTTTTCCTGTTCCTGGTCTTGCCAGGTGTCGCCTAGGGACGTGAAGCGGGCCATGAGCGAGGCGGTGCGTTCGCGCAGGTCGCCGTTGAAACGTTTTAGTTCCGCGGCGAAGCGCCGGACTTCTTCGGGATCGATGATGGCTTGGGACATAACTCTCAAACTGTGCCGCCGCCGAGATCGGCGTCCACTTCGCCCGCGACGCTGCCGGTTTCATCAAAATCCATTTCGCGGACGCGTTTGGTGTCGCGTTGGGCTTCGACTTGTTTGCGGAGGAGTTCGCGGAGTTCGGCGCCATGGCAAATGGCGGGGATGAGCAGATGGGGCAACGAGCGGTCCGAGGTTTGCAAAGAGATGGTGGTCAGTCCGGTTAGGCGCATCCACCATGGGCGCAACATCAGGGAGTCCTTGACCCGATAGAGTTCGATTTCATCAATCTTCTGATTGATGACACCCGTGACGACGCGCAGGCGTTGGGTGGTCAACTCATAGGTCTGACTACGGACGACGCAATACCGCCAGCCCACATACGCCAAGGGCACCACGAGCCCTAATCCGGCTGCGGGCACATAGCAAGCACCCACGCCGATGCCGATGGCGATGACGAGCGCAGCGGCGAAGGGGCCGAGGTTGAGCCATTGGGAAGGGCTGGTTTTCCACAGGGTGGTTTCGTCGGGCATGCGAGCAGATTGCACGGATTGGCGGGCCCTGGCAAGCGGAGAATCGGCGGCGGTCAATGCGCGGCGGGCACGCGGATTTTGATATTGCAGAACGAGACCTGGTTGCCGTGATCCTGCAACAGGATGTGGCCTTGTTGGAGTTCGCCGAACGCTGGCCACACCTTGTATTTGCTCAGCGCCACGGTTTCCTTCCAAGCGGGTGAGCCGCGCTCAAACTCGACGGTCTTGCGGCCGTTGAGCCAGAACTCGACGTGTTGGTCCAGGGAGAGGATGCGCGCATGGTTCCATTCGCCGATTGGCATGACGAGCTTGTCCGCGGGGGCGGGGATCATGTCGTAGAGCGAGCCGATGGTGCGGTTGCCGTTGCGGCCAAGCTTGGCATCGGGATGTTTGACATCGTCGAGGATTTGGAATTCGGGACCAATGGCCGAGCCCTCGCCTTTGTTGAGTCCGGGGTCCACGAAGATCTTGATGCCGCTGTTAGCACCAGGGGTGATCTTGAAATCGACGACCAATTCGAAGTCGGAGAATTTCTCGCGGGTGATGATGTCACCGCCGGCGGCGGATTCCCCACCGCTGGTTTCCGCGACAATCAACGCGCCGTCCTTGATAGTCCAGCCGGATTGGGGGAACTCCTCGGCGCGGGCGCTGCGCCAAGCGTCGGTGGTTTTGCCATCCCACAACAGGCGCCAACCGGCCGCTTGTTCCTGCGGGCTGAGCGTGTTAGGGGTGGGAACTTCGGCGGCCGCGGCACAGGCGACGAGGCCAGCCACGGTGCAGATGAGATAGGTCAGGTGGTTCATGGGTGGCGTTATGATGGACACAAATACCGCACGGCTCAAGCCATTCTTGCAAGCGGTCGCCCCCCAGGATTTGCACGGCGTGACTTTCCGAGTGACAGACGGCTGCAATGGACTTACGTTGGGTGGCGACCAACGATGTGGAAATTCATTGAAGAGAACTGGCGAAATGCGATCGAGATCATGATTCTCGCAATCAGCATTTATCAGGTGTATCGAGCATTCCGAGCTACCCGGGGAGCTCAGATCCTGGTCGGCCTGGGGATCATCATCGTGGTTCTCACCTTGGTTTCCCAGGTGGCGAATTTCACCGTGATCAGTTGGCTGGTCACGCGGGCCACGGCCTTGCTGGCGTTCGCGCTGGTGGTCATCTTCCAACCCGAGCTGCGCGACGCACTGGCCCGCCTCGGCAGCAAGAGCATTTTCTCGTATTCGAGCAAACGCCGCCTGGCCTTCCTCGAACGCCTGGCCGATGCGGTCGTGATGTTATCCAAAAAACGCATCGGCGCGCTGTTTGCCATCGAACGGGGCATCAGCCTCAAGAAATTCCTCGACACCGGCGTCACCCTCGATGCCCAGTTTTCGCCGGAGTTGGCTCTAACAGTCTTTCACCCCAAGACGCCGTTGCACGATGGCGGCATGATTCTGGCGGACGACCGGGTGGCCGCCTCCGCCTGCGTGTTTCCCGTCACCCAGCGGGACATGCACGACCGCTCCACCGGGCTGCGTCATCGCGCAGCCATCGGCCTAACAGAGGAGACCGACGCGGTGGCGGTTGTCGTCAGTGAGGAAACCGGCGGCATTTCCATCTGTGTGGAAGGCAAACTTGAACGCAACCTCACCGAAAAACAATTCCGCGACGCACTCGCCAAGATTTTTCTAACTGGAAATATCGACCATGAAAATGAATCTGCCGAAAAACTGGATCGCCAAGGTCCTCTCCCTCCTGCTGGCGGTCGCGATCTGGTTTCTGATTAAGGATCACCTCAAGGAAGGCGGCGGAAATCCCCCGGTTCCGCCGCGAGCCATTGTGGTGCCGGAACCGGGACGCAAATAAGCCTCGTCACGGGCCCATCCAGATGTGATCTATCAGGCGCACCTCGCCGTAAAAAACGGCCATGGCCAAGATGGCCGGACGCTCGATCCGCTCCACCGCTTGCAGCGATTCCGCATCGACGAGCGCCACATAATCGATCCGCGCCAGCGCCGTGGCATCGATCCTGCTGTGGGCAATTTCTAACAATTCCGCGGGAGCGCGGGTGCCGGCCGTGAATGCCGCCTGCGCCACCAGCAACGCTTGCCGGAGCCGTGGTGCATCGGCGCGTTGCGCCGCGCTCAAACGCACGTTGCGGGATGACAGGGCCAGCCCGTCGGCCTCGCGCACGGTGGGATGGCTGACGATGGCCACCGGCACATTCAAATCCCGCACCATCCGCCGGATCACCGCCAGTTGTTGGAAATCCTTGTCCCCGAACATCGCCACCTCACAGCCGCTCAACAAAAACAACTTGAGCACCACGGTGCATACCCCGTCGAAATGTCCCGGCCGCGCCGCGCCGCACAAGCCCCGCGATAACAACGACTCGGTCACCGTCACCGAGCGGTCCGCGCAATACATCGCCTCCGCATCCGGCGCAAACACCACATCCACCCCCGCCGCGCGACAGGATGTTAGATCGGCCGTCAGCGGGCGTGGATAGGCCGCCAGGTCCGCCGCCCGGTCAAACTGGATCGGGTTGACAAAAATTGAAACGACCACGGTGCCTCCCGGTCCGGCCAGTTCCCTGGCGCGGCGCACCAAGGCCAAGTGTCCCTCATGCAGCGCGCCCATGGTGGGCACCAACACCCGCGGCTGGCCACACCCTGCCATGACCGCCCTCAACTCTCCTGCTTGCGTCACCACCGTCATGGCGGCAAGCTAACGCATCGGCACCTGTTCTGAAACCCTTAAGTTTCACCCTTGGTTCTCGGATTTGAACCTCGGGTTCAAGCAATGGCGGAGTGCCTGATGAATCCCAAGGAGCTTCCCGCTTCCCGCTCATGGTCGAGGGCGATTCGGAGATCGCCCCTCCTTGGGGCCGCAGTCCTTGCAGCTACCGCATCCGCTGTTTTTGTTAGAACGAAGCACGCGGACGAGAAAGACCGTGGCGGTGAGCAGCACCAGCGCGGCAGCGGTCAGGGATTGCCAATCGGCGTTCATGAGAATCCGAGCAAGCTCCCTCCTTGATAGACCAGCAACGAGGCCAGCCAGGCAAAAGCGGTCATGAAGGCGAATTGCCCGAGGGCCCAGCGCCACGAGCCGGCCTCACGGACCACCACGGCGACGGTGGGCAGACATTGCAGGGCATAGATGTAAAACACCAGCAGCGAGATCATCGAAAGCGGCGTGAACAAGGGCCGCCCATCCGGCCATCTGGCCGCCGCGATTTCTTCGCGAAGCATGCCGCGGTTGGCTTTCTTATCGCCCGTGTCCCGCACCCGGAACAGGATGGCCATCGAGGCGTTGAACACCTCGCGCGCGGCAAACGAGCTGAGGATCGCCGTGCCCGTGCGACCGTCGAAGCCCAGCGGTTTGACCAGCGGCTCGATCAAGGCGCCCATGCGGCCCATCGCGCTGTGGGCGAGGGACCCAGCCTCATCGTCGCCCGGGGATTTCGGATAGGTGCTCAGCGCCCACAACAGGATCGAGAGCCCGAGGATGAGGGTGCCGGCCTTGTGCACAAAGGCCCAGGCACGCTCCACCACATGGCGGAAGATATAACTCCACTGCGGCATCCGGTACGGCGGCATTTCCAACAGAAAGTGGGAGGCGACGGCATCGGGCCCCAGCCGCCCGCGCAACAGCCGGGCCACCACGAACGCGCTCGCGGTCCCCAGCGCGTAGATGAAAAACAACACCAGCGCCTGTTTCCATGAGCCCTCACCCTCATGCAGCAACAAGGGCACGATCAACAAATACACCGGCAGGCGTGCCGAACAACTCATCCACGGCGCCACGAAAATCGTCACCAACCGTTCCTTGGCGGAAGGGATCGTGCGGGTCGCCATCACCCCCGGAATGGCACAGGCATAGGAACTGAACAAGGGTAGAAACGCCTTGCCGCTGAGGCCGGCCTTGGCCATCACCGCATCCATCAGAAACGCCGCGCGCGCCATGTAGCCGGTGCTTTCCAACAAACCGATGAACAGGAACAACAGGATGATTTGCGGCAGAAACATCACCACGCCACCCACGCCGCCGATCACGCCGTCAACTAACAACGAGGACAAGTCGCCTTGGGTCAGCCGGGATTTCACCCACTCGCCGAGAGTTCCCTGGGCGTGCTCGATCCAGCCCATGGGGATTCTCGCAAACGAGAAAATCGACCACAACACGACCAGCAAAATTCCGATGAAAAACAGCCAGCCAAAAACCGGGTGCAGCAACACGCGGTCCGCCCGGTCCGAGGTCGTCCACTGATGCACCTCGGCACGCCGCGCCACCAGTTCGCACAAGCGCCCGATACACGCCCGCCGCGCCGCCTCAGGGTCCGCGTCCGGCGTGAGCCACGTGGCCGCCGCGGCGTGGGGCAGGGGAAAGCGCAGCGCCTGTTTCAACTCGAGCACACCCTTGCCCGCGTTGGCTTGCAAGGGGACCACCGGAATGCCGAGTTCGTCCGCGAGTTTTGCCGGATCCAGACGCAATCCCGCACGCTCCGCCACATCAACCATGTTGAGGGCCAGCACGCAGGGCAGTCCGAGTTCCACCACTTGCAGGGCAAGTTGGAGGTGCCGTTCGAGGTTGGAGGCATCCACCACACAGACCACGAGATCCGGCTTGGCTTCGCCGGACAGGTTGCCGGTCAGCGCATCCACCGCCACCTTTTCATCCGGGGAACCGGCCCGCAGCGAGTAACATCCAGGCAAGTCCAACACCCGCAACTTCCGCCCGTGCGGCGTGAAAAATGTGCCGGAGCGCACCTCGACGGTGACGCCGGAGTAATTGCCCACGCGCTGGTTCTCACCGGTCAAGGCGTTGAACAAGGTGGTTTTCCCGGCATTTGGATTGCCGATGAGCGCAATCACGGCAGCCACTTGGGAGGGATCAGACATGGGCGTTGCCTCAAGGGGTTTCCACCGCCATTTTCACCAGCACTTGTTCCGCCAACTCCCGGCTGATGGCCAACCGCGTGCCGCATACCGAACAGATCAAATTCCTCCCCCCCGTGAGTTTCCGCACCTCAATCTGCTCGCAAAACCCCAGATCCCGCAATCGCTCACAGCCCGGCCCACGCAACACTTGAATCCGCAAGTCACTCCCCACCAGCGCCTGATTCAAGGTCATGGCTCGACTGATGTCTTGTTCTTTTGCCAGCGTGCGGGTCACGGGAGGAATCTTCCCTAATTGCGACACGATTGCAACAAGAAAATCAAAAATCGGATCTATCCAATGGGCCGGCGTGGGTGGCGCGTGTGCCAAAGCTGCAAAGCGCGGTTGGCGCGTTCCCTACGAGGAGAAGAAATAACCTTCCGGTATTTTTCCACTCCTTGACTTTGACGTTTCGGCTGGTAGACGGCATGATGCGCGTGCGATGGCCTTTGCCGATGTTTTTCCAGACTTGCTTGCGCACCCCACGCCGCTGATGCGGCGGTTCGGGCGCTTGATCGACGGGACGGACGGAGAGTCGCTTGAATCCCTGGCCCGCCGCAGCCAGCAACTCACCCGCCGCCATTTTGGCAAAACCATGCGCTTGTTCGCGCCCTTGTATCTGTCCAACGAGTGCGTCAACAACTGCAGCTATTGCGGCTTTTCCCGCGATGCCGCCATCTTGCGCAGCACCCTCAGCGTCGAGCTCGTCGTCCGCGAGGCCAGACACCTCCACGCGCTGGGCTTTCGCAACCTCCTGCTGGTCGCCGGCGAACATCCAAAATTTGTCTCCGAGGGCTACCTCCAACAATGCCTCGACGCGCTCAAGCCGTTCATTCCCACCCTCGCCATTGAGGTCGGTCCGATGGAGGACGGGCAATACGCCGAAATCGTCCGCCACGGCGCGGAGGGACTCGTCGTCTATCAGGAAACCTACGACCGTCACATCTATCAAACCCTGCACACCGCCGGACCGAAAAAAAGCCTCGCGTGGCGGCTTAATTGCCCGGAACGCGCGTATGCCGGGGGCTTCCGCCGCATCGGTATCGGCGCGTTGTTCGGCCTGGCGCCGTGGCAACGCGAGGCCATGGCCCTGTGCGCCCACCTCGAATACCTCTACAAACATTGTTGGAAAGCCCAGTTCACCGTCTCCTTTCCGCGCATGCGCCCCTATGCCGGCAACTATCAATACCAGCCCGACCCCGCCTTGTTCCTGCCGGACCGTGAATTTGTTAGACTCATCACCGCCTTCCGTGTCACCTTCCCGCAGGTCGGCATCGTCGTTTCCACCCGCGAACCCGCGGCATTGCGGGATGCCGTCGCCAGCCTGGGCGTGACCCACATGTCGGCCGGGGCGCGCACCGAACCGGGCGGCTACACCGGCGCCGGTGGCCACGACCTCCACCTCACAGTCAATGGCCGGCGCGTCGAACTTAGCGCGAGATCCGGCTGCGAACAAGCCACCGAGCAGTTCCGCATCAACGACACCCGCAGCACGGCGGAAGTCGCCGCCATGTTGCGCACCCAACATCTCGATCCGGTGTGGAAAGATTGGGATGAGGTTTTGCTGGCTGAATAAGACCCAAGATCCCGCAGTTCCGGCTTCCCAGCACCGCCTCATTCCGCTATTTGTGGGTTACCTCCTCATGTCTCCACTCGAAGCTCTAACCGCCCTCAACCTGCTGCCGAAGATCGGCCCGATCCGGGTGCGCCGGTTGTTAGAAGCGTTTGGCGATGCCAGCGCCATCCTGGGTGCGGCCAAGGACCGGTTGCTGCGCGTCGATGGGATTGGTGAAGAAACCGCCGGCATCCTGCGTGCGTGGCAAGACCACGCCGATCCCGCAGCCGAGCTCGCCGAAGCCGCCCAGCGCGGGATTGCCGTCATCACCCAGGATGATGCAGACTACCCAGCGCCGCTGCGCGACATTTATGACCGTCCGCTGCTGTTCTATGTCTGGGGCAAACTCGAGCCGCGCGACCGCCATGCCATCAGCATTGTCGGCTCCCGCCGGGCCACCACTTATGGCACGCAGGCGACCAAGAAGTTTTCCTATCAACTCGCCCACGCCGGTTTCACCATTGTTTCCGGGCTGGCACGCGGCATCGACACTGCGGCGCATGAAGCCGCAATCGCAGCCAGCGGCCGCACCATCGCCGTGATCGGCTCCGGCCTGGCCCAACTCTATCCGCCAGAAAACATCGGCCTCGCCGAAAAAATCGCCGCCGGTCATGGTGCGGTCGTCTCGGAGTTTCCGCTGCACACCGCGCCGGACAAGCAGACCTTCCCGATGCGCAACCGCATCGTCGCTGGTTGGGCGCGTGCGGTGCTGGTCATCGAGTGCCCGGCCTGGTCCGGCTCACTCATCACGGCCAACCTCGCCTCGGAATATGGCAAGCCGATTTTCGCGGTGCCCGGCCCGATCGACAAGCCCACCTTTGCCGGATGTCACCAACTCATCCGCGATGGCGCCACGCTGGTGGCCGATCCCTCGCACATCCTCGATGATCTGGGCGAACTCCCGTTTGCCCGCCAAGCATCGTCCACCGAAGAGGCGGCCACCCTCCCCGAGTTGCCTGCAGACGAAGCCACTGTCTTCGCCGCAGTCACCAGCGACGAAGCCGCCGTGGACCGCATCATCGAACGCAGCGGCTTGCCCGCCCACGTTGTCACTGCCACCCTCATGAAGCTGGAAATGCGCCGCCTCGTGCGCGTCTTCCCGGGCTTCCGCTACGCCAGACGCTGAGGTGCGGACTCACCATGGAACTTTCATGCCTTCGGCCAGGGCAAGTGCTTTTTGTTAGGCGTCGAAGGTGAGAAACTCCTCCGCTCCCAGGGAAAGCGCTGTGGCAATGTGCAATATATCCGCGAACCGGTGGCCCTGTGCCTCTGTGAATTTCGCGCTGAGCATCTCCGCCAGTTGATGCACTTCCAGCCAATCCACCGCACGACCGAGAGGATTTTCCGGTGCAGGTCGGACTGCAAGTCCCGCAGCATGGCATGACCCTCGTGACGTGAAAACCCCTTGGTCGAGTCTTGCCCGTGCAGGCGAATCTGCAAACGGACCGATTGCCGGAATTCTAACAATAGAAGCGAAGACACTTGGAGGGCTTCAGGATGCCCGTCCATAAAGGCATCCACCTTGGGTGAATGCTCCTGAGTCCGGTAAAACGAACAAAGAAAGGACGTGTCTGGAAAGCTTCTCATCCCTCTTGTCCCTCCAATTCGTAAGCCTTCATTTCCGCAATCTCCGTTTCACAGAAAACCCGCCCCCCCCAAATTGCACGCCTTCGCGCCGCAAAATCAGGTCGCTTGACAGTGATCGGCTCGCTCCCCAGTGCCGTGCCATCGGCCAAGGCGGTGTTATCCGGGGTGGCGGGGAAATATAGGAAGTCGTCCGCAGCGGCGGACCGGGCGGTTAGAGTAAAGAACAAGGCCAGCAAGAACGGGGAAATCAGGGCGGCTCTCATGGATGAATGGCTTTCAAGGGTGGCGTGGTGGTAGACACGTTGCGCGTCAGGCAATTTCAAACCAGCGGGAAACCGCCTTCCTATCAAGATGCAATGTGGCGGCAGCAGGGGTTTACTTCCCCTGCGCGCGCTGCATGGCGGCCTGTGCTGCCTTTTTATCCATGATCCAGAGGAATGGCAGAAAGGGAGGAGTGAAGTTTTCCGCGTGTTTGCCGCCCTTGGCATTGGCGAAGCGCATCCCCAGCACAATCGAGTCGTCGGTTTGATTCAAAATCGCCGGCATCATCCGGTTGGAACGGGCCAGATTGGCAATGCCAACCCATTCGTAATCCGCTTTGTCTGATGGATTGTTCACGCCAGGATTGCTGCGGAATTGGAATCTGGCCTGATAAGCCTCCGGCACCTTCTGACTGACTGGCAAATCACACATGGGACCGTTGCCCACCTGGAATTTTAGGCGTCCCGGTTCGGTCAGGTAGGTTTTTTGAAATGTGGCAAGCGTGCCGTCATCGCGTTTGAATTGGTGGTGCGGGAAAAGCGTGGCCTTGGCAGCCTTGTCCTCCAGCCCACGGACATACTCCTTCCATTGTTGTTGGGTGCGGTTGGGGGCAGCCTCCCAGGTGGCCTGCGCCGGATTGTAGTAGGCGAATTGGTCCCATGTGGATCCAACTAACAAGCGCCCCCCGTCCGCGTAGAGATAGTGGATCTCGCGGTCCGCGCCATCAAACGGCGATTCCTCCGGGCGTCTGCCGGAATGCACCAGCAATTTCGGTTGGGTTCCAGGCGTGCATTGCCAGAGTTTTTTGCCGTTAGATTCCATGGATTGCACGATATAGAATGAGTTGCCTACGCCTGCCACGGCTGGACTGCTGGTGTATCCCCCGTTGGTCCCGATGATTCCGATGTCCTCAATCCGCAGTTGCTTCGGGAGTGTTTGAATTTCACCGGTTTCGCGGTTGATGGCAATCAAGGAGACGATATCGGGCTCTTGATCCGAGAGTTCGGGTGGTTGGTTCCCCCAAACGATATTGAGCAGCAGGTGCGTGTCGTTGGCGAACATGCCCTGGCGGAGTTGGTTGCCAAAAACCCATTGCTTGGCGACCTCAGGGGATCCTTGTGACCAGAGGCCCGGAATGGTGGCCAGATTGATCTTGTGGATCGTGTGGCCATCGCGGCAGTCGATGGCGAGCAACCAGGGCTGCCTGGCAGCAAAGGTCGGGCTGGAGAATGACCCGGTTTTGACGCCGTTGGATAGGTCTGGCGTGTCAGGTTCATCCAACTTGAAATCCCAGTCTTGATAGGGTTGGAGTGCCAGCCACAGGATGTGCCGGTTTTTCGGATCGATCATGGTGTGCGTGATCATGGCCGGCTGGTCTGTCGCGCCATTGCGGACATCGGCCAACAACTTGGTGTTGACTGTGTTCTCAAAACTGAGGATGGGAAATTGCCCCTTGGAACCGAAGCTGCCCTGAAGGGTCGCAGGGCGCAGCTTGGTAAGCTTGGGCTCCAGCTCCAGCGCGAGATTCATGCCGAGGATTTGATCAAGCAGTCGGACATTGGACAGCAGGTCATCGAAGGCGTCCACTTTGCTTCCATTGGCAACGATCTCACGCGCGGCTTTGTCGAAATCCCGGGAGAATGACTGTTGGTTGAACACCGAGGACCACTCCTTCTTGCGCATGACCATGAAGAGGCCAAAGTTATGCCCCAAATACCTGATATGGCGCAGGATCAAATCCGGCGTTGGTGTTTGTAAATAGAGCAACGAGGGAATGACTGAGCCACTCCGGAGCATATCCGTCACGCCGAGGTTCCATGGACACTCCAGCGTCGGAACCCACTGTAGCAAAACGGACAGTGGCACCCACTCCCGGTAGGGCTTGGTCAAGCGGGATGACATCGCGATGCGGGTATTCAGCACTTGGCGCGCGGCGGCAGCCCGTGGCTCGCCGCTGGAACGCAGGAAGGCGATTTCCGCCCGATGCACGGCCTTGTGCGGCACATCCTTGTCGGCCAGGGCTTGCTCCAACAAATCGCACATGACTCCAACCCGGTCCGGCCCATAGCCTGCGGCATAAGGTTTTCCCAGGAAGCTTTCATAGAAATCGCCTTCCCTAGGGATGGTGAAATTGTCCCAAATCCGGAGGATTGATTCGGTTAGGACAGGACCTAACGCGGGCACCGCGTGAAAATGCTGCGGGGTATACCTGCGGCACTGCAGCAGCGTCTCTTGCCCTTCATCGTTTGGCTCGATGCGTGCGAACATCTGCTTGAGATGCGGTGCCAGTTCCTCGTCGAAGGTCTTGAGCAGAGCGCGGTCATCGGGGCTCATGCGTTGGGGTTGCAGAAATCCCCGATAGTATACCAGAATCTCCAGATTGCTCCAAAAGTCCTTGTATAGCGCATTCCATCTATCAACAGCCAAGGTGGCTTTTGACGCGGCGGCGGTTGCGGGAGTGTGGAGGCATTGCTCGACGCCATCCAAGGTTTCCGCGTTGAGCCGCAGGAGTTCCACATGCTCCTTCAGGCAGAGGGCGGCCAAATCGGCGACGTCTGGAGTCACGGGGAAGCCGCAGGCAACTTGCTCACCATAGGTCTTAAACATCCGCGCCGGCTCCCAGAAATGGCGTAATTTCATCCGGATATACATTTTCAAAAGCAGCGTCTTCAAAGGATCGGCTCCCAGATACGAGGCGGCATCGATGATGGGTGCGGCTTGGTCATCGCGGTGCGCCCAGACGAGCCTTTCGGCTTCACCTAACATACGCGCGGCTTCCGCGGCAACCCGTTGCTCTGGCGCAGCACTGCCGGAGGCACTTGCGTCTGCATCTCCCACCTTGATGGCAAGCATGATCTGGTGCCAGGCGGATTTGACCAGCAATTGAATGTTAGAACGGCTGCCCGCCACTTTCACATCGTGACTTGTCGCAGTCTTGCCAAGTGAGCGCACCCGCAGCGCGAGTTCGATCTGCTCGCCATCGAGCGGCTTGAGGCCACCTTCGACGGTCCACGCCGCGCCCCACAATTTGTTCGATTGCTGGAAGGTCTTTTCCTCGGCCAGCGGTTGCATCTGTTGGCGGGTGAGCGCGATCATGCCGGGGGTGTTGTCGATTTCCTGCAAGAGTCCGGCGTGCAGCATGCGCTCAAGCGAGCCAGACCCGGCGAGTTGATAGTCCGCCGAAATCGGCAGCAGCGTGACGGCGGTGAGCGTGTCGCCGGCGAGGTGGTCGTCCAATTTCTGGCGGACGTTCGCCAGATAGTTATTGCAGAAGGCATCCGGCTTGAAGTCGTTGGCGTCGATATGCAGGCGGTTGACGAGGAGTCCGGTTTTGACATCCACGGCTTCCAGCCGCAACAGGGTCAAGCGTTCCGATTTCAATTGTGAGACGATGATCAACAGGTCGGCTGACAGGCGGTCTCCCAAGTTGCTCAGGTTCTGGGCTTGTTGTTCCCAGGGTTTGGGCAGATCGCGTTCCCGCAGCAGGGTTTCGATTTGCTCGCGCTCAACGACGATCCAACCGGCAGTGGTGGACGCTTTGGCCGCGATTGCGGCGGCAGGGCCAGCGGCCTCCGGGGAGGCAATGACCGCCAGCACCCGCTGGCCCTTGGCCGCGACTCGTGGCTTGGATGGAACTTTGCGCGGCACGAACACCCGCCCGTCCTCACACGTTTTTCCGTAATCAAAATTTGGAGTATCGCCATCCCAGCGTGACATCTTCACGGTGCCGAATTGTTTGCGCAACATCTCCAACACCTGCGCGTTGCCGCCGGCCTCAGCCAGTATCATGAGGCGCATCTTGTAGATTTCATCCACCTTGCTGGCGGCTGGAAGCAGAGATGCTGTGAGTGTGGGATCTCCGGCCATGGCGGCTGCCGTCAAGGCATCCCATGGCAACACAAAGGGTGATTTCATCAGCGGCGTAGTGTCCACCATGGCGACCCCCCGCCGGGCCAATGCGGCCACCACATCCCGCATCAGCGGTTGGGCCATAATGGCTGTAACCAACAGATCTTTGGCACCGTTCTTGTTGGAGTCGCGGGCACTCTTATCCGCATACAGCACCGTCGGGCGCGCTTTCATTCCGTCGATGCGACAGCCCTTCTGAATGAGGAACTCCGCCATCTCCGGATGGTTGTGCGTGACCGCATCCTCCACCGCGTAGTCACAGAGTTGGTCGAGGTCGAGTTTGGGTGCTTTTTCTAACATTAACTTGAGGACCTTGAGCGACCCGGAATGGATCGCAGCGGCGACGGGATGGGATGGGGAGTAATGGATGAGCTTGTCCCGCAGTTCGTTTTTCGGCAACGGTTCGGCGGGGACTTTGGCTCCGGCTTGCAGCAGCAGCGTGGTGAGTTTCGCGTCGCCCGAGGTGGCGGCGGCCCACAGCGGCGACAGGGTTTGCCCTTCCACATCCGGCTTGGCACCGGCCTTCAGGAATGCGGCCACCTGCTCCAAATCCAGGCTAATACTCACATAGAACAACGGTGTCAGGCCGTCCTTGTCCAAGGTGTTAGGATCGGCTTTGGCCGCCAGTTCGCGCCTAACCATTTCCCAATCGCCTGCTCGCACCGCGAGGTGCAAGGCACCGGGCGCGCCGCTGCCGACGTCCGCCTTGGTGGCACTCGGCATCACCCCGATGCCATCATACCACGTGCGTCCCTCGTTGGAATCATTGGCCTGGTCATCGACGTAGACCACCAGCGTGCCCTTGGCGTCGGTCCGCGTGCTGCCCAGCGGCGCGCGGAACAAGCGCCGGTCCGCATCGAGGTCGATCAGGGGGCCGGTCTTGGGAATGAGGGGCGCGTCCATCTGGCGGACGACGCCGGTGCCGCCCCGGCGGCCGATGGTGCCGGGCAGGCCCGCATTGTCGCTGTGGCCGTAGCCCATCATCTGCGCCATACCGCAACCGAGGCGGATGTCCCATTGCTTGTCGCCCGCTGGAGTGGCCTTGTCGTTGCCAAATCCGGCGATCCAGAAAAACCCGAACACCTGATAGTCGGCCTGCGGTTTCAGGCCGCCGATGGTGGTGCGCAACATCGGCGCGTCGTTGCCGCGGTTGCCGGCGGCGGCGAAAACACCGCTCTTGGGACCGCTGCCACTGCCGATGCCTTCGCGCCAGTGCCAGTGATTGTTAGGTTTGGCATCGGTCGTGTCACGGGTGATTTCCTCCGGCGCGGCGGAGGGCGATTCCACCACTTTCAACGCCGTGCCGTCGGCCAGGGTCGTGTTGGCCACGGTGGCGGGAAAGTATTGGAAGTCAGCGGCGGCGGCATGCACCCGCGGGACGAGGAGCAGGGCTGTTGCGGCGGCGGTGCAAAGGGCGGCGAGAGGGTGTGCGGACATGAGCTACACCGGCATTGCAGCGGAAGCCACCGATTCTATCAAGTGGAAAACCAGTGAATGCTCGATGGGTTTATGGGCAGCATGCCCGCGCCACGATCAAGCGGCCTGGGCATGTCATTCCAATGACACGATTGGGAATCGAAAACCGCTGGTGGGAGCTAGCACGAGTGTTAATCAAGTCGAATAAAATCTCGCGTTCACTTGTTTCCACTTTCCAGTCTGCGGATGGCGGCCAAGGCCTTGTCCTTGCTGACATACCACAGGAACGGCAGGCATTGGTAATCGGAGGTCTGATAATCCCAGCTTGGCTTGGGGTGCACGGTGAGGCCGAGGATCAGGTATTGGTCGGTCTGGTTGAGAACGACCGTGGTAAACTTGCCTTTGGCAAGCGCATCGGCGACACCGACAGTTGGCTCCTTAGGCGTCTGGCCGGCAACAACTTTGTTGAAGTTGAAAGTGGCCTGATAGGACTCGGGCACTTTCAATGCCACCGGCAGATCATGCCGTTGCGGGTTATTGCCCCGTTGGAAGGTCAAGCAACCGGACTTGGATTCATATGCAAAAAAGAGAATGTAGGCCCCGGCACCTTGCATCTTGAGCATGTTATGGGGGAAGATCATCGTGTTGTAATTGGCAACTTCAATTTCGCTGACTCGCCTCATTCCGGCATCTCGTGAGACGACCTCCCAGGTTTCGCTTTTCGGATCGTAATAGGCGTAGAATTCCTGCTTGGCGCCATATTGCCCCTTGGAGCAAACCAGCAGGCGGTTGCCGGCCGCGCGCAAAAAATCGATTTCCCGATCAAGGGCATCGAACGGGGAAAGTTCCGGTCGACGCCCACTCAGGGCCAACATTTTCAATGTGCCATCCGGCTTGAGGTGCCAGAGGGAAAGCCTTTTATCATCGTAGATGTCTTGTCGCTCATCCTCGGAGACAAAGAAGAACGATTCTCCGATCGCCGTGGCGCGATTCAAATAGTCGCCACCACCTCCATGATTCAGATCAGACCCTGATCTTTTCGGCAGCGCTGTGACCTTGCCGGTTTTGCGGTCAATCGTGACGGTGGTATTGGAATAGCGATTCGCCTGGGCGGTCGAATGGCCCGAAGAATCCACTCTGTCGCCCCAATATACGGATAGCAAAAAGGCGGAATCACTGGCAATGTCCGTGTCGTTGGTGAGGCCCAGAAAACCTTGTTTCATGGTTCTTGGCGAACCGCCAGGCCATAGGCCGGGACTTGCCGCCAGATCGATTTGCTGCACGAACTTGCGGTCAACACAGTCCACCGCCACTAACCAGGGACGGCCTATCGGAAAGCGGTTTTCCAGCGGTGTATTCCAGTCAAGCACCGGCTGGAGCTGGAGCCAGAGAATCCGGCGGTTTTGCGGCTCAATGAAGGGATGGCTGATAAAGGCCGCCTTGTCAGCCAGTTGGCCGCGCAGGTCGAACACCGCGTCCGCTGTTAGAATATCGACGTCACCCTTCTTTAGCAGCGGAGCGAAGCGTGCCTCGAGCGGACGGCGGTAGTTCGTCCCGAGGCAACGATCCAGCAAACCGGCACCCTCAAGGAGATCGAGCGCGGTGGGCGACGCCTTGGGGTTGCGCCATGCCAGGTCGATGGCATCACCAATAAGCCTTTGTCGGAAGGCGATGTGATCAGCCGAACGTCCGATTTTCGGATCCAGCTCAAAAGTGACCATTTCCTCGCCCTCCAAATAGACTGCCTGGCGGAATGCCAGATCGGGAGCGGCATACGGACGCTGGAGGAGTCCGGCAAGCAGCAAGTCGCCATGGGCAGGAACACGCATGTTGGGGGAGAGGGGGGATAAGTCTGAAACCCCGTTATCATAACGCGCACTTAGATTACCTTCGCCAATCATCGGCACCCAGCGGGACAGCACCTCGACGCGCACACATTCCACGAGGTTTGTCGGGTTATGGGTGAGAGCCAGCGTGCGCGCCTCCATCAAGTCTCTGGCGGCCTGCGTCCGAGTCTCGCCGGTGGACCGGATGAAGGCGATTTCCGCCCGGCGGAGGGCGGCGATTGGAATGTCGCGACCTTGCATGGCCTTCTCCAGATGGCGGCAAAGGATTTCGCCCTTGCTCGTCCGGGAACCTATGTCACGGAATCGCAAGACGCTGTCAGCCTCAATAAACCTGAAAAACGATCTGTTAAAAGTCGTCAACCGGGTTGTCTGGCGGGTGATCGCCTCCGCGATCATTTCCGGAAGGACGGGAACTGCCTCGAAATGCCTGACCTCGTAGTCTTCGAAATGCTCGAAGTAGCTAACCCGATCTTCGTTGTCGCGCGTCGACTCTAACATGTTGCGAGCGAAGGCGGTGAGTTCGGTATCGAATGGCCGCCATAGGGCGAGTTGCGCCTTGTCCATCCGCTGGGGTTGCAGGAGCGTGCGTCTGGAGACGAATTCATAGAGAAGCGACCAGTAGATTTTTGGAAAATCCCCGCGTTTAACGAATTCCGCGCGGTAGCGGGTGAGTGTTTCCGAGCTCAAGCGCAACAATTCAAGCGATTCACCGAGCTGGGCGGCCTCGATTTGCATCAGCACGGGCATTCTGGGATCCGAGGTGCCACCGAGTTCGGCAGTGGGATTTCGCGAAATCAGCACAGCAAGGCGTGACGCAAGTTGCGCCGGCACCGCACGCAGCGGGTCGGCACCGAGAAACAAGGCGGCCTCCACCATGGGCAAGGCTTCGGCGGGCCGGTTGAGATTTGCCAACCACTCCGCCTCGCGCAGCAGGCGGGCAGCCTCGGTGGCGGCGGCCTTGGGATCACGTTCTTTGGGGGGCGCGGTGTTGCCGGCGGCGGCCAGCAGGTTTTTCCACGCCTCGCGGATCATGCGCGGCAATTCGTCGTGGGCGCCGGCCACTTTCACATCGTGGCTTTTCCCATCCGTGCCCAGCGAGCGCAGGCGCAGGCCCAGTTCGATGCGCTGTCCACCCAACGGCGCAATCCCACCCTCGATGGTCCATGCCGTGCCCCACAGCGCGCCGGGTTTCTGGAATGTCTTTTCCGTGACAACCGGCTGCATTTGGTCGCGGGTCATGGAGATCATCCCCGGCGTGGCGTCGATTTCGCGCAGCAGGCCGATGCGCAGCGTGGTTTCGAGCGTGGCCTGGGAGGTCATGTCGGCATCGGCTGTCAGACCGAGCATGGTGACGGCGGTGAGCGCGTGACCATCCAACCGGTCCTGGAGTTTGCCGCGCACTTCAGTCAGATAGTCGATACTGAATTGAGCCGGTTTGAATTCCTTGGCATCCACATGACGGCGCTCGAGTGCCAGCCCGCTGGCCACATCGACGGTCTCAAACTGCAGTATGGATAGACTATCAGAACTGAGCAATGTGACAAACACCAGCACATCGGCGGCAAGCCGGTCGCCCATGACGGCGAAATTATGTCTGCCAGCGGCCCACGGATTGGCAAAATCACGTTCGCGCAACAATGTCTCCACCTCTTCGCGCTCAACCACTTTCCAACCGTTCAGCTTGGACGCTTCGGCCGCAAGCGCCGCGCCTTGGCCGCTGGCAGCGGGAGCGGCAATGACGGCCAGCACGCGGTCACCTTCCAGAGCCCGGCGCTTGGCGGGCGGACGCTCGCGCGGCAGCAGTTGGCGCAAGGTTTCGTTGTTAGAATACGGCTCGGCCTGGGGCGCGGCGTTGGGGTTGCGGGGCTTCCATTGGGGCACTTTCAAGCCGGGAAACTGTTGCCTGACCAACTCGGCGACAGCCGGTTCGCCAGAAGCCTCGGCCAGCAGCAGCAAGCGGAGTTGATAGTCCTGTCCGACATTCCTGGCCAATGGCAGCAGGCGGGCGACCAGAGCACTATCTCCGACCGCCGCCGCCGCGCTCAGGCCGTCCCATGCATAAGTTTTGTATGTCACACTCGGCAGTTGCGTGCTCACCATCGGGCATCCTCGCTGGGCCAAGGCGTCGACGACGCCGGTCATGGCCGGGTGGGCCAGAATTGCGGCGATCAGCATGCTGCGCGGTTCCGTCTCCTGTTTGTTATCGCGCCCAGAATCACCATACTCGATTCCATCCACGCGGCAACCGTGCCGGATCAGAAACCCGGCCATTTCCGGATGATGGTGGCGGATCGCATCATCTAACACATGAGGGCGCGGAAATTTGTGATGTTCATAAGCCTCTGCATGCTCCTTCCAGATGCTCCAATCGCGTTCAAACAAGGCGTCGAGGTCGAGCTTGGGTTGCTGTTCGAGCAAGAGCTTGAGCACCGTCACCGAGCCGGAGCGCATGGCCGCCACCGCCGGGTGGAGTAACGCCGGTGTCTTGTGCAGCACCGACAACGTCGCTGGGTCAATCGGCCCGGGCGGCACCTTGGCCCCGGCTTGCAGCAAGGATTTTGTTAGCTCGACATCGCCCGATGTCGCCGCCGCCCACAATGGGGACAATGCCTGTCTGGCCACCTCCGGTTTGGCCCCGGCTTTGAGCAACCAGGCCACACGCTCGCGGTCTCCGGCAGCCGCGGCATAGAACAACGGCGTCAGGCCGTCCTTGTCGAGAGTGTTAGGATCGGCCTTGGCGGCCAGTTCGCGGCGGGCCATTTCCCAATCGCCAGCGCGCACCGCGAGGTGCAGGGCACCGGGCGCGCCGCTGCCGACGTCCGCCTTGGTGGCGCTGGGCAGCACGCCGATGCCGTCATACCAAGTGCGGCCGTTGTTGGAATCATCCGGCTGGTCATCGACGTAGACGATGAGTGTGCCCTTGGCGTCGGTCCGCTGGGTGCCCAGCGGCGCGCTCAACAAACAACGGTCCGCGTCGCGGTCGATGAGCTTGCCGGATTTCGGGATGAGCGGGTCATCCGATTGGCGGGCGACGCCGTCGTCGCCATCGCGCCGCCCGATGGTGCCGGGCATGCCCGTGTTGTCGCGGTGGCTGTATCCCATCATCCGCGCCTTGCCACAGCCGAAGCGGATGTCCCATTGCTTGTCGCCGACCGGGGTCGAGTTGTTAGTCACAAATCCGGCCATCCAGAAAAACCCGATGACCTGATAGTCGGCATTCGGCTTCAGGCCGCCGACCATGGTGCAAAGCAGCGGCGCGTCGTTGCCGCGGGCACCGTCGGCGGCAAACACACCGGCCTTGGGACCGCTGCCGCTGCCAACGGCTTCGCGCCTGTGCCAGTGATTGTTAGACTTGGCATCGGTCGTGTCACGGGTGATTTCCTCCGGCGCGGCGGAGGGCGATTCCACGATCTTCAACGCCGTGCCGTCGGCCAAGCGTGTGTTCTCCAGCGTGGCGGGGAAGTATTGGAAGTCGTCCGCTGCGGCGGTCCGGGCGGTTAGGGATACGGACAATGCGAGCAAGAACGGGGAAATCAGGGCGGCTCTCATGGATGAATGGCTTTCAAAGATGGCGTGGCGGTAGTCGCGTTACGCGTCAGGCAATTTCAATCCAGCGGAAAACCGCCTGCCTATCAAGCGGCAATGCACGGGAATCACGAAATGTCATAATTTCTATCAAAAGTTCTTGCCTTCCGTGGCAAAAATCCGTAGGAAATCGTTTCAGGGCCAGCACTGGGGTGATTTGGGATATGATCTAACATTATTCCGTAGGCCTCGCCGCGAACCGCAAGTTTCCCGAATTATGCAAAGGACATCCATGGTTGCAGTCGTGCTGGCATGCTTCGCCGGCATGCCGGCCTTTGCCGACGAGGCTCCTGCGGCAGATGCGCGCATTGACGTTGCGCACGGGCGTCTGCCGGATGCCGCCGCCACGGAAGTCCGCGCCCATGTCAGGACGCTCGGCGGCCAAATCCTCAAGGTGACCTGGCATTTTGGCGTTGCCGCGGCAAAGGATGGCAAACCGGTGGTGATTCATATCCATCGGGTGACCGGCGCGCGCAGAGTGCCGCTGGCGGAGGTGACGCTAGACGCGCCCGCCGAGGATGTGGCGTGGGCATGGGACGTGCCTGTGGTCAAGGGCCCGGCACGCTATGAAGCCACGCTCGATCTGCCAACCCCGGTGGTGTTGGTCATCGATGCGGGCGACCGCGAGCGCCACGAGGCCGCGCTGAAAATTCTCACACACGCCAAGATCACTTGCACCGGGGCCAAGGACGCTGAAGTGGCCGCATTGCGCCAGTTAGGCCTGAAACCCGAGGTGGCGCGCGCCGCCACCGGATCTAACGAAGTTATCATCACCATCGCGACCACCGGCGAGAGCGGCGATTGGCGCCGTGAGGTCCGCTTTTCCAGTGATGCCTCAGACGAGGTCGTATGGGCAGCCGGGCCGGGGCCTAACGACTGGCGGGCGCGCGTGCCCCGCGCCTGGGTTGCGCCCGCCGTGCTTGCCACGACCGAGGGCCGGGTGCGGCTGGTCGAATGCCTGATCGAATCACCGCGCCTGCCGTGACGGCGCACTGCAAATCCATCCAAATCTCCCCAACCAATCCAACCATCCGACCCCATGAAATTGCCCCGTCTCATCCTCTGTCTGGCTCTGCTCACGCCGCTGTCCACCGCCAAGGCGGAGGAAGCCGCGCCCGGTGCCGCCATCGGCGCTCTGGCCGGCGGGCCGCTGTCCACCGCCAAGGCGGAGAATACCCCGCCGCTGTCCGCCGCAGTGCTGGATTTCCGTGAAGCCGACCCCGCGCTGGAAGGCAAAGGGGCCTCGGTGGCAACGCTCTTGCAAGTCAAGTTGTCGACGGTGTCGGAGGCCATGCTCGTCGAGCGCACCGAGCTGAATGAAATTCTAGCAGAACACGAGTTGACTCTATCCGACGCGGTGGCGCCCGCGCAGGCAGCCAAGGTGGGACAACTCACCGGAGCGGAAGTCATCATCACCGGGCGGGTGTTCAACATCCAGGACCGGACGCATCTGGTGGCCAAGGTGGTATCGACCTCCAGCGGCCGGGTTTTCGGCGCGACCACGGATTTTGAAAAGAACGGGAAACTCGACGCCGCGGTCGAGGCACTGGCGGTGAAGGTGGCGGGTCTGCTCAAGGACAAGGTGGCGGATCTGCGCGGCGCCAAGCCGTTAGAAGAACGCCAACTCGAAGCCCTGAAAGGCAAACTGAAGGGCCAGCCCGCGCGCAAAGCCTACATCTCGGTCAAGGAGGCGATCCTGCAAGCCACCACGCCGGACCCAGCGGCACAGACCGAACTGCGGCGCACCCTGCAACTGGCCGGATGGACCATCGTCGAGAATGAAGGCGACGCGGAGGTGCTCATCCACGGCGAGGCCTTTGCCGAAACCGGGATCCGCCGCGGCAACCTGTGGTTTACCCGCGCCCGCTTGGAATTCACCGTGAAAGACCATGCCGGCAAAATCCTCGCCACCGAGCGCATCGTCGCCGGTAACGTCGATCTAACCCAACTCATTTCCAGCAAGGGGGCGTTACAGAAGACCGGCCTGCTGGCATCGACTGTTGCAGTGGACGCCTGGCTAGCCAGCCTCAAACCCAAACCTAACTGAGTTGGCCGCAGAGGGCGGGAAAGATTGCTTGCACGGCCCGACCGCTTGGGTCGCAAGCGGGTCGACGGTTTTCCTAGCCACCATGACGAACCGCTTGAGGGTCCATCTTGCGGGTGCTTGGCCTCGGGTTAATCTCAGGGTTTTCGGTCAATCGCCCAGTTCCCGTTTTCGTTCACCCGGCTTGACCGCCACGCCAATACCTGCGATTGCTTGGCCATGACAAAGTTGCCCGTGATACTAGTGACAGGGTTGGCTGGCATGCTGGGAGCCAGTGCCGCGGAACCCCCATCGCACACCCTGCACTCCTTCAAGAAAATCCAGGTGACCGATGAGTTCTGGTGCGAGGGTGCCACTTACGGCGATTTTAATCACGACGGCAAGATGGACATTTGCGGCGGACCGTTTTGGTGGGAAGGTCCGGATTTTGAAATCCGCCATGAATTCCGTCCAGCGCCCAAAACCACGACCACCAAGGGCCCCGACGGCAAGGAAACCACGTTTCCCGGCTACAGCGGTGCCAAGGGCACCATCAACGATTATTCCGATAATTTTCTAACATACGCCTATGATTTCAACGGCGACGGTTGGACCGACATCATCATCTATGGTCACCCCGGCACCGATGCCTATTGGTATGAGAATCCACAAGGCAAGACAACCGCTGACGACTCGGAACATTGGACAAGTCATAAGGCTGTTAGCGCGTTGGAGAATGAATCGCCATGCTTCGGCGATATCGATGGTGACGGCAAGCCCGAAGCGATCTGCAATTCCAAGGGGTTCCTTGGTTACGCCACCGCCGACTGGACCCATCCGACGCAACCGTGGACATGGCACTCGATTTCCCCCAAGGGCCCGTGGCACAAATACACCCACGGGGTGGGCTTTGGCGACATCAATGGCGATGGTCGCGCCGACTTCATCGAACAAAACGGCTGGTGGGAGCAACCCGCATCGCGCAGTGGCGATCCCGTATGGATATCCCATCCGTTTCCATTTGCCGCTGGCACCGGCACTGCAGGCGGCGCACAAATGTTGGTATATGATTTCAACGGCGACGGTCTTAATGACGTGCTCACCACCCTCAATCCGCATAGCTACGGCATCGTCTGGTATGAACAGGTCAAGGACCACGGCGCCATCTCGTTCAAACCTCACACCATTGTCGGTAATAATCCCGAGGCCCCCCCTCACGGCGTCAAGTTCTCACAGCCTCATGCCTTCGAGTTGGTGGATATGGATGGCGACGGCATCATGGATTTTGTCACGGGCAAGCGGTTCTGGTCGCACGGCCCGACGGGTGATGTGGAACCAAACGCGCCTGCGGTGCTCTATTGGTTCAAAACCGTGCGCAAACCCGATAAGACCGTGGACTTCATTCCCTATCTGATCGACAGCGATTCCGGCGTGGGCACCCAAGTAACCGCCGCGGACTTGAATGGCGACAAGTTGCCAGACGTGCTCGTCGGCAACAAGAAGGGCATCTTTGTTTTCATTCACGAGACCAAAGCAGTCAGCCGGGAAGTATGGGAAAGCGCCCAGCCCAAGGCCCAAAAATAATCCGCCAGCGCTGCTAAGTCATCGCCTGCCCTCCTTGCTAAGTGCAAATACCCAAGGCCTCAGTTTGCGGCACCTTCCATGCTGCCTACGGGACTTCCAGCCGGAATTCCGGGATGCGGGTGAAGATGCGCTCACCGGTGGCGGTTTCGCCGAAAAACGCCCCGGAGACCCGGGCGGAGCGGGCGACCAGATGGTAGCTGTTATAGGAAAAATGTTCACCCGGGTTGATGGTTGGAGTTTGGCCGACCACGCCGGACCCTTCGACCACGGCGACCTCTCCGCCTTCTTCATGCACCACCCATTTGCGCCCGCGAATTGTCACCGGCACCGCGGATTCATTGTGAATGGATATGAAATAGACAAACGGATGAGGCTTTTCCGGGCTGGCCTCCAAGCTCGGCATGTAGAGCACATCATCCACGGTCACGTGGAGTTGTTCAAATTCGTGAAGGGTGCCTGACATGCCGCCGATGATTCCGCCGGTGGCAGCGACTGCCAAGCACCAATCCGCACAAATCAAGCTTTGCCTCCCGCTTCGATTCGGCTATCAAACCTCCATGACGACCGCTCCGCCAGTGGCATTGACCATCGCAGGCTCGGATTGCTCCGCCGGCGCGGGGATCCAGGCGGATTTGAAAACTTTCCAACATTTTGGCGTCCACGGCCTCACTGCCGTGACCTGCATCGTCGCGGAAACCGCCCATATCGTTCGCTCGATCCATGCCGTGCCGGTGGCCATGCTGCGGGAGCAGGTGGCACTTATGTTAGATTCCTTCCCGGTGGCGGCGGTGAAAACCGGCATGTTGTTTTCGGCGGCGCATGTCCAAGTTGTGGCGGAAGTGCTGGCGGCGCATCCCGCGCTGACGCTGGTGGTGGACCCGGTGATGATTGCCTCCACCGGCGCGCCCTTGCTGGAACCGGAGGCCATGACCGCCTATCGCGATCACCTGCTGCCATTGGCGCGCCTGATTACCCCGAACCTCCACGAGGCTGAGGCCTTGCTCGGCACAGCCCTGCCTAACAAAGATGCCCTTGCGTCCGCCGCCCGCCGTCTGGCGGCAATGTTCGGCACCGCCGTTCTGCTCAAGGGCGGACACCTCGACGGCCCGGATTGCCTGGATCTGTTAGTGGCCGAGGGTGAGGTCGCGCATTTCACCGCGCCGCGGCTGGCGGTGGCCGGCTCACACGGCACCGGTTGCACGCTCGCCGCGGCCATCACCGCCCGCCTCGCCCACGGCGACTCCCTGCACTCCGCCGTCGCTGCCGCCAAAGCCTATCTGAATGACTGCCTGCGCCATTCCTATCAATTCAGCTGCCCGTCCGGCGGCACCCTCCACGCGCTCAACCAGGGGACTTGCTAGATAAACGGCAATTCTGAAGGAGTGGTCCGCACGGTCCTCTGTGCGGTCTTGTATCTGCATTTCCTGTCAGCTGCCACGCCAAATCACGACATTTGGCAAGTATCGTTCCCTGCCTGGCATTCCAAAAAATAGGCTGGCAGTTTCAGCGCTGATCTGTGCAATATCCCAGTGTAACCAAGCGGATCTACAAACCCTCCGTAACCAACACAACCATGAAACCAAACCGTTTCCACGTCATTGTCTCCTGCGCCTTGGCACTGGCTGCCACCAGCCACGCCGAACAAACCGGCAGCGCCCACTACCTGCCGGGTTCGATGGCCTCCTTCATGGACGCCTTCCCCGGCAAACCGGGCGGACTCGCCGTCCTCGACTTCTTCACCTTCTACGACGCCAGCGCGCCTGCCAGTCGGCAGCTGCCGATGGGTGGGTATTTATCGGCGAACTCCAGCGCCACCGTTTACGCCGATACGATCCTGGCGGTTTACCAGACGCGTTGGGAAATGCTCGGAGGTGGCTATGCCTTTGGCATGGCCGTGCCCTATGTCTGGATGGAAGTCAATGGTCAGGCCCAACGTGTGGGGCCGGACGGCGTGCCGGGACCGGCACGCGCTGTCCGCGACACCGCCAACGGAATCGGGGACATCACGCTCTATCCGTTCATGCTGGGATGGACCGATCTCGCGCCGGACCTCAAGGTGGACCTTCGTCTTGGCATCTACGCGCCCACCGGCGACTATAAGCAGGGCCAGCTTGCCAACGTGGGCAAGAACTACTGGTCGTTCGAACCAGGCGTCATGGTCAGCTGGCTGAGCAGCAAAATAGGCACCGAAGTCAGCCTCTACACCGGCGTGGATTTCAATACCCAAAACACCGCCGCCGATTACACCAGCGGCACGTCGCTGCACTTCGACTTGACGGTGGCACAACACCTACCCCTGTTAGGCGGCATCGTTGGTATCGGCGCCAACGCCTTTTATTACGACCAAATCACCGGCGACAGCGGTTCCGGCGCGCGGCTCGGGGCCTTTGAGGGGATGACATGCGGGGTCGGCCCCGTGATCTCCTACGTGGGCCACGTTGGCAACGCCCAGTTCCTGGCCGAACTCAAATGGCTGCCCGAAATGGATGTGGACAAGCGCCTGAAGGGCGACTATATCTGGCTCAAATTCGGATTTTTGTTCTGACGCCCCTCACTGCGACGACACCCATACCGAACGCCATGAAACCCACACCGATTCTGGTCGCCCTTGGCCTCGCGCTGACAGCGCAAAATTCATCAGCCGAGGGTTCCTCCACGGCCCGTCTGGATCGCACCGTGTTGCCTATCAATGAACCCCTGCGCCAAGCGACCAGCACGCGCGACGTGCGCAAGGCCACCCCGCCGCCACGCTTTGAGGTGAAAACTCCTGAGGGGGCACCCAACGTGCTGCTGGTGCTGCTCGACGACCTCGGCTTCGCCGGCACGAGCAGCTTCGGAGGACCCATCGCCACGCCCACCTTCGACCACCTCGCCGGACAAGGGCTCATTTATAGCAACTTCCACACCACCGCCGTCTGCTCGCCCACTCGCACCGCGCTCAAGAGCGGGCGCAACCACCATGTCAACAACATGGGCGGCGTCATCGAAACCGGCACGTCCTTCCCCGGCAATACCGGCAAGATCCCCAACGAAGTCGCCCCACTCGCGGAAATGCTCCGCCTCAACGGCTATGCCACCGCTGCCTTCGGCAAATGGCATGAGACCGCCGCCTGGGAGGCC
>JBAXOF010000006.1:0-33263 GCA_037133375.1 Verrucomicrobiota bacterium | reverse complement strand
CCGCCGCAAAAATAACACGAAAACCACAAGTATCAATTTAACGGTGTAGAAGTAATCGGGACGACAAAGTCCTCGGGTCTCCCCACCCCCATCCAAATCATGTGAAAGGTGCTTTTTCAGCTTTACACTTTTCACGTCGAGATCGTGAGGGAGGTCGCGGCGCTGGGTGCCATCGCCGTTGATGATGGGAGACACCGGGTTCAGTGGTGGTGTTGGATATGGTACTCCTTCTCAAAAGCGGCGGCGGCGGCTTTGCCGGTCCACCCCATTCGCGGGGTCTTCATTGAGCAACGTGCCAACGGCGAGTTGAACCAACCTCTGGCGCACCTCCATCGTAAGATCCTCGTGGGCGCGCACCTCCGCGACAAATTTTCATTACGCGGGTTGGCGAGAATGCCTCTGGCAGGCGGGATTGCGCTTGAAATCGCGGCGTGCCAGGCGATGGTTTGCGCCGTGATCGTGATGGAGAATCGGGAGGCGTTCCGAGACGCGTTGGTGAAGTGGTTTGACCGGCATGGGAAGGACTATCCATGGCGGCGGACGCGGGATGCCTATGCAGTATGGGTGTCCGAGGTGATGCTGCAGCAGACGCAGATTGCCACGGTGTTAGGCAAAGGCTACTACGCGCGGTTTCTGGAGACGTTTCCAGATGTGTCCGCCTTGGCGAGTGCGGATGACGAGCGCCTGCTCAAGGCCTGGGAAGGGCTCGGCTATTACCGCCGGGCAAGGATGTTGCGGGAAACCGCGCGGGCGGTCATAACCAGACACGGCGGGACATTTCCACGGGAGCCGGGCGATTTATTAGCTCTGCCGGGGATCGGCCCGTACACGGCGGGGGCGCTGCGGGCGTTTGCGTTTGACCTGCCGGGAACCGTGGTGGATGGCAATGTGGTGAGAGTGCTGGCCAGATTGCGCAACTTCAGCGCCGCAGTGGACAATGCCCGTGGGCAACGCCTGATAGGGCAATGGGCAGAGCAACTCGAAGACAAACAACGTCCGCGGATCTACAACTCGGCCTTGATGGAATTGGGACAGACGCGGTGTCGTCCGGGCGTGCCGGATTGCGGGGCCTGCCCGGTGGCCGGATTTTGTCGCGCACGGGATCCGGCGCGCTTGCCAGTGAAACACCGGAAAACCATCATCACGGACGTGGATGAACATGCCCTGTGGGTGCGTGATGTGAGCGGTCGCGTGTTGCTGCACTGCGAAGACGGCCAGCGGCGCACGGGATTGTGGAAACTGCCAACCCGCACGGCTGCGGAAATTTCATCATGGCCGGTGATGGCGGAACTACGCTACGCCATCACGCGTTACCGGGTGCGCTTGCGGGTGCATGCTGGCGGCGCGGAAAAATTTGTCGCGCAGGCGGGCGAGGCCTGGTTTCTGCCGGAGACAATCGCACGCTTGCCGATGCCGTCGCCATTTCGCCTGGTGCTACAAAAATTGTTGGGGGAATAGGCAAATGGTGTGTGACGAATTGCCGCGAATATGATTTGCTTGGTGTGGATGACGCGAGTGATGATGAATCGGGGCTGGTGGCTGGCAGTCATGCTGGTGCAAGGCTGCGTGCAGCCACCGCTGGGACCGCCAAACCGGCTGCCACCCGGACCAATGGCGCGGCAAATCGTGTTAGATCGGGTCAGCGCGGTGGTGGTGGCCAAGCGTGAGAGCGTCCAGGATTGGGCAGTGAAGCGGTTTCCAAGGATGTATGCGCATGCCGACGTGGACGGCGGCTCGGCCACGCCGATTGCCGCGGACGGTTATTTTCTGACAGCGGACCATGTGTTGGCACGGGTCGGCAAAGGCCGGGTCGCCTTCGTGGTGTATCATTGGAATGGCACCCTGGTGACCGCCAAGGCACGCGTCGTGTGGCGGTCTGCCGGTGCCGACCTGGCGCTGTTGCACGCCCCGCTGAAGACCCCGTATTTCTATCAATGGACGCCGCCGGAGTGCTGGGTGCGGGAAGGCACCGGAGTCATCCACGGCGGAATCGTGACCGGTTTAAAGCCCGGCACTGGCAAGCTGGTGACCCCCCTGGCACCGGAACATGGCTTGACTTGGTCGCGCAGTTTCAAGATCGATATTCCCTTGCAGCCCGGCGATAGCGGGGGGCCGGTGGTGGATGCCTCGGGCAATTTGGTGGGGATCAATTCGGCGGTGGAGTTTCTGGTGCCGGTGGATACCGCGTTTTTCGTGGATTCCGAGGGTCAGCGGCCTAACACACGCATGATCGATGATTTGATCAAGAAGGACCGCCTGCGAAATATGCGAACCAATCCCGCCGTAGAAGCCACTTCCAGGAGCCACAGGCATTGAGGCCGTCCGGGACACGAGGGGCGCAATCAGGGAATCTTGGAATGAATATCATGACGCGGCAATGGAAAGCTTGGGGCTTGGCTGGATTATGGGTGGTGCTGGCCGGCGCTTGCCATCCGGTTTCCGATGCGTGGTTGACGGGCTGGACCGAGGCCGAGGCCAAGGACCAAATCATGCTGGTGCGAAACGAGCCGCCGTCCTTGGGGCTGCGTCGTCTAACGAACCAGGCCGAGGTCTATCCGGATCTCGGGGTGTTTTTGCACGCCCACGGGATGCCGGATTTCCTCGCGGAATCCGCCGCCGGCAACCGGCACTTTCTCATCCTCTATTACCTCGATGCCAAACGCGCCTACTCCTGCCGGGCCAAGGCCGCCGCAACCCGCGAGATCGAGTTTTCCGGACCCTATCCAATGACACGGCGCGAGCATCGCCTGCTTCAGGGCTTAAGAAAGGCGGCGGCAGGTGGCGGACCTAACAACCGCTATCCTTGATGGCCTTGAACATGGCGAGGACGTTTTCGATGGGCGAATTGCCCTGGATGTTGTGCACCGCGTTGAACACAAAGCCACCGTCCTTGTTGAAGATATCAATACGCTCGCGCACCTCGCGATAGACCGCTGCGGGCGATTCATACATGGTGTGCTGGGTGTTGACGCCGCCGCCCCAGAAGGTGATGTCGCGGCCGAAGTTCTGTTTGAGTTGGGCCGCGTCCATGCCGCTGGCCGAGCACTGAACCGGATTGAGAATATCGAAGCCGGCCGCGATGAACTCGGGGATCAAGGGTGCCACCGCACCGCAGGAATGAATGAAGGTTTTCCAATTCGACTTGCTGTGGATGAGGTCGTTGAGTTGTTTGTGATAGGGCTTGAACAGGTTGCGATAGGAAGGCACGGAAATAAACAGGCTGTTCTGGGTGCCGAAGTCGGTGCCGGTGGTCACCACCGCCTGGACGCGGTCGCCGAACATTTCGATGAGCGTTTGCAGGTTCTTCAGTGCATACTCACATTGTTTCTCGAAGATGGCATGGACATATTCCGGGTTAGCGGCGGTGGTCATATACCATTCGCCGATGTCGCGGATGCCTTTCGGATGCTTGAGGAACGGGGCTGGCACCAAGGCGATGTCGCCGAAGGCCGTGCCTGGGGCTAACAACACAACGCCCTGGTCGGTGGCATTCTGGTCCAGCCATGCGACCTGGCGCTCGTAATGGGCGATGTCCTCCGCAGTGAACAGGCCGAATTCCTCAAGGTTGTCTTCCGGGTTCAAATGGTCCTCGTCGATGGGTTCCTGACGGATGAGCGTGTCGAAGAAATACGCGCCCTTGGGCATGTGCGCCGAGGGCGGCGCACTGAGGTCGCCTTCCGGATAGGTCAGCCACCCACCGTCTTCCGCGGGCGTGACATTGAAGTTGCCCGGCACTTGGCACGGCGTTCCGTCAAACAACGTGAACGGCTTCCAGCCGCCGACTTCATAACCGAAAATATTTTTGCGCGGCCAGACGCCGACGATATCCACCGCGAGGGCCGCCTGAAGTTCCGCGTCCACTTCGGCCAACATTTGATAGGGTTCATGCACGCGGGCCGGGGAGGCGCCGGGGCCGATGAGCCGCTGCTTGAGTTGGTGGACGATGGAGGTGTGGATGCCGGAGATCCAGGTGCCGCCGAAGTCGACGCAGACCCGGTCGGGCTGGCGGTGATTGAGGGTGGCGATGAAGCGTTCGCGGGAGGTCATGGTGTGGGTGGGGGGGATGAGGTGGGGGGGATGAGGTGGGGATGAGAGTGGGGATAACTATCGTGCCTAGCGCGGGTCGGTGACGCGGCCCAGGAACAGGCAGGCACCGCTGGGTGCGTGTTGGATCGCAAACAGGAAAGGCCGGTCCACGCGCACTTCAACCGGCTTGGGCTTGTCTATCATGATGGCGGTGGCCTTCATCATGGCCACGGCAGTGGCGGCGGCGGCCTCGGTGCCCTTTTCGTCCAGGGCCATGAAGGTTTTGTGAAACACCTCTGAAATGCACAGATAGTCGTTAGGTCTGCGCGGTGCCATGCGGTCGAAGTTGGCGCTGCCTTTCGGTTGGTCGAAGGCGCTTTGCATGCCCAGCTTGCGCAGCACCTCGCCCATCTTGAACAACGGCGGCTCCAGCTTGAACTTGGGCAGATACAACTCCACCTCGGCCATGCCGGGCTTGGCGCAGCTGCCGAGGATTTCCGGTGTCAGCTTTGCTTCGAGCGCCACCAGGCCGTCCTTCGCGTCGGGCACCAACACGAGCAATTGGATCTCACCTCCCGTGTAGGGCACCGTGACCACCTGATAGCCGTCGCGCTTGGCATAGCCCAGGTGTCCGGTCCGGCGCATGGTGGGCACTTTGGCGGATTCCTTGCCCTTGACCTCAAACGGCTGCGGCTGGGTGGCGGCCACCTCGAATAGCTCGGCCCACGGTGCCTTCATGTAGATGGCATTGACCAGCACCAGGCGGGTGTCGCGGGTCAAGCCATCTTGCGGAATCAAATCGCGGATGCGCTGGTGCGTCTGGTCCTCGACCCAGCCATTGATCTTGAGGCGTTCCTGCGGGGCCTTGTTAATAAAGTCCATCGCTTGCAGGGGCGCGCCGTAGCCGTCCTTGACCAAATCCAGGAATGGCTGGCGGAATTCATAACCTTGTTGGCCGAACAAGCGGTTCGCGACTGTTAGAACAACCGGCTCCGCGGAGCCGCCGAATTTCCTGGCGTTAGTCGCCCGCTCTGCAGTGGACTTCGCCACCGCTTCGAGCGCCTTTTGCAGGGCGGTGAACGACTGATGCATGGCCGGTTCATCCGCGGGATAATGCAGCACCTTGGCCATCTCGCCGCGCGTGTCGCCCGCCGCCCCGGCATAGGTCATGGCCAGGGCCGACTGGATCGAATACGGCGAGAGAAGCGCATTGGCGTCGGCAGTGGTGCCCTTGGCCATCAGGTCAAGGCCGAGCGCGTTGACGGATTGTGCCGCCTCAGACGGATTGTCGGCGGCGGATGAAAGCAGCGGGCCTCCGAGACTCAGAACTGTCACACACAGCGATGTAAGGCGGTTGTTCATGGGAGTTCAGGTTGCAATGGCATCAATCACCATCGGATGGGAAACCGTCTGCGGGCGTCGCCGGCACTCGCCCGGCATTGCCACCCGCAAATCGCGTCTTCGCAATGGCTAGAATGGTGGAATGAGCCCTGCCCGTCAAGGGATTTGCGGCGGGGCTATGGCGTGACTTCCAGCAGGGCGGTGGCGGCGCTGCTGGGATCGGCGCGTTGTTGGAGGGACTTGAGGATGGCGTTGGCTTGCCGGGTGACCTTGCCGTTAAACACGGTCTTGCCGTTAAACAACACCTTGAGCGGTTGGTCCAAATCCACCAGCCGGTCGTGCAGGCGCAGGATGAGCCGCGGGACCTCCGGCGCGTCGAGCGTGATCACGTTGCGTTCGGCCGTGGCGCGGATTGTTAGACCGGCCGTGGCCACGCCCTCGGGCAAGGCCAGCCAGTAAAACCGGTCGTGGAGCCGGCCGGACTGGCACCAGACGACCTTTTTCGGCCACGGGTCGCGGGTGAATTTGGCCATCCACGGCACGGCTTCGGCATCCTTGCCATTCATCCAGTGGCCGAGGCCCGCGTAGATGTTGAGCCGGTGCGGGTAGCCACCGGCATCCTGTTTGGCGAGGTCGTCGAGTTTGCCGTTCCATTCGGCGGCGATTTTGTTGCGCCGGTAGGCGGCATCCTCCGCGCCCGAGAAAATCGCAAACGGCAGGTTGCGCAAACCCAGCGGCGAGGCATTGCCAGGGTGCCCGGCCATCATCGAGGCCGCAGCCAAGCGGTCGGCCAGGCGCGGCGCAAGTTGATAGACGCCGTCGCCGCCGGCCGAGTAACCCATCAGATAGACCTTGTCCGGGTTCACACCGGCCAGCAGCACGCAGTCCTCGATAAGGCGGTCGAAGAGATCGTCGATGTGACCCTCGTGCCACAGGTTCCAATTGTTAGTGGGGGCGCGCGGCGCGACGTAGAGGCCTTCCGCGGGTTGATAGAGGCGGATTTGGTTCTGCCATTGCTGGTCATTGACTTGGGCGGGCGCGCCGCCGCCGCCGTGCATCGAGATCCACAGGCTGCGGCCGTCGGCGGGTGCCGTGCCGAAGACGCGGGTCAGGAGCCGCATGCTTTTGTCGCCGATGGTGATGGCGTTGTCCTTCAGTTCGGCGGCCCGGGTGGCCGCCTGCTGGCCACGCCAATAACCCCACACGAGATCGAGGGCAGTGGCGGCATCGGCCTTGGTGAGGGGCGCGGGCGGGATGTCTTTGGGCTGGCTCGCAGCGGGTTGGCCTAACCATTCGCGCAAGGCGCGCAGGCCTTGGCCGACCGCCACCGACACGCCCTTCGACCAGGCCAAGTCCAGCGTGCTGACCCCGGCGGCCATGGCGGGCAGGGAAAAATCGCGGACTTGGTTATCACGCGCCACGCGCAGGACAAACGCGGTGGCGGGTGAAAGCTCGATGGTCGGCATGTCATTGAGGTCGGTGCTGCCCGCCTTGGTGGTGACGATTTGGCGGAACGATCCGGTCGCGTCCAATAACCCGACCCGCGCCTCGACGCGTTGGCCGGCACCATCTAACACCCGCACGTGGACGGTGGTGGCGGCGGGATTCACCACCGCATCAGGCGAGTTGTTTTTCACCCCGCCGGTATAGCGGTCGGTGACATTGACGGCGGGAACCGAGTGGTCGGTCGGATTCCATACTAACGGAAAATGCTCCTTGGTGGCGGCCCACATGTTGGCCCAGATCGCGTAGGTCGGGTCATCGGCCACGGCCTTGGAGGCGTTGCCATTGAACCAGCCGTGGTCGAGGCCCTCGGGCGAAGCTTCGGCGGCTCCGGTGAAATGCCAGTCACCATCCCAGACTTCGACCCAAGTGTGATTGCCACTCTTGTTAGCCCAGAGGGCGGTGCCGGCGATGCGTGCGGGAATGCCCACACTGCGGCAGGCGTCGGCCAGAATGATGGATAGGCCGGTGCAACTCGCCAGGCCTTGGTCGATGGATTCCTGCGGGCTTTGGTTCGGGCGCTTGCGCTTGGTGCTGTATTTCACGCCGATTTGTTTGAACAACTGGCGGTTGAGTGCCTGTGCGGCTTCACTGGCGGTCTTGCAGTCTTTGACGATCTCGCTGCATTGCGCGTGAAACTTGGCCCGCCACGGGTCACGCGGTTCATCAAGTTGGGCATAGGGCAGCACGCAGTCGAGAAACAACCCGTCGGGCACTTGCTTGGCCCACGGATAGGCGTCCCGCGTCCGCAGCGCCAGGCGCAGGTTTTCCAGCAGGAACTCTTTTGTTAGTGAGCTAAGGTCGCGCTCCGGCATGCCGGCGACGAGAAACGCGGCAGCCTTGGAGCCGGGTTCACCAAACTCCCTGGTGGCCTCCTCGGCAAAGCCGCGCAAGGCCGCAGCATTGTCCCCGGCGGCGGCCAGACGCGTGGGGTCGAGCGCCGCTGCAGCGAGCGTCACGGTGGCAAGCAACAGCAGAGCGGACAGGCGCATGCACCGGAGGGTGATGAGCGCCGCGGGGACGGTCAATGGGAATTGGCAGCGGCACGCGATTTGCCGAGATGTGGGCATTTTGCCAGATGCTCAATCCTCCTCGGGGATGCGCATGCCGTAGAATGAGCGATACACGAAGAGCAGGGCGATGAGGAAGAAGGTGCCGCCGATCCATGGGCTCCAATTGATGGTGCTGGGATCAAGCTTCAGATGCTCTTTGTATTTGAGCGACATCTCCACCGCGATTTCCACCGCGAGCAGGCCGAAAAGAGTGGTGAACTTGATCACCGGATTCATCGCCACCGAGGAGGTGTCCTTGAAGGGATCGCCCACGGTGTCGCCGACCACGGTGGCATCGTGCAGTTCGGTGCCTTTTTCACGCATATCCACTTCAACGATTTTCTTGGCATTATCCCAAGCACCGCCGGCGTTGGCCATGAAGATGGCTTGGAAGAGCCCGAAGAAGGCGATGGCGATGAGATAGCCGATGAAGTAATACGGGTTGAAGAACGGCAGCGCCAGCGCGAAGCAGAACACCACGATGAAGATATTCCACATGCCCTTCTGCGCATACTTGGTGCAGATGGCCACCACTTCCTTGCTGTCCTTGTCAGACGCGGTGGTGGTGTCGAGGTTCATGTTGTCCTTGATGTAAACCACGGCGCGATAGGCACCGGTGACCACCGCCTGGCAGGAGGCACCGGTGAACCAGTAAATTACCGAGCCGCCCATGATCAGGCCGAGGATGATTTCTGGTTGCACGATGGAGAGCTTGTTGACCACATCGCCGAACTTGTTCTCTAACAACATGATGATACCGAACACCATGGTGGTGGCACCCACCACTGCGGTGCCGATGAGCACCGGCTTGGCGGTGGCCTTGAACGTGTTGCCCGCGCCGTCGCCCTTTTCGAGCTGATACTTGGCATTTTCAAAGTCCGGATCGAAACCGAAGTCCTTCTTGAGCTCGGCGGTGATGCCCGAGATGCCTTCGATTTGGCTCAATTCATAGACGGATTGGGCGTTGTCGGTCACCGGGCCGTAGGAGTCCACGGCGATGGTTACGGGGCCCATGCCGAGGAAGCCGAAGGCGACCAGGCCGAAGGCGAAGATCGGCGCGGCGAAGGCAAACTTGGCAGGCATGATGGCCATCAGGTCGGCATTGGTCGAGAACTGCCAGGCGGCGAACATCAGGATCATGATGATGAGGCCCATCCAGAACGCGGAGAAGTTACCCGCGACAAAGCCGGACAGGATGTTGAGCGAGGCGCCGCCGTGCTTGGAGCAATTGGTCACTTCCTTGACGTGGCGGGAGTTGGTGCTAACAAAGATCTTGGTGAACTCGGGGATCAGCGCGCCGGCAATCGTGCCGCAACTGATGATGAGGGAGAGCGCCCACCACAGGTTGGGCAACGCGGTGCCTTCGAACACGAAGTCGCCGAGCAGAATCTTGCTGGCCAGGAAGGTCACGGCGATGGACACCGCCGAGGTCAGCCACACCAGATGGGTGAGGGGAGCTTCAAAATCAAAGTCCTTCTTGCCGCCGAACATGGCCTTGCTGATAGATTCATTGACCAAATAGGAGCCCAGCGAGGTGATGATCATGAGGATGCGCATCACGAAGATCCAGACGATGAGCGTGGCGCAGACTTCCTGCTTGGCAGCCAGCGCCAAGGACAGGAATGCAATCAAGGCAACCCCGGTCACCCCGTAAGTTTCAAAGCCGTCAGCCGTCGGGCCGACCGAGTCACCGGCGTTGTCGCCGGTGCAGTCGGCGATCACGCCCGGGTTTTTCGGATCATCTTCGGGCAGTTGGAACACGATTTTCATCAGGTCCGAGCCGATGTCGGCGATCTTGGTGAAGATGCCGCCGCAGATACGCAGCACCGAGGCACCGAGGGATTCGCCAATGGCGAAGCCGATGAAGCAGGAGCCGACAAGTTCGGTAGGCAGGAAGATGAGGATGCAGATCATGAAGAACAACTCGACGCAAACTAACAACAGACCCACGCTCATGCCGGAGCGCAGCGGAATGCCGAGGGTGGCGAGCGGATTGCCCTTCAACGCGGAAAAGGCAGTGCGGGAATTGGCCACCGTGTTAATGCGGATGCCAAACCAGGCGACACCATAGGAGCCGAGGATGCCGAGCACGGAGGCAGCCAGGATGACTAGCACATGGGTCACGGAATTTTTCTGCAAGACGCCGAAGTAATAGATCATACAAGCCGCAATGAGCAGCCACAGGATTGCCAGGAACTTGCCCTGCGTGAACAGATAGGTCTTGCAGGTCTCCCAGATCGTGTTGGATACCGTGGCCATGCTCTTGTGCACCGGCAGGTTCTTGGTTTGCCGGTATTGAAGCAGTCCGAACAACCCGCCCAGCACGCAGACCACGAGGCCCGCGAGCATCAGCGCTTTACCGCTGACATCACCGAGCGCCGCAAACTTCACGGAGTCGAGGTTTGGAATCTTCAAGTCTGCCTCACTCGCAAATGCGCCGCCCGCACCCGCGAGCGAAAAGGCTGTGGTCAATAGGAGTCCCTTCAGGTGTTTCATAAAATCGCCGGACTGTTGCTAACCAGCCCGCAACACGCTAGTCAAATATCGCGATTTGCTCCTCACATCCCGTGCTTTCTTGCGCGTTTTCCGTCATCCAAGGCCGACTTCCGAGAATATGCGGGGCGCGCCGCAAAATTTGCGCAGTATGCCGTGATTGCCTTCCTAACTGATCCCGATGGGTTTGTGCTCTGCGGCCATGGTCCTGACCGGTTGTCTGGTGCGGCGCGCAAGTCACCAGCGGTGGCCGCACCGTCGTTACAAAGCCTTGAGTTTCTGCCCATCCGTGGCACAGTGCCGACAGATGCATCGGACCGAAGCCATGGATGAACTGCTGACGTGCCGGCTCGACCAGATCCGCAAGGCGGTGGAACCATGCACGCTGGTCATTTTCGGGGCGAGCGGCGATTTGACAGTGCGCAAGCTTGTGCCAGCACTCTATCATCTGGCCAAGGACGGACAGCTGCCGGAGGATTATCGGATCGTTGGATTTGCCCGGCGCGAGAAAACGGCGGCGGCGTGGCGCGTGGAATTGCGCGCGGCGTTGGAGGCTTTTTCGCGCAGCAAGCCAGTGGACGATGCGGTGTGGTCGGCGTTCGCGGAACGCGTGCATTATTGCCAGGGCGATATCGAAGACGCGGCGGCCTACGCGAAACTCGCCGGCTTGCTTCAGGCGTTGCCGAGCGCACCGCTGCAAACAAACCTCTTGTTCTATCTGGCGACCTCACCGAGCCAATTCAGCGTGGTGGCCGGGCACTTGCACGAGGCGAAGTTGTTGCATCGGGACGGCCAGGGGCATTGGCAGCGCCTGGTGATAGAAAAACCCTTTGGCCATGACCTCGCGTCGGCCCGCGCGCTCAACCACGAGCTCACGCGTTTCGCCCACGAACAGCAGGTGTTCCGCATCGACCACTATCTGGGCAAGGAGACCGTGCAAAACATCCTGACCTTCCGCTTTGCCAATTCGATCTTCGAGCGGCTGTGGCACCGCGATGCGGTGGATCATATCCAAATCACTGTCAGCGAGCGCTTGGGCGTCCGCTCGCGTGGCGGCTATTACGAAGAAGCCGGCGCGCTGCGCGACATGGTGCAGAACCACCTGATGCAGGTGCTGGCACTCGTCACCATGGAGCCGCCCGTGTCGCTCGATGCCGAACCTGTCCGCGATGAGAAAGTCAAGCTGCTCTCGTCGGTGCGCCGGTTGCGGCCGGAGCAGGTGGCGGAGCAGGTGGTGCGCGGCCAATACCGCGAGGGCTATGTGGCGGGCGAGGAGCAACCTGCGTATCGGCTGGAACCGAAGGTGGACCCGCAATCGAACGTGGAGACTTTTGTGGCGCTCCAGTTGTTCATTGATAACTGGCGCTGGGAGGGCGTGCCGATCTATCTGCGGACGGGCAAGGCCTTGCCGGTCAGCGCAAGCGAGGTGCGGGTGCAATTCAAACCCACGCCGAATGTGTTGTTCGCCGCGCAATGCGGCCCGCAGCTCGACGCCAACGCGTTGACCCTCCGGCTCCAACCTAACGAGGGGATCGCATTGCAATTCACCGGCAAGGTGCCCGGCGTCGGCTACGGCTTGCGCCCGGTGCGGATGCACTTCAGTTATGACAGCGAGTTTGGCGCCTACACGCCGGAAGCCTACGAACGCCTGTTGCTGGACGCCATTGCCGGCGACGCCACCTTGTTCATCCGGCGCGATGAGGTCGAGCAGGCATGGGAGATCACGGATTCCATCCGCGCCGGCTGGGGCACCCGCCCGCTCGGCAACCTCGAGTTCTATCCGGCGGGGAATTGGGGGCCGCATCTGGCCGACCAACTTCTAACACAATCCGGCCGCGCCTGGCGCGAACCCTCCCCGGTCACCTAAAGCGCATGAGCCAGTTCAAGGTTGTTTCCTATCCAACCGCAGCCGCGCTGGCCGCAGCCGCAGCCGCGGCGTGGTTGGATGCGGTGGCGGCGGCGCGGATGGCAGGCCGTGGCTTCACGGTGGCCGTGTCCGGCGGCCGGGTGCTGCGCCGTTTTCTAGCGGAATCCGCCAGGCTGGCGGCACAATATCACGTGGATTTCAGTCACGTGCGGTTCTTCTGGGCGGACGAGCGCTGCGTGCCGCCGGACGATCCGGCAAGCAATTTCCGGCTCGCGCATGAGGCCTTTTTGCACCCCGCCCATATTCCTAACACTAACATTCACCGCGTGCGCGGCGAGGACACTCCGGGTCTCGCGGCCGAGGCCGCCAGCCGGGACATGCGCCAGGTCTGCGGGACGCCCGCCGGGGAACTGCCGGTGCTGGACTTGATTATGTTAGGCATGGGTGAGGATGGGCATGTGGCGTCGCTGTTTCCACGTGATGCGACCACGGCAGCGGCGGTGACGGCGGTCTTCCTGCCGGTTGCGGATGCCCCCAAGCCGCCGCCCATGCGTGTCACGCTCGGCCACGGCCCGCTGGCCGCCGCGCGTACGGTCTGGGTGTTGGCGTCGGGTTCTGGCAAGCAGGCGGCCTTGCGCCACTCGCTGGCCACGGGCGGCACGACACCGCTGGCCAGTGTCATCCAACACCGGGCGGCGACCACGATTTGGACCGACATCGCGTGGGAATGAGACCCCCCGCGTTAAATTTCCGGGCTTGACGTGGGCGTGAGGCAGGCTTTGGTTGGTCCGACATGTTTCACCAAGTTCTCAAATCCAAGATCCACCGGGCGATGATTACCGCCGCCGATGTGGATTACGAAGGCAGCATTGAAATTCCCACGGATTTGATGGAGGAGGCGGGCTTGTGGGAGGGGGAAAAGGTTTTGGTGGCCTCCATCACCACCGGCAACCGCCTTGAGACCTACGTGCAACCCGGCCTGCCTGGCACCGGCAATATCATCATTAATGGCGGGGCCGCCCACCGCATCAAAAAAGGCGAGCGCGTCGCCATCATGGCCTTTGGGTTGTCCCAGGCCCCGGTGCTGGCCAAGAAAATAGTGGTTGATGAGACCAACCGCGTGATTCGCCCCGGGCGCTGACAGCGCTTTGAGGCGGCTGAAGTTTTTGTCAGATATGGCGTTGACGTCAGCGGTGATTAGTGGCATTTTAGGTTTTATCTATGAAGCCACTTTGCCTCTTGTCTGGTTCCGCTGCGTTGGTTTTGGCTGGTTGTGACACCATGAATGCGCCCATTTCCAGCAGCAACTTCGATCCGTTGTTGTCACCCGGCGGTGCTGTCAAACTAGCGGAGAGTCCGTCGGCATTCATGCCTGCGGAGCATGTCCGCGCGGCTATGGACAACACGGCATTTTTCAAACAACTTCCGAAAGGGGATGCCGATGCCGACAAAACCCTGATGCGGGACACGCGCATGAAAGTGATCCGGGTGGCGGGCAGTTATTTGCAGGTGGAACTCGATAACACTGGCGAGGTCGGCTATGTCCCCGCCGTCATGGTGGAAAACCCGAGTGCTCAACCCGCATCGCGCCCTGGGGCTCCCGGCGAAATGCAAGTTTATCCGCCGTTGCCGGGTGTTGAAAATGCCGTCCCTTTGCCATCTGCGGATCCGGTCGGGGCACCGCCCGATGGCGCGATCCCCACGATCCTTGATCCCGACTCGCCCGCACCACCCGCCGCCGAGCCAGGTGTTGAACCGGTGCCACCAGTTGACCCCAAAACCACGCCTCCCCCGCCAACAAAAAAATCCAAGTCCTCCAAGAACGCATAGTCGTCTTTGAGAGACAAGAGACAAGAGACAAGAGACAGAAGACAAGAGGAAGAAGTGCTTCGCACAGTCCGACGGATCTTCATTTTCCAGTCTTGGAGCGCAGCGGGCTTCTGTCTTGGAGCGCAGCGGGCTTCCGTCTTTATGTCAGATCGCTGGCGGTGACGGAGGTTTGCTCACGGGAGCCGAGGAGACGGGCGTGGCGGGTCACTTGGGCTGCGGTGGCGTCAAAGCGGTAGCTGTGACAATTGGGACACAGGGCGGTGCTGCTGCTCAGGATCGAATCGCACCCTTCGCAGACTTTGTAGGCGGTCGGGTTGGCGGCAATTTTGGCGGCGGCTTCCGCGCGTGAGCTGTGGAGTTGGGGAGTTGGCATGGGGGATGAAAAAAGCGGCACCGGGTGACCGGACCGCTTGTTTCGAGAGATTGGGCGATCCGGATCAGGCCAGGCTAGCAAGCGCCTTGGCGGTCTTGCTTTTGAGATTGGCGGCCTTGTTCGGGTGAATCAGGTTGCGTTTGGAGGCCTTGTCAAGGGCGGACGCGTAGGTGCTGGCGGCGCTGGCGGCGGCGGGCGCATCCCCGGCGGCGACGGCGGAGAGAGTCTTTTTGCGGAGCGTCTTCATGCGGGTTTTGTCCGCGCGATTGCGCTCGGTGCGGACTTCAGTTTGACGGACGCGCTTGAGGGCGGATTTCGTGTTGGCCATGGTATTAGGGGAGATTTTGCCTGAGGGTGGAACGGCGGGCCGCAAACCGTAAGGATGCGTGCCAAGCTGTCAAGCTCGGGTTTGGGAAATTTTCAGAGACTGGCGCAGGGGGGGGCTGCGGTTTGTGGCTGGTCGAGGGACCCACGGATGATGAAAACATTGGCACCGAGGCCGATGCGGTCGTAGAGATCGATAACATCCAAGCCACTCATGCGGATGCAGCCATAGGAGGCAGGGGCACCGAGGCTGCGTTCTTCCGCCGTGCCATGAATGTAGATGGCACGGACAAAGGCGTGGCGGTTAGCGCGTTCCGTGCCGCGCAGCCACAGGATGCGGCTGACGATCGGATCGCGCCCGGGGGCATCGGGGCGAACGACCTCCCCGGTTGGGCGGCGGTGCTTGAAGACAGTGCCGGCGGGCACATTGTCGCCGATTTTACGGCTGACCTCCATGCGTCCGAGCGGAGTGCAGTTGCTGCCCGGGCGGTCGCCTATGCCGAATTTGGACGTGGATACCTTGTAGGTTTTGAGCGGCTTGCCGTCACGCAAGACCAGCATTTTCTGATCCCTGACGCTGATTACCACTTTGTCGCAGGGGTCTTTGCTGGTGGTGCCGCAACCGGTGAACACGAGCGCGGTGAGCACGCTGAGGGCGACAAGTGGGATTGGACGCATCGGGAGACCCAAGGGCTACGGAAAAGTTAGGGTTTATCGCTGATGGTGGAAGGGCTGGGCTGGATCGCGGGGGCGACAGGCAGCATGCGGACGAGGGAAGACAGCGAGGTGTAGAAGAAACCGACGGGGAATGGCAGCAAGAGGATGGCAGAGGACCAACGACCCTGCATGGCGGCCTCGGCGACGACGAAGAGGAAGAAGAAGCCGAAGAGCAATTCAACAAATGGGGTGAGGGTCTTCATCGCCTTATAGCTGCTCTGTTTCCAGTCGTGGCGCTTGGTCGTGTCGATGCCGTATTTGGGCGTGCGGACAAAGCCGGACTGGTGGTTAAAAATGGCTTCCAACACCGCCTTGGCATTACTGATGGACATGCCAATACCGAGAGCCAGCAGCAACGGCAGATAGGGGATTTCCTTCCACCACGAGCCGGGGCGCAGGGCTTTTTGCGAGACCAGATAGAACAGAATCACGGACACCGAGGAGAAAAAGAAAATCGGCACATTGACGATGTAGTAGCCGAATTTACCGAAGTCTGGCTGGCAGTGCTGGTTTGGGTAAATCAGGAAGCACAGGCAGATGAGCATGAGGTAGGCAAAGTTTGACGTGAGGTGGGCCGTGGCCTCCATCTTGATGAACAACGGCACATCGCTTTTCCAAATGGCGGGGAGCACTTTCTTGCAAACTTGGATTGAGCCCTTGGTCCACCGGTGTTGCTGGCTTTTGAAGCCGTCCATGTCCACCGGTAATTCGGCCGGGGTTTCCACATCGTTGAGGAAAATGAACCGCCAGCCCTTGAGTTGGGCGCGGTAACTGAGGTCCATGTCCTCGGTGAGCGTGTCGTGTTCCCAGCCGCCGGCGTCGGTGATGCAGGATTTGCGCCAGATGCCGCCGGTGCCGTTGAAGGTGAAGAAGCGGCCCGACCGGTTGCGGGCGGTTTGTTCGAGTTCGAGGTGGCCGTCCAAGAACATCGCCTGAATGCGGGTCAGCACATTGAAGGTGCGGTTGAGGTGGCCCCAGCGGGTCTGGATCAGGCCGATGCGCTCGTCGGTGAAATAGTGGACGGTTTTTTGCAGCAAATCCGGGTTGGGAACGAAGTCCGCGTCGAGGATGAGCAGGTATTCGCCCTTGGCGGTCTGGGTGCCGTTTTCCAGCGCGCCGGCCTTGTAGCCGGTGCGGTCGCTGCGGTGGATGTGTTCGGCGTCAAAGCCGCGGGCCTTGAGCCGCTCAATGCCTTGCCGGCAGATTTCCACAGTTTCGTCGGTGGAATCATCCAATAGCTGGATCTGCATTTTGTCCTGCGGATAATCGAGCGCGGCGACCGAATCGAGCAGGCGGTCCACAACGTGCATTTCATTGAAAACAGGCAACTGGATGGTGACCAGCGGGAGGTCCGCGAAAAATCTGAGCGGATGCGGGCGCTTGCGGGAGTGCTTGAGGTAAAGGAACAGGATGGTCAGGCGGTGCGAGCCATAGCCGGCGAGGCCGAGCAATACCATGATGTAACAGAAATACCAAAGCGGGGAAGACCAGTCCATGAGGATCGAGAGGGGGATGAGTTGGTGGGGGAAGAAGCGGGCGACCGGGAGCGATGCGTGGTCAAACCGAAGCAACATTAGGCACATGGGCACGATGAGCCACTACCGGACGCGCCTCCCGTGCCAGAAGGCGGGCCTTGTGTCAAGCGCGGATTTTCGGCGCGGATTTTCGGGGTTGACCCCAAACCCTTGTCGCGGCAGGCTGTCAGCGTCTTCGCCGCCCGTGAAGGGTCGCGGGCGGTTCCTTTCGCATGCTCAAACTCAAAGCCGGCATTCTTGCCAATAAAACCTATCGCGACCTCGTTGGCAGGGTGCTGCGGGAGAATTTTCGCCTTTACGTGGGGCGTTACCTGCTGGCGTTTCTGCTCATGGGCTTTGCGGCGGCTGCCAGTGGTGCCTCAGTTTTTCTGATGAAAAACGTCACGGTGGTCGTCTTCGGAACCCCCGAACAACTCCGGCTTGACTCCGCCACCACGGGTCATGCTGCCACCTTGGGCAGGGAATGGCTGCGCCACGCGGGTGAGTTTTTCACCTCCTGGCTCACCTCCTCCGAGCCTGGCATGTTGCAGATTTTCAATGTGTCGATTGCCATTCTGCTGGTCTTTTTTATCAAGGGGGCGAGTCAATACGGCTCATCGGTCATCCTCTCCAAGATTGGCAACAACATCGTGGCCCGCCAGCAAGCCCGGGTCAGCCGCCACATCCTCGATCAATCCCTCGCGTTTTTCGTCCACTTCCCCTCCGGCGATCTCATTCCCCGCATCTCCCAAGCCGCCAGCTCCTCCCGCAACGTGATGAACTTGCTCATGATGCGGGTGCAGGATGTGTTCACGGCGCTGGCCTTGCTGCTGGCGATGTTCTCGCTGGATTGGCGTTTATCCTGTGGCGCGCTCTTCATCATGGCGCCGCTCATTCTGGCATTGGCTGGCATCATCAAACGAATCCGCAAAATCGCCAACGCCGAGTTTCTGGGCAATGTCCAAGTTATCTCCACCCTTCAGGAAGCCATCATCGGCAACAAGCTCATCAAGTCCTATAACCTCGAGCCCCACATGAGGGAGCGCTTCAACATGGCCATCGGCGCCGTGGAAAAACGTTCTAACAAAATGGCGGTGGTAGCCTCCCGCACCAGTCCGCTGATGGAATCCATGGGCGGCGTGGCCATCGCCTGCATTGTTTTCTACGGCGGTTATCGCAATCTCGTGCATGGCCAAAGTGGCAGTTCCCTCATCGCTTTTCTGACCGCGCTGCTGCTGGCCTACGAGCCGATCAAGCGCATCGCCCGCATGAACATCTCGCTGCAAGGGGCCCTGGTTGGCGTCCAGATGCTCTATGATGTTCTGGATTCCGACCACTCCCTGCCCGATCGCTCTGACGCCAAGCCGCTGGTCGTGGCCACGGGCGACATCACGCTGCGCAACGTGACTTTTGCCTATCGGCCAGACCAGCCCGTCATCCGTGAGGTTTCCCTGTTCTGTCCGGGCGGTCACGTCACCGCGTTGGTCGGCCCCTCCGGCAGCGGCAAGTCCACCCTCCTCAACCTCATCGAGCGCTTCTATCAGCCAGGTGCCGGCACCCTCGAAATCGACGGCCAGGACATCAGCCATCTCACCACCTCCTCGTTGCGGCGCGAAATCTCGCTGGTCAGCCAGGACACATTTTTGTTTTCAGACACCTTGCGCAACAACATCCGCCTCGCGCGTCTGGACGCCACCGATGCGGAGATCGAGCAAGCCGCCCGGGCCGCCTTCGCCCATGACTTCATCATGGAACAGCCGCAGGGCTATGACACCCAGATCGGGGAAAATGGCGGCAGCCTCTCCGGCGGCCAGCGCCAGCGCCTCTCCATCGCCCGCGCCTTCCTCAAGAATGCCCCCATCCTGCTGCTCGATGAGGCGACGTCCGCACTCGACAGCGAGTCCGAGCAACAAATCCAGCTCGCCTTTGACCGCCTGATGCAAGGCCGCACCACCATTGTCATTGCCCACCGGTTTTCCACCATCCGCAATGCCCGCTGCATCCACGTCCTGCAAAATGGTTGCCTCGTCGCCAGCGGTTCCCACCAGGAACTCATCAGTGATGAAACCAGCCTCTACGCCCACCTCTACCGCTTGCAATACCAGGAGGCGAATCTGCCGGTCAATAGCCCGCCACAGGGCTGTTAGGCCCACCGGATTCAACGGTAATTCCCGGCACTTCTGCCGCCAACTCCGCCAGACCGGCACAGGCGGCCTGCCATTTCTGCTCCGCCCACGGCCGTGGCCAGTGCAGCTTGTCGCGCAACCGCTCGACGCGCTCCCACGCTTCTGATAGAACAATCCATGGCAGCTCGCGGAGCGCGGCCGCCGCCACTTCCGCGGTTTCGATGTGATGACAGATGAGCGCCAGATCGTTGCCGGCCTCCAGCGCCAATCTGGCGTCCTGGCCGCGGCCATAGCGGCGGGTGATCGCGCCCATGTCCAAGTCATCGGTTAGAACCAGATGGTCATCAAACCCGAGTTGGTCGCGCAGGAACCGCCGGATGATGCGTGGTGAAAGCGACGCGGGAAACCCGGCATCGATGTTGGGAAACTCGACGTGTCCCACCATAATGGCGTCCAGTTCCGGCATCAATGCCGTGTAGGGAATCACGTCCTCACGCAGTAACTCGTCGAGCGTGGCCAGTGCCACGGGCAGCTCATGGTGCGGATCAGTTAGCGCGCGGCCGCCGGCAGGAAAATGTTTGGCGCAGCTGGCGATGCCGCGTTTGCGCAGCCAGCGGTTCCACTGGCCCGCGTGATCGATCACACGTTGCGGGTCGCGGCCCCAACAGCGCCCGCGCAGCGCATTCGGCGTCCCCGGGTGATGATCCAGATCCAACACCGGAGCCAGGTTGAGATTCACACCTAACATTCGCAGCAAGTCCCCGGTCAGCGCGCCGGCCTGGCACGTCGTAGCCGGCTTACCCCACGCCGCCAGCGCGGGTGCCGACGGTGCCACCGGCGCAATATCCTTGGTGCGGGTAACGCGCCCGCCCTCTTGATCGATGGCGATGATTGGCGGCCGTTTTGATAGATCCCGCAGAGCGTCTGTTAGCCTGCGGGTTTGTTCCGGCAACACAATATTGCGCGAAAACAGGATGAAACCCGCCGGTTGCAGCTTGCGGAACAGCGCCGCTTCCGCGGCGGTGAGTTCCGGCCCCGCAAGGCCCAGCATCAGCAAGGAGCCATCCATCAGTCCTTGTGCGACCAACTGCGTTCGATCTCCTCAAGTGACTTGCCCTTGGTTTCAGGCACCAACCGCCACACCACCACGATCATCGCCACACAAAATAGCGCGTAAGTATAGAACGGGAAGGCATGATGAAAATGCTTCACAAACCACGAGTCCTTCGCCTCCATCAGCGGAAACGTCTGGGTCACGACGTAATTGGCCGTCCACAGGAAAAACGTCGCCAAGCCCAACGCCCGGCCGCGCACCGCTGTGGGGAAAATCTCCGCCAGGATGACCCACGTTACGGGCCCCACTGAAAGGCCGAAACAACCGATATAAAGCACCATGAAGATGAGCATCCAACTGCTGGCCGCCGCCGGGTCGGTCAGAGTCTGGGCCATCACGCCCATGGCCACCAGGCTGATGCCCATGCCGGCGGAACCGACGAGCATGAGTGGCTTGCGGCCCCATTTGTCCACGGTCGCGATCGCTATCACGGTGAACAAGACCCCCGCGCCATTGATGATGAATTGTTGGAGCAAGCCGGCGTCCACCCCGGTCGAGGAACTCATGGTCTTGAAGATGGTTGCCCCGAAATACATGAAAACGTTGATGCCGGTGACTTGTTGGAGAATCGCCAACAGCACGCCGATGATCAGCGGCAGCCGCAACCCGATTGAGAACAATTCAGCCCAAGTGCCTTTCTCCTGTGACAGCGCGGTCTTGATGCTGGCAAACTCCGCATTGGCGAACTCCACCCCACCGACTTTTTCCAGAATCTTCTTCGCCTCGTCCTCGCGCTTCTTTTCTATCAGCCAGCGCGGACTCTCGGGAATGGGAATGAGCAATAGCGCAAACAACACCGCCGGCAGGATGCCCATGCCAAGCATCCAACGCCAGCCAATGGCGGTTTGCCACGCCTGATCGCCGGATTTGGCAATGAAGTAATTGATGAAGGAGGTGAGTGCGATGCCGCCGACGATGGCGATCTGATTGACGGCCACCAGGCGGCCGCGAACGCCGGCCGGAGTGATCTCCGAGATATACATCGGAGTGGACACCGAGGCGATACCAATGCCCAAGCCGCCGATGATGCGGAAGATGATGAAGGTCCAGTATTCCATCGAGGCATGCAGGCCCATGTCGTCAAAAATGACATCCAGTCGAAAGAGTGATGGCAACCAGCGGGGAACCGCCGTGCCGATGGCCGAGACAAGAAACATCGCCGCCGCCAGAAACATCGCCAGACGCCGGCCATAGCGGTCGGAGATCGGCCCGACTAACAAGACACCCGCCGCGCAACCGACCAGCGCGCACCCCGACGCCCAGCCTTTCATGAAGTCGCTCAGGCCGAACTTCGCGGTCAGCGGTTCGATCGCCCCGGAGATAACCCCGGAATCAAACCCGAACAACAGGCCACCGAGGGTGGCAACCAGACAAATCGGCAACAGATAGGCAAAGTTGATCTTGGCGGCTGTGCCTGCCGTGGGGCCTTGGACTTGGGATGAGGGATGGGCGTTCACGGGTGCGGGATGGGGTTATAAGATCAGTCGGAGCGCTGACGCGCCCATGGCTAGGTGAACCCGAACCCGTTGGCAAGATTATTACGGGAGATGGCTGTGGCTGCCGCGTCGCGCGCAATCCAATCCGCCGCGCGCTTCTTGATAGGAAAACAGGCGTCCCGCCTGTGAGGGAAGACAGCGCGTCCCGCCTGTCTGCCAATGCCACGACAGGCTGGAAGCCCGTCGGCCATGACAGGCGGGACGCCTGTCCTCCAGCTAAACTAGCAGTATTGAGAGTCCCGCCGCCCGCCATTCCCTCACCAGACCTTGAGCGACTGGCTGCCGGAGCCGGGGTTTTCAAAGGGGCCGGGTGTGGGATTTTTCGCATCACGCGGTTTGCCGAAATAATCCCTATCAATCTTCAACGGCGAGCCATCCGGATTCTCATAACCCAGGCCTGGCACCAGCGCCTTGCCTAACATTTCAGTGGCCACCGGCGCGGTCTTGGCGTCGCGAAGCTCCGCGCCTACCGTTAGATTGAGCACCACGTTCTTGCCTTCTGCCGCGAGGGTCGGTTGGGGATCGGCGGTGGCGTTGAGGACGGGGCCCTGTTCCTTGGCGTACGGGCGCGCGCCGTGGTAATAGACATTGCCGCCGGTTTGCAGCGGGTATTCGCGTGTATCGTAAACCCACAGCCCGGCTTGCTCGCCGCCAGTGAAGAGGTTGTTATAGAACCGGTTGTCGCCGCCCTTGATCGAGCTGAGACCGGCGACCACGGTGGAGTGCGCCGGATGATAGGGCGTGCTGCGGCCCGCTTCGGTGCGGCTTTCGATACGTCCGGCAAACAGGTTGTGAGCATAGGCACCGCCCTGGGACATGTCATTGATATTGAGGGGGGAAAGGAACACGTTGTTGTCCACGAGGTAAGGCCCGTGGTCCACTTCGACGAACAAATCCTCGTTGGTGTTGTCGTGGCAGAGGTTGCCGGTGATGCGCGTGCCCTGGGCCATCCAATCCATCCACATGCCGCGCCCCGCATGGTGAATCCAGTTGCCCTTGATGAGCACGTCGATGGAGCCATGAATCTTGATCCCGCCCATCTCAGCACCGCGGAACTGCCGCTTGGCCCAGATGTGATGAATGTGGTTGCCTGTGATCTCGCTGAAGATGGCTCCCAGGCTGCCGCAAATGCCGGTCTGCTCGCAGTCGGAGATGGTGTTGTTGCGCACCATGTGGTGGCCGATGGCGTCCTTGTTCCAGCCGTTGGCGGTGGCGCGCTCGATGGTCTTGACGTAGCCCTCCGCGGAATTGGCCGACGTGTTGTCCCATTGGTCGCCGTATTTGCCAAGGGTCACCCCGGAGCAGCGCGAGTGGCTGATCACGTTGTTCTCGATGATCCAGCCCTTGCTCCAATGCGTGCCTATCAGACCGACCTGCTCGGCGGTGGGCGGCGCCCACTGGGTGGCCGCGTGGCGCATTGTGAAGCCGCGCACGGTGAGATAGTTCACCCCCGGCTTCTCCGGATAGAAAACCGCCCGTCGCACATTGATCTCAGCACATTGTCCGTTAGGGTCGACCGCCTTGAAGCGGGCCCAGATGGTGGTGCGCTCGCCGTCCACCTGGCCGAACCAGAGCGACTCGCCGCCCGCCGGGTTGGTGACGTTTTCCAGCTTGGCGGCTTCTAACAACCACTCGCCGTTCAGATAGACCGCACCGGTGTGGTGTTGCCGGCCCATGGCGGTGAACCAATCGCCGCGAATCAGGTCGCTGTAGGGATTGAAGCCGTTGAAAAACGTGTTAGGCAGCTTCACCTGCCAAACGTCGTCCTGCACCTTCACCCAGCCTTTGATGATTTCCGACCCCTTGATCTCGACCTGTTCGCCCGCCGCCGCCTGATAGACGATGCGCTTGGCGGCGGATTCGCCGCCGCGGGGCGGGGCGATGCGTTCGCGATAGGTTCCCGCATGCACGGTGATGACGTCGCCCGCTTGGGCGAGCTCCGCGCCGCGCTGGATCGTGCGCAACGGGGCGGTCGGCGTGCCGGCGTTGGTGTCATTGCCGGTGGTGGCGACATGCAGGTCGGTCGCATGCAGCGGGGCCCATGGGACCAGCAGCAGCGCGGAAAATAAACGTGTGAGGATGGAATTCTTCATGACGAGTTCAGTGAGTGGGGAAGGGAATGGCGCGAGTTAAGCCGCTCTCCTACGCTCACCGCGAGGACTTCTTTCAGCGCATGGAACCTTATTGGCATGGGCAAATCCGCCGCGCAGTCCGCGCTTGCGCCCGGCCCGAGTTTGGCCGACACTCCCCGAATGTTCACGCCGAAGTGGAAAAAGGAAGCCATGCTACTGGCCAAGGGAGCGCTCAAATTCATCCATTACAAACGCGACCTGCTCAAGCCGGAACGCGTCGATGAAATCACGTCCCGCCGCCAGGATTTGCTCGCCGCCATCAAAGCCGGTGACCGCGCCAAGTCCGACGAGGCTTCCAAACAACTGCGTGCCACCTGTGAGAACGCCCTGCCTCACGATAAACCCCTCACATGGTTGGAGGAAAACGTCGAAGTGATGTTTGTCGCTATCGTCATCGCCCTCGGCTTGCGCGCCTATTACCTCCAACCGTTTCGCATCCCCACCGGCTCCATGATGCCCACCCTCAACGGCATCATCGGCCACAAGACCCCGGAAGCGTCATGGCCCGGCATCTGCACCCGCACCCAACAGTGGTTGCTGCGCGGCCGTAGCTACGTCAAAATTGTCAATGACCGCGACCGCCAGGTCCGCTTCACCGAACGCGGCGGTGCCGTCGTTGATTATCAAATGCTGCATTTCTTCAGCCGCTCGCAACTTCAATTCGTCGATTCCAAGCCACTCACCTTGCCTGCACCCCGCGCCCAGATGATGGAAATCGGACTTACCGAAGCCCTCCAAGGAGCGATGGCCAATGGCGGCATCCTGAAAAAAGGCACCGTGCTGTGCGAAGGCTACATCGACAGCGGCGACCTCGTGTTAGTGGACAAGTATTCCTATCACTTCCGCAAGCCCAAGCGCGGCGAGGTCTTCGTCTTCGATACCATCGAAATCCGCGGCATCCAACTAAACGCCAGCGATCAAGGGGCCGGCTCCCACTATATCAAACGCTTGGTCGGCGTCCCCGGCGACGAGCTTTCCATCGTATCCCCCAATCTCTACAACCATGGTAAAATCGTCCAGGAACCAGGCATCCAACGCGTGATCCAAGCCCAAGGGGCCTATGCCATGAATCGTAACGGTTATGGTTTGGCCGATCCCCGTTATGGCCAGGACGACCCCCCCCCCCGCCGCCGCTTTCCCTCCATCTCCAAGCCCGGCGACACGCTGGAGTTGCAGGCAGATCATGTCCGCCCGGGCCTGCGTGAATACGCCGCCATGGGCGACAACACCGGCAGTTCCTTCGACTCCCGTTATTGGGGGTCGGTCAAGGAATTCAACCTCGTGGGTCCGGCGCTCTTCTCGCTGTGGCCTTTTACTACCGGCCCGGATATCGGCATCGGCTGGGCGGATTTCTTCACTGGCCACTGGGGCTTGATCCACTGATGTCAGTGACCGCCGCTTCCGAGATCACCCGGCAGGCGAAGTCAAATCTGGCATTCGCCCTCAACATCCTGCCCAAGGAGCGGCGCGAGGATGCGGGCATCTTCTACGCCTTCTGCCGCACCATTGATGATCTGGCCGACGCTCCCGGCCTCCCGCTAGAACAACGCCAAGCCGCACTGGAATTATGGCAAAGCGGCTTGCGCAACGGGTTTGCCGCGCCCGATGCCTTGCAGCTGCAAGTCGTCGCGCTGCGCGACCGCCACCAAATCCCTAACCACCTCCTCGGCGCCATCATCGATGGCTGCCTCATGGACCTCCATCCCCAGCGCTTCCAAACGTGGGATGACCTGTCACGCTACATCTGGAATGTCGCCTGCGCCGTGGGCTTGGTTTCCATCCGCTTGTTTGGTTGCACCGATCCGGCCTCCGCCCACTACGCCGTCACCCTCGGCCACGCCTTGCAACTGACCAACATCCTCCGCGATATCGGCGAGGATCTCGCCAATGGCGCGCGCATCTATCTGCCTCTCGCCGACCTGGCCCGCTTCGATTACTCCGAGCAAGACTTGCTCGCCCGCGTGGACGATGCGCGCTTTCGCGCTCTGATGGCCCATGAAGCCGACCGCGCCGACGCGCTTTTCCGTGAAGCCGCCACCTGCTTGCCCGCCGCCGACCGCGCGGCCCTGTTGCCCGCCCGCATCATGGGGGAAATCTATCAAGTGCTGTTGGAAAAGATGCGCAGCGGGGGGTTTGGTGTTCTCCACCAGCGTTACCACGTTTCCAAAGTCCGCAAGCTGGCGATTCTTTCCAAGTATCTGATGTCGGTTCGTGCTTGATTCCGGGCGCATTGCTGCTTGAGTGGCGGGCGTGAACCGATGGTATTTGCTGGTGCTGTTACTCGGGCTTGGCGCTTGCGCCAGGCAACCCCAACCCTTGGTGGTCAAGCAGTTCAAAATCCTGGACCACAAGATTGACCTCGACAGCGATCCGATGGTGCGCTGCGAACAACAACGCCGCTTGCACGGTGCCGTCAGCATTGCCGAGCGCAACGCCCGCCTCGGCGTCTATTACACCCTCCTGTGGAATGACCCCGCGGGTGCCGGTGCCGGCGACGTGGAGTTGCTCTTCGAATACCAGCAAGGCGCCACCGCCAGCCTCGTCAAACGCCTGGTCAAGCGCTTCAATAGTAGTGAGTCATCCGGCGAGGTCGAATTCGCCATCATCGGCAATGACTATATCAAAAACGGCCGCGTCCTGGCATGGAAAACCACCCTCCGCCGCGGCAACCGCATCCTCGCCACCCGCCAATCCCACCTCTGGCAGTGACGGTCGACATCTGGTCAAAATCCATCGACCAAATATATATGCTTTTGCCGCTAAAGAACCTATGAAAACGTCCCGCATCAACATCCATAAGTTAGACCGGATCAAGATACTTGCCCGGCTCACGCTGCTCACAGGACTGCTGGCGTGCCCGGCATGGGCTGCCGGCGCACTGCACGTGAGCCCGGCGGGCAACGACGCCAATCCCGGCACGGCGCAGCAACCGTTGGCATCGTTTGCCGCCGCGCAGAAGGCGGCACGCCAACACAAGGTGCCGGTCGTGTTCCATGCCGGAACGTATTATCTGCCGGAGACCTTGGTTTTCACGGCGGAGGATTCCGGCACCTCCTATGCCGCCGCACCGGGCGAAAAGGCAATCATCAGCGGCGGAATGAAGCTCATTCCTAAGTGGCAACCCCATCGCGACGGCATCATGAAAGCGGAAGTTCCCGCAGGCTTGAACATCGAACAGTTGTTCATCAACGGCAACAAGCAATGGATGGCCCGCTATCCTAACTACGATGCCAATGTTCATCCCTATTTCGGGTTTGCCGCCGATGCGTTCAGCCCGCAACGCGCCGCCCGCTGGGCGGATCCCACCAACGGCTACATGCACGCGATGCACGTGGCACATTGGGGTGGCTATTCCTACCGCATCACCGGCAAGAAACCCAACGGCGAACTGACCTATGAGGGCGGTTGGCAGAACAACCGCCAGATGGGCATGCACAAGCAGTTCCGCTATGTGGAAAACATTTTCGAGGAACTCGATGCCCCCGGCGAATGGTTCCATGACACCAAGACCTCTACGCTCTATTATCAACCGGCGGCCGGCGTCGATCTAACGAAATCAAGCGTCGAGGTCGTGCGCTTGCGGACCCTCATTGAATTCACCGGCACGCGCGACAAGCCGGTCAAGGGCGTCACGTTGAGCGGCTTTATCTATCAGCATGCGGCACGCACGTTCATGGAGACCAAGGAACCGTTGCTGCGCAGCGACTGGACGATCTATCGGGGTGGCGCACTGCTGTTCACCGGCACCGAGGATTGCGTGGTGGCCGACAGCGAGTTTGATCAACTCGGCGGCAACGCCGTGTTTGTCAGCGGCTACAACCGCCGCGTCGCCATCCGTGGCTGCCATATCCATGATTGCGGCGCGACTGGCGTCGCCTTCGTCGGCGACCCCAGGGCGGTGCGCAATCCCTTGTTTGAGTATCGCCAGCAACAGAAATACGCGACCGTGGACAAAGCCCCGGGACCGAAGACCGACGACTATCCGGCGGATTGCCTGGTGGAAGACTCGCTCATCCACGCGGTGGGGATGGTGGAGAAGCAGGCCACCGGCGTGCAGATTGCCATGGCCATGAACATCACGGTGCGGCATTGCTCAATCTACGACACCTCCCGCGCAGGCATCAACATCGGCGACGGTTGTTGGGGCGGCCATGTCATCGAGTTCTGCGATGTCTTCGACACCGTCAAGGAAACCGGCGACCACGGGTCGTTCAATTCATGGGGCCGCGACCGCTATTGGAATTTGCGCGGCGCGCCGCCGCCGGAGTGGCCCGCCCTGGCGAAACTGGATGCGACGCGCCCCGTCATCCTGCGCAACAGTCGCTGGCGTTGCGATCACGGCTGGGACATCGATCTGGACGACGGCTCGTCGCATTATGAAATCTATAACAACCTGTGCCTCAATGGCGGCCTGAAAAACCGCGAGGGATTTTTCCGCACGGTGGAGAACAACATCATCGTGAAGAATTCGTTCCACCCGCATGTCTGGTATGAGAACAGCGAGGACATCTTCCGCCGCAACATTGTCTTCACCGCCTATAAACCCATCGGCGTTGATAAACCCTGGGGCAAGGAGATTAACAACAACCTGCTGCACAAGCCGGGTCTGACCTCGCCAGTCCCGGCCGCCGGCTTGCGCGACCAAAGCGGCCGCGACGAGCACTCGCTCGAAGGCGACGCGATGTTTGTCAATCCGGCCACCGGCGACTACCGCGTCAAGGACGGTTCGCCCGCCCTCGCGTTAGGTTTCAAGAATTTCCCCATGGACCAGTTCGGCGTCCAAAAACCCGCCCTGCGCGCCCTCGCCAAATCCCCGGTCCTGCCGGAAGCCGGACCCGCCGCGCCAGTCGTCCCCCCTTCTAACCGCAGTGACGCGGTGGCCAACTGGCTCGGCGCGTCGGTCAAGAACCTCGTCGGCCTCGGCGAAGTGTCGGCCACCGGCATGTCCGCGGAAATCGGCGTGCGCGTCGCTGAGATCCCTAACGGATGCGCCGCCGCCAAGGCCGGCTTCCAATCTAACGACGTCATCCTGCGCTGCAACAACCAGCCAACCGATACGCTCGACGCCCTGCTCAAAGCGTGCCGCGAGGCCACCGGCAAAGGCAAGATCAAATTCGAAGTCTGGCGCAAGCAACAATCCCAAACCGTCGAGTGGGAGTTTTGAAACCCCGCGCCAATCCGGTGTCCGGTCTAACCAAAAATTAGTCCGGCTTCGAGTTCGCGCCAAAGCATGCGTTCGCCGGCGAAGACGAAGCGGCCGCGGAACGTGCGCTTGTCTAACAACATAGGCAACCAGTGGCAGTCATCCTCCCACATCCGGTGGTAAGGGATGGCATTGAGCGGGGACCAGAGCGGGACGGCCTCATCGGTTTCGGTGGGGGTGCCGGTGAAGCCCTCGGCACGGAAGACATGGCAGAGGATGTCCGGGCAATCGGCCATGGCAAACCACAACTCGCCAAGCTTGCGCGGGGCGTGCGGGGTGATGCAGAGTTCCTCTTGGGTTTCGCGGATGACGGCTTGCAGCGGGGTTTCTCCGGGCTCGATCTTGCCGCCGGGGCCGTTGACTTTGCCCGCACCCAGGCCGCGTTTTTTCTCGATGAGCAGCACCTGCCCGTCCTGCACAATGAACATCAGCGTGGCGAGCATTTCGCCCTGCCAGGTGGTCCAGTCGATGGGGGAGGGCGGCGTCATGAGGTGGGTGGGATTGCGGGAAGATTGAGATTTCGCGGGAAATGGGTGAATGAATCAGCCGGAGTGTCAAGACTTCCTGCGCCAGAGATTTGTCACGCACCCCTTGGGCGCAATGAATTCCTGTTCGACAATGCATCCGCAGCAGGCTAGTTTGAGGCATGCCCACTCCAGCCCATCCAGCGACCCCAAAACTCGGCTCCAGCCGCGTGGACCGGAGCGCGTTTTCCATTGGGACACTGGACGAACAGACTGCGGAATATGTGGCTTCGTGGCGAAGCCGGTCGGTGGAGGAGAGGGTTTCCGCGGTTCAATTCATGCGCACCGTAATGTATGGCCAGGATGCAGCTACCGGACGACTTCAAAGACTTCTTCAGGTTTCTCAATGAAACTGGAGTGGCCTATCTGCTGGTAGGTGGCTGGGCCGTGGGCTTCCACGGCTATCCGCGCGCCACTGCTGACATGGACATATGGGTGGCCTGTGATTAGGATCTATCCATTCGCCGCGGTGTACGCTTCCACCGAGTCACAGGTGCAGACGAGGTTGCGGTCGCCGTGGACGTTGTCGATTCTAGCAAGCGCAGGCCAGAACTTGTGGCGGCGCAGATAGGGCAACGGGAAGGCGGCCTGCTCGCGTGAGTAGGCGTGCGGCCAGGCGTTGCCGCAGACGGCCTCGACCGGATGCGGGGCGTGTTTGAGCGGGTTGTCGTGGGCATCGGACTCGCCGCGGATGATGGCGGAAATTTCGCCGTGGATGGCGATCATGGCAGCGCAGAAGCGGTCGAGTTCAGCTTGGGCTTCAGACTCGGTGGGCTCGATCATGAGGGTGCCGGCGACCGGCCAACTCATGGTGGGGGAATGGAAGCCGTAGTCCATCAGGCGCTTGGCCACGTCCTCCACGGTGATGCCGCTCTTGTCCGAGAGTGGCCGCACGTCGATGATGCATTCATGGGCGACCAGCCCGGCATGGCCGGTGTAGAGAATCGGATAGAACGGTGCCAGCCGCTTGGCCACATAATTGGCGTTGAGGATAGCGACACCGGTGGCTTCGGTTAGACCGGCGGCACCCATCATGGCGATATACATCCATGAGATGGTGTTGATAGATGCGCTGCCCCATGGGGCGGAGCACACGGCGCCGGCCTTGGCGTCGAGTTCGCGATGGCCGGGCAGATACGGCACGAGTTGCGGGGCCACGCCGATCGGGCCCACGCCGGGGCCGCCGCCGCCGTGCGGGATGCAGAACGTCTTGTGAAGGTTGAGGTGACAAACATCGGCGCCGATGCGGCCCGGACTGGTCAGGCCGACCTGGGCGTTCATGTTGGCACCGTCCATGTAGACCTGGCCGCCGGCCTCGTGAATGATCTCACAGATGGCGCGGATGGTTCCCTCAAACACGCCGTGGGTGGACGGATAGGTGACCATTAATGCGGCGAGCTTGGCGCGGTGTTCGTGGGCGCGGGCGGTTAGGTCGGCCACGTCGATGTTGCCGGCACCATCGCATTTGACGCCAACCACTTGCATGCCGGCCATGACCGCAGAAGCGGGGTTGGTGCCGTGCGCGGAGACCGGGATGAGGCACACGTTGCGGTGGGCGTCGCCGCGGGCCTGGTGATAGCGGCGGATGGCCAGCAACCCGGCGTATTCGCCCTGTGAGCCGGCGTTGGGTTGGAGCGAGACTGCGGCAAAGCCGGTGATCTCCGCCAGCCAGTCTTCTAACAATCCTAGCAGCGCGCGATAACCCTGGCTCTGAGCGGCGGGGACGAAGGGATGGAGCGAGGCCACTTCCGGCCAACTCAGCGGCTGCATTTCTGCGGTGGCATTGAGCTTCATGGTGCAGGACCCGAGCGCGATCATCGATTCGTTGAGTGCGAGGTCTTTGGCTTCGAGCCGTTTAAGGTAGCGCAACATCTCGGTTTCCGAGTGATAGCTGTGGAACACCTTTTGCGTTAGAAACGGCGCGGCGCGGTGGAATGCCGCGGGCCATGCTGGGGGATGGGTGCCGTCGCCTGGTTTGGGCATGTGCGCGCCAAATACCGCAGCCACGGCTCTCAGCTCGTCCGCCGTGGTCGTCTCATCCAGCGCTATGCCCAGGTGGTCGGCATCAATGCGGCGCAGATTGACGCCGGCCGCCACGCCGGCGGCGAGAATGACATCGGCCCGACCTGAAACCTCGGCCACGAGGGTGTCGAAGAAGGCACCATCCTCAATCACGACGCCGTGGTCGGTGAGGGTTTTTTTCAAGCTGGCAGTCTGCTGGTGGATGGTGCGGGCGATGTGCTGGAGCCCCTCCGGTCCATGATAGACGGCAAACATGGAGGCCATCACGGCGGGCAGGACCTGCGCGGTGCAAATGTTAGAGGTGGCCTTGTCGCGGCGGATGTGTTGCTCGCGGGTTTGCAGGGCGAGGCGCAGGCCGGGAGTGCCGCGGGCATCGACGGACACCCCGATGAGGCGGCCCGGCATCTTGCGTTTGAGCGCATCCTTGCAGGCCATGAAGCCGGCGTGCGGTCCGCCAAAACCCATTGGCACGCCGAAGCGTTGGGCCGAGCCAATGCAGATGTCGGCACCGAATTCGCCGGGAGGCTTGAGCAGGGTGAGGGCGAGCAGATCGGCCGCGACGATGGCAACGACCCCCGCAGCCTGGCATTGTTCAAACAAGCCGGAGAAATCATCGAGGCGGCCGCGGGTGTCAGGGTATTGCACCAGCACCGCGAACAAGCCTGCGCAGGCGGCTGGATCTAACGTCTGCCAGTCGCCGGCGCGCACGCTGATGCCGAGCGGTGCGGCGCGGGTGACGACCACGTCGAGGGTTTGCGGGTGGCAACGATCGGAGACAAAGATCGTGGTGCCATGCGGCCTGGTGGCGAGGGCTAGGCTCATCGCTTCTGCCGCGGCGCTGCCCTCATCCAGCAACGAGGCATTGGCCACCTCCAGGCCGGTGAGATCGCTGATGATCGTTTGGAAATTGAGCAACGCCTCGAGGCGGCCCTGGGCGATCTCCGCCTGATAGGGTGTGTAGGCGGTATACCAACCGGGGTTTTCCAAAATATTGCGTTGGATCACGCCGGGGGTGTGAGTGCCGTAGTAGCCTTGGCCGATGAACGACTTGAGCAGACGGTTTTTCTCCATGATGGATTTGAGCCAGGCGAGGGCTTCCGGCTCCGAGTGGGCGGCGGGCAAATCCAGCGGGCCATCCAGGCGGATGCCGGTCGGCACGGCCGCCGCCGCCAGTGCCTCCAGGCTGGGATAGCCGATGGCACGGAGCATGGCCTCACGCTCCACCCCGACCGGACCAAGGTGGCGGCTGCGAAAATCAAGACGCGCGGACATGGGACAAGTGAGAGTTGAAGTGCATGACTTATGACGACTGTGCCGCCCCTGTAATGGCTTGAAAATGTCTCCTGCGCAACCCTTGAACGAGGGTAGAGGAGGAAATTTAACATCCAGCGAGCAAGGGAAGAGATGGGCAGTCGTGCGGGCCTCACTCTGCCACCGCATCCAGGCAGGTGCAGGTGCTTCTTGAACATACAACACGCAATGATCCAATGAAGAACAATCCCGCGCCACAAAAGATTTGACCACGGCACCGGAAGAATGAAGGCTCCAACCACGTTTATAGCAGCGCCATGAATCAATTCCCCAAACTTCACAATGCCATGTGGCC
>JBAXOF010000005.1:0-38472 GCA_037133375.1 Verrucomicrobiota bacterium | reverse complement strand
CACCGTCCGCGCCTTGATTGGCTTTGAGCCATTGTAGTCCCTTGTAGACAGCGTCCTCACAGGCAGGAGTGCCGCCGGTTGCGGCGATGCGCTTGAGTCGTTCATCCTTGTCGCAGCGTTTTTTCATGCCTGGGGGAAGCAGTCCGAAAAGGTGGCCCTTGCCTTTGCCGTTACCAAAGCCGTTGCCACTGCCGCTGCCCTTGCCGAAGCCTTTGCCGCTACCGGAACCGCCGAGGCCGCCGATCATGCCGCCGCCGCCCATCGAGGAAAGCGGGGACATTTCACCGAACTGATCGGTCTGGTCGGGAATAACGAATGCGGCTCGTGCGCCTTCCGCCACCACTCGTTTGGCTTTGCTGACCGGCACGATTTGCTTCTTTTGTTTTTCCTTCATCGCGTGATCCGCGCTGCGCTCGCCGCCACCGCCGCCTGGGGGCAGGAAGTCCACGGGAGGGACCGGCTCACGAATGATTTGGAAAATCCAGAAGAAGCCCAAGGTGATGACCAATAGATGAATGACGACCGCGAAGGTCAGTGCCCGACCGCCGAGTTTTTCCCAAAGCGTCAGACGGGTGACCACCATTGGTGGCATCTCTTCCAGATTCTCGGTATCGACTTCTTCTTCTTCAGGATAATCTTGATATTCGTTCATGGCGGTGGGTGGGTTTGATGCGTGCTGAACCTAGACGAGAATTCACTCCGGTGCAACTGCCTGGAAGGTCACATTGCTGATGCCTGCGCGGGTCAGGGCATCGAGCACATCAATGATGCGCTCGTATTTCGAGTTTTCGGCGGCATAGATGGTCACCATCACGGCGGTATTGGATGCCTTGCTGGCCTCCTGAAGTTGCTTGAGGTTGATAGCCAGATCGGGCAACGACTTGACTTGCGGCGTGTCGAAGGACTCGTCATTGAGAAAAACCTGGCCGTCGTCATCGATACGGATGGCAACCTCGTCGGGAATGGGGGTGTCCGCATCGGATGGGATGGTGCCAGGCAACTTGGTATTGTGGGTGTTCTCCACTTGCACGGCCCCGGCCATCACCATGAAAAAGAGCATGATGACGAACACCACATCAACCATGGGCGCGATTTGGAACCCCAGATTGACTTCGGATGATTGCTTGTGCTTGCGCCTTTTCATTGATTCTTTTCTTTGTTGGATGCGGAGAAGGCGATATCAACGAAACCAGCTTCACCGATCAGATTCATGACGCGCTCGACTTCGTTGGCCGGCAGCAAGCGGTCGCCGCGCACCAGTGCCCGCAGGTTGCCGTTTTTGGCGGCGAGGCGCCCTTTGAGATATTCCACGAACTCACCGTGTGTCTCGAATTTCTTGTCCTCCACCAGAAAGGTCGCCTTGCTCGTCTTGGTATCCCAGCGCGCATTGATGGCCACTTCCTTCTTGGTCATTTCCGGGTCGTGCTTTTTCGCACTGGGAGAAACTGGCAATGTGATGGTGGAATCGACCTTCAAAATCTCCGCGGTCGTGATGCTCATGAAGAAAATGAGCAACACGAGCAACACATCGATCATCGGAGCGATCTGGAATTCCGGTTCGCCGCTTTCAGTGCTGCCGCCGCCGCTTGCCATGGTTCTTGAGGGTTAGAGTGGGATGGATGGGTGGGATCAGACCGCCTCCTCGGCCTCGGTCGGCTCGGTTTGCAACCAAATTGGCATCGCCGCAAAGGTGTCTTCCTGGCCGACGTCGGCATCTTTCAAATACTCATAAGGCGCGTTGCGGAAGAGGCTCGAGGATTCCTCCTCGAGGTGATGGATGGCGGTTTGCAGCTTGTTGCGCAAGAAGTAGAAACCCATGAACGCCGGAATGGCGATAAACAGACCTGAGGCGGTGGCAATCAGCACCTCCCCGATGTGGCCTGCCAACTTCGAGGTGTCGCCGATGCCGGACGTGCCGAGGCTGGCGAAGGCACCGCGCATCCCGGAAACCGTGCCGAGCAGCCCGACCATCGGGCTACAAACCCCGATAACCGAAAGGTAATTGACCCGTGTTTGCAGCGTGGAACTCACCTTGTCCACTCCCGCCATCAGCGCTTCCTCGGTGGCGTCCTTGCCGTGACCGATCGAACCGAGACCGGCCTGAACCACCTTGGAAAACGGACTGATGCCGACCTTCATGGCCTGATAGGCGCTGACATAATCACCTGCCAAAAAGGCTTGTTTGGCAGTGAAGACATCGGCTTCCGGCGTCATTTTCTTGGGACTGGTGCGCATCCATAGGTCGATGATAAGCCACACGGTGCCAACCGAGAAGGCGCCGATAGGCCACATACACCAACCACCTTCCTTGATGACCTCAATGAAGGTTTTCTTGGTCTCGAGGCCGGCAGGTGCGCCAAAGGCTACCATGGGCATTAACAGCAGCGCCGCATAAACGGCAGTTTTGATGGCATTTTTCATGAATTTGGGATGGATCGAGGGGTTGTGGTTTTACTTGAGATTTTCAATTTCTTTGGCACAGGCGTCTTTGGCCGGGGTGTCCTTGGTGTTGCGTATGGCGGATTGAACCATGAATCTGGCCTCGATTTTGCGGGTCTCCTGCGCCGCTAAAAGTTGCGCCGCCTTGAGTTGGGCAATCCCGCTGCAGACCATGCCGCCGGAGGGATAGAGGCAGGGGACCGTGAGATACGTTTGAAGGGCGGCGTCATTGCGCGTGTCTTTTTTGAGTAACTCCGCAAGGAAGAAACTCGCATAGGCGCAAAGGTTGGCAGGCATGGCGTCGGTGATCAACTCGCGTAATGCGGCCTCCCGCTCACTGACCTTGGTGGTGATGGGCATCAGCAGCACCTTGCCAAGCGCGACAAATGGATCGGGCCCAGGCTCGGGTGTGGCCTCCGTAATCTCTTTGCCAATGGCAATGCAGGGTGGGCCGGCACCTTCCATGGCATTGGCCACCAGCGTGGCTCGCGCTGCTTCCAGCCAGAAGTTGCCCGGCAGTTTCGCGGTGTCCTTGTTTTCGGCCAGAATCGGAATGAGCAACTTCCTGCCCTCCGTCGGTTTTCCTAGCAAAATCAAGGCAATGCCTTGATTGATGGCGGGAGGCTTGTCGCCAAACACATGGTCGACCGTGGTGACCGGAATGGTGCTCCCGGCACCGAAGAAGTTATCGGTGTCGATCTTGACCTCATACATATCCTTTTTGAGGATGACCGAGGAAATGGGCAAGGAACGACCATTTTGCAGAACAATTTGAGGCACCGCTGCCGGGGGCGGTGCCATCACTGGCGCCGGGGCACCCGTCGGAGCCGCACCGGGAGCCGGGGTTGCACCGGGAGCCGGGGTTGCACCGGGAGCCGGGGTTGCACCGGGAGCCGGAGTGGCACCGGGAGCCGGAGTGGCACCGGGAGTCTGGCCGGGAGCTGTCTGCAGCGGGGTGAGGGCCAGCGCCGCGCCGACGCAGACCCACCGTGAAGCCCGGAGGATGGGAAAGGGGGAGAGGATGGCTCGCAATTTCATAACGACAGTTTCGATGCTTCCTTAGCGCGCATGGTGTTCTTGAGCTTCGGATTGGTGGTGAGTTTCCTGAGGGTGTCCGAGGCGAGCGTGTATTCGTTCAATTCCTTGCAAGTCTCGTAGGCTTGCCAATAGGCCTCCGCGCAAACGTTGGTGAGACCCTGATAGGCAACATAGATGTGCTGATAGACGCCATGGGCTTGGGCTAGCAGATCCTTGGCCGCGTCGCTACCAGGTTCAGCCTTGGCCGACTCGGCACGATAGCTCTGGGCTTTCAACAGCAGGGCCTTGCCGCACAGTTCACCGCGATAGGTCTTGTCCCCGACAATTTGATCGGCCAGGGTTCTGGCGGCATCAAACTCACCGAGTTCAATGAGCGCCTGCAGTTTAGCGAGAGTGGTTTCCTTGAACTTGGACGTCCCATGGTTGTTCTTGAGGGTGTTTTCAAAGATGTTGAGCGCCACATCCGGTTGCTTGCGGGCGATCGCCACCATCCCTAGCCCGTAAGGCCCGGAATCCGCAAACATGGACTCCTTATAGTTGACGTCGAGCCGCTTATACATCGCTTCCGCCCCATCCAGATCGCCCTCATTGAGCAGGATGTCGCCGCATGCCGACAGCAGGGTCGGACTCAGCACGGATGGATCGCTGGCAAAATTGGTGGCCACCCCCTTGAGCAGGAGGTCCGAACGTTCCGTATGCTCTGAGCGATTCAGCAACTGGCTGAGGCGGGCACGTGCATAAAACATGCGGGCGGTGGCGGTCGGGTTGGGCTTGTCGCCGAGCACTTTGGTGAGGACTTCCACAAGTTGGTTGTCGAGGGCTTCCTCATCTTCCGGAGTGGGTTTCTTTTTCGGAACGAGGGTCTTGACCAATTCGTCGATGAGATACTCGACCTGTTCGACGGTGGGATTGCCGGCGCGGGACTTGATGGTGCTGGCCAGGAGTGCCGCGCCTTCAGCGCCCTTGCCCATGCGCATGTATTGCTGCACCACCTTGCCGGCGGAAAGCAGGGCCAACTGGTTGTCAGGGTTGTTCCGGAGAAAGTCGCCATGCAAATCGGCGATGCCGCTCCAGTCCTTGCGGCCCTGCATGATCGCGGTGGCCGAATCCAGCGAGTATTGGATCACGTCATCGGGGCTCTTCGCCTCAACCGCTTTCACCACCGCTTTCTTGTAGGCCTCGAGCGCGCCGTCCTCGTCGGCAACCTCCTTGCTTTTGTCGAATTTTTTCTTATAGGTATCGGCCAGCAGGCACAGCATCGATGGGCAGGAGACATCGGTCGGGTGCTCCTTCATGAATTCCTCAAGGTCGGTGGTGATCTTGGTGGGATCCACCTTCGGGTCATTGGAATCAATGAAGGAGAGGCGGTATTGCATATCCCCGGCGTAGAGGCCCTTGGGATACTTGGTGAGATATTCCCCGCAGGCTGCTTTGGTCTTCTTCTCCTCGTTGCTCAGGAAACTGGTCATCGCCACATAATAGAGGCCAACCTCATAAAACGGACTCTTCGGGAATTTCGAGATGAGCTTTTCAAACAGCGGCGAGGAGGTGGCAAATTCCGCTTCCATAAAGGCCGAGAGCGCTTGATAGAAAAGGAACCGGTCCATGTTGACGGACCGCGGGAAGCGGCTTTCGAGACCTTGGTAGAACGGGCCGATGTCTTTCCATTTGTTGGTCTGCGCCAGCAGTTCGCCGGCGATCGTGCCGACTTGTTCGCCGTATTCCGAATCTGGATAGGCCTTCATGTAGACGTTGCAGAGGTCGAGCAGGCCGGTGCTCTTCTTGATCTGGTCCATGATGCTGATTTCACCCCAGGCCGCCATTTTGGTTTCCTTGTAGGCCGGATATTTGGTGCGCAGGGTGGCGAAGCAGGTCAGCGCCTCCTCAAAGCGTTTGAGATGTAACAGGCAACGGCCGCGGCGCATCACCAGCGCCGCGTCCAAATCCTTGTTCTGTTCAATGGCGGCCAGCGCGGTTTGCGCCGCATCCAGCCCCGGGCGCAGGGTGCCCAGCAGTTCGCTCGCTACCGAACGTGGCTGTTCGGGGTTCTTGGCCTCATTCTCGACGGTGGTCTCGAGGATGCGAATCTTCTTGCGCTGTTGTTCCAGCGCAATGCCCTGGGTTTGGATGATCTGCTTGCGGGTCGGCACCGTCTGATAGATGGCGAGCGCCGTCTCATATTCGCGGTTCGACAGGGCCTTGTCACCGCGGATGGTCACTGCATTGGTATACCAAGCGATGGCATCGCGGACGCCGGCCATGTTCATCAGGCGGTCGAGGTAATAGACCAGTTCGTCGGCATTGCTGTTGTCGGCGAGCAGGTCGATGACGCCCACCGCTGCGGTGGTCTGCGCGGGAGTGGCCACGTCCGCTCCCATCAAGCCGCGGAAGACAATGAGGGCCTCCTTGCGCTTGCCCATATCGCTGTAGAGCTGCCCGAGCAGCAGACCGGCTTCGGAACTGTATTTCCAGTCCGCCATGGCCAGCTTGAGTGCCTTGATCGCCAACTCCTGTTTTTCTTGGATGACGCAGGCTTTGCCGATGCCAAGGAAGCTGCGGGAGGTATAGAAGCCTTTGGGAAACCGGGTGACGCACTTGGTGAAGGCGGCCTCGGCCTCGGCGGCCCGCTCGGCCAGCAAGTGGGCGAAGCCGATATTGAACATGAGCATCTCCAGCATTTCCTCCTGCGCCGGCTTGGGCTTGGTCCCGAGTGCCTTGATGAGCCGTTCTAACTTGTCGATGGCACCGTTGAAATCCTTGGCCGCAAACGCGTCGTCAGTCTCTCTCAGCAGGCGGTTGAGGGCTGCCAGTGACAGCACTTCGCCCGGGACCGAGGTCTTGGGCAAAGCGGCAGCCGGGGCTTGTGCCGTGGCCGTGCCAACAAACACGGCGGAGAGCGCGGTGCAGACGAGTAGCGCGCGTAGGTGGTGAGGGAGAGTAGGGGCGGCCATGCGGAAGCAGTTTGACGCGGCAAGCTGTGCTCACGAAATCACGAAGTCAAATGAAAATGTGAAAAAGTTCCGAGATTTTAGCAGCGTCGTGAATTTTTTTAAGCAACGGAGGATTGATAACAAATGCATGATTCCAATCAATCAGGTCGCGGCCACCGAGTCGTTATGGTCGCGTTGATACGCGAGCTTGCCACCGGGTTGCTCGATCACCGAGAGCAGGGTGACCGGGCCGTGCTTGACGGCCATCTCGACGGACACGCCGCAACTATTCGTCTGTGGCTGGATTTATGCAACAACAGCATCCGGTAGTCCTTGGACACCCTGCCCGCCCAATGCCTGGCGTCCGCCCCGTATCCCTTGTGGGCCATGAGCGCCCGCACCAAACCCGCCCGCGCCTTTTTGCCATTGCCTCTTGGCCCGCCGCCCATCGCCTCGCCATAACTGCTCCACCGGTAGTCCGCCGGGCCCTCCACCATCCCCGCTCTAACCGGATTCAAATCAATGTAGGCCGCCATCGTCCGCGATGCCATCCCATCTTCCACCAGCACACTCTTGAACCGCGATTCCCACAATGTCCCGGTCCGACCGTGCTTCGCATTTTCTATTATTTGTCTGTGGAAAAATATTGAGGGCTACGCCTGCGGTCGTTCATCAATGGCACCGCAGCCAACCCGATTTGTGTGCTATAAGGTGCAATCTGACATATGAGCCCGGCCGAGTCTGTGCTTGAGTTTCGGTGGGACGTGGCGTTTGTTGGCTGCCGCAATGAGTCACCTGCCTGCCCGATGTGCGATATGAGCGAAGTTCTGGAACTCCCGGGCCCACATGAATGCCTCAGCAGCAGCCATGAGTGGCAGCCGGCAACACAAGCGGATGAGGCCACCGCGGAGCGGAGCGTCAAGGATGCTCACGGCCACGTGAAAGACCATCCATACATTCAATGGGCCGCCGCGCTTTGCTGCGGCGTGCTGGCTGCCACGGCGGTCCTCGCCCAAGAACCGGCGGCAGCAGCACCGGCCCAACAGCCGGTGGTGGTATGTCCGGCGGCGGGCGCGCCACAACTGCAACTCGCCGCCAAGGAACTGGCCCGCTACATCTATCTGCGCACGGGACGCTTGCCCAGGATCGTCGCCACCGTGCCCGAGCGCGGTGAGGTGATTCGTCTTGCCGCTGATGCGTCGTTAGGCGCGGGGGCGTTTCGGATCCAGACCGCGCCGCACGCCGACGGCCGCATGTGGACTATTACAGGCAATGAGGAGCAGGGCGTGTTGTACGGTGCCTATCGGTTTGCGGAAAAACTCGGTGTGAGGTTTTACCTGCACGGCGACGTGATTCCCGACACGCGACTGGAATCCCTGCCGGATGTGAACGACCAAGGCGCGCCGCTCTTTGCCTTGCGCGGGCTGAACCCCTGGGGGTCGCATCCGTTCGGCTTCGATGCCTGGGGCAGCGACGACTACAAAGCCGTCTTCACCCAACTGGCGAAAATGCGGATGAACTTTCTTGGCATCCATTGTTACCCCGAAGGCCAGCCCTATGCCGAACCCACTGTATGGCTCGGTCAGCGCGGTGAGTTCGATGCGCAAGGCCGGGTGAGCGCCAGCTATCCGTCGCATTATTACAACACGCTCGCCAAAGGCTTCTGGGGGCCGGTGGTGCCGAAAACAACCAGCGAGTACAGCTTTGGCGGCGCGTTGTTGTTTGAGGGCTACGCGTGGGCACCGGAGGTCATGCGCGACCATTGTCCCGAGCCGACTACACCGGATGCCTGCAACCAGGTTTTCAATCGCATGGCGGACCAATTCCACGACGCCTTCGGCTTCGCACGCCAACTCGGCGTGAAAACCTGCATCGGCACGGAGGCGCCGATGATCCTGCCACAGGCGTTGCGCGATCGGCTCCGCGCACAAGGCAAAAATCCCGCCGATCCGGCAACGGTTAGGGACGTGTATGAGGCGATGTTCCGTCGCATCGCCGCCAGCCATCCCCTGGATTACTTCTGGCTGTGGACGCCGGAGGGCTGGACCTGGGAGGGCAACCAGCCCAAACAATATTCTAACACCATAAGCGACGTGCGGCTGGCTATCGAGGCGTTGAAAAATTCCGGGGCGGCATTCAAGTTGGCGACCAGTGGCTGGGTGCTCGGTCCCCAACAGGACCGGGCCGCCTTCGATAACGACTTGCCAAAAGACATTCCCATGAGCGCGATCAGCCAGCAACTCGGCTATACCGCAGTTGACCCGGCATTTGGCCGCATCCAAGGCCGCGACAAATGGGCCATTCCATGGCTCGAGAGCGATGGCAAACACGGCTTGGCCGCCATCCAACTCTGCGCCGGCCGGATGCGCCGCGATGCCGCCGACGCGCTCGCCTACGGTTGCACCGGACTCATGGGCTTGCAGTGGCGCAGCGATATCCTCGGACCTAACATTTCCGCGCTGGCCCAGGCATCCTGGGACCAAAGCGGCTGGAATGCCGCGCCCGGCAAGGTGCCGACTGATGCCAACACGCGCTGCATGGCATGCGACGATTTTTACGCGGACTGGGCGGGTGCCAACTTCGGCGCGGCCGCGGGTGCCGACATTGCGCGAGTGTTTGCGGCCGTTGACGGACGGTTGCCGCTGAGCGTGGCGGACGGCTGTCCCACCGGCACGCTCAAACCCGATCCGACACCATGGGCAACGGTGGCCGCCACATACGCATGCGTCACCACGTTGGAGCAATTGCGGCCGCAGGTGCAAGGGGCCGGTTCCCTCGAGCGCTTCGATTGGTGGCTCAATACCTTCCGCTACCACCGCGGGCTGCACCAATTGCGCTGCGCACTGGCGCAGCCACAAGCGGATGAAGTGGCACGCTTGTGGCGCGAGATCTATCACTTGTTGTTAGCCACGGTCAATTCGCCGGGCGGCTTGGCGGCAGTGGTCAACCTCGAACAACACGCCGAGTTCGGACCCAAGGTGGTTCCGCTCCTCGCCCGGCCCTTGCCGCAGGACTACGAGGGGCCAACACGCATCATCGTGCCGACGCTGCGCAGCGTCGTAACATCCGGCGAGCGCTTGAAAGTAAAATTCATCGTGCTTGATAAGCCACTGCCGCAATCTGTCACGCTCACCTGGCGGCCGCTGGGGCATGGTGAGTTCCGCAGTGTGCCGGCGCGCCATGTGGCACGCGCCACCTACAGCGTCGAACTGCCCGTGATGAACGAGAGTTTTGAATACCGGATTGAAGTCACAAGCGCGGCCGGCCAGCGGTTGGCCTGGCCAGTCACCGCCCCGCAGATAAACCACACGGTGGTGGTCTGGGATGCCGCTACAATGCTTTGAAGTGCGACGCATCCGCTCAGCACACGCGGATGGTCTCGATGCCTAACAGGAATCCGAGCTTCTCGAGCTTGTCGGCGAGATGGCCGAGGCCGACGGCGCAATGGTGGGCGGGACCGGCGGCGTTCCATTGTTGGACAAAGGCGCGTGCGCCACAGGGGAAGCGGTAGCGGCTGTTGGTGTTGCCAATCTCGAGGATCGGGCCTGGCACCGACTCGGCTTGCGCGCACAGCAACGCGAGCTTGCCACCGGGTTGCTCGATCACCGAGAGCAAGGTGACCGGGCCGTGCTTGACGGCCATCTCGACGGACACGCCGCGGCCGACCTTGCCATGATAGACCTTGAGCGGACGCACCTTGGTTTTGCCCTGGGCGATGGCAATGTGGCCCGGCCCGTCGTGGCCCATGAGCACCACGTCGTCGGTGAAGTCCATCGCATAGTATTCCGTGAATGAGCCGCCGGCACCAAACAAATCCATGATCTTCATCGCCTGCACGTTCTTCACCTCGTATTCACCGGCCACCGGAATGCCGCGCCCGGTCAGTTGCGAGGTGCCCAATATGATCGACGCCAGCGCCGCCTCGTTTTCACCCACCCCGGTGCCATTGTAAAAATACGCCAGCGACCCAAGCCGGTGATCCGCCACCAGCCGGTCGAGCGCGACCGCCGTGCGCGCCGCTTCCGCCAGATCCGCCGCCGGACAATCGGCCTGCACCTCGAACACCGCATCGAATTCTAACAATCTAGCCGCTATCGCGGCGTCGCTCACCTCGCGGCGCAGTGCGGCGAGTTCATCCACTTCGAGCATCTCCACATGTGTGCCGAAGGTGGCGCATTGGAGCGTGAGATCGGAATAGATATCCAACATGCCGCCATAGTAGTGACCCATCAGTCCGAGCCGGTTGGTCGCCATGCCGGCGGCGACGCGCGCGGCCTCGACCCAGGCATCCACCTCTTGCCAGCATGCGGGATCGTTTTCGAGCACGCCGGTGATCTGATGGAACGCAATGCCACACCGCTGGAAAACATTGGCAATCTCGGGCACCGGACAGGCCGAACAATAGGCCAGCCAGTCGCCCGTCATTTGCGTGCGGTCACCCTGCGCGTTGAACTTGGCATAGTCGATGGCCGGCTCGGGCACAATGTTGAGCACCACCACCGGCACTTTCGCGCGCCTGACAACCGGCAGCACCGTGGAGGACAGCGCGTAGGTCGTGACGTAGAGGAAAATGATATCGACGTCGGCACGCCGGAACTCGCGGCCTGCGGCATATGCGCGGTCCGGGTTGTCCACCAACCCGAGATTGACGACCTCGACGCCGGGCCGCGCGAGCTTGTCCGCGACACGGGAGACATATCCCTCGAGCCGTTCCTTGAGTCCGGCAAACTGCAGCCAGTAGGTATCAAGACCGATGCCAAACAACCCGACGCGCACCGGTTCGCGCAGCGGCTCAGGCACGGGCGGACAGGACTTGTTTTTCATAGGTCTTCAACGCGCTCAGCCATGCCGCGCCCACCGGCACATTCTGGCGCCGGCAGTGCTCGTCCCAGACCAGGCCCCATGGCAGCGACTTGCATTCCTCAAACAGGGCGAGCCGCGAGGTGAAATCCCCCGTCGCCTCTAGCTCCCGCAATTTCGCGGCTGGTTCTAACAAGGCAAGCAGCAAGCCTTTGAGCGAGTTGCGCGTGCCGATGACCCACGCCGCGACGCGGTTGATGCTGGCATCGAAATAGTCGAGACCGATGTGGGTGCGGCCGAGGAAATCCCCGCGCACCAGTTCCTGCATCAGCGCCGTGGTCGGGTCATCTAGCAAAACCACATGGTCGCTGTCCCAGCGCACGCCGCGCGAGACATGCAGCAGGATCTCCGGCACGAATTGCAGCACCGAGGAAATCTTGTCAGACAGGTTTTCGGTGGGATGGAAATGGCCGGCATCCAGACAGCAGAGGGTCTGGTTCTTGATCGCGTAGCCAAGATAGAACTCGTGCGAGCCGACGACATAGGACTCCGACCCGATCCCGAAGAGCTTCGACTCCACCGCATCGAGATGGAATTGCGGGTCGATCTTTTCGGCAAACACGGCATCCAGCGCGGCTTCCAGCAGAACCCGCGGCCCCTTGCGATCCATGCGCAGATCCTTGGAGCCATCCGGAATCCACACATTGGTCACCGTCGCTGAGCCGAGTTGGCGGCCCATCTCTGCCCCAATCCGCCGGCATGCCTTGCCATGCTCGATCCAAAACCCGCGGATGCCCGCGTCCGGATGTGTTAGAGTGAGGCCGTCATCCGCCTTGGGATGCGCGAAATAGCTCGGGTTGAAATCCATGCCCAGTCCGCGCGCCTTGGCCCAATCAATCCAGCTTTGGAATTGCTCGGTGGTCAGCGCGTCGCGATCGACCTTGCCGCCGCTGAAGTCCGCATAGCAGGCATGCAGGTTGAGCCGGTGGCGGCCGGGAATGAGCGCGTAGGCCTGGTCGAGGTCCGCGCGCAACTCGGCAATGGTGCGGGCCTTGCCCGGGTAGTTGCCGGTCACGGCGAGACCGCCGCCGAGTTCGCCGCCCACCTTTTCGAAACCGCCGACGTCATCGCCCTGCCAGCAATGCAGCGATATGGGGGTGGCCGCCAGCCGTTGCAAAGCGGCTTCCGTGTCCACGCCGAGCGCGGCGTAGGCTTCCTGGGCAATTGTGTAGGTGTTCATGAGTTATATGTATGTGTTAGATCCAACGTTAACTGGCGAGCATGTTGCCGAAACCGACCACCAAGGTTGAGCTGACCAGGATCACCAGCCCGAGGAAGAGCAATCCCTTGGCCTTGAAGCTTGCGCCCTTCCATTCGTGGAGGGCCAGCCCCCAGATGGAACTGAAGATGATGATGGAGGCCATGTGCAGCGTCCAGCTTGAGAATTTGTATTGCCCCATCTGGGTTTCACCCATCGAGTAGAAGAAAAATTGGAAATACCAGGTCAGTCCGGCCAGTGCCGAGAAGATGTAATTGGCCAGCAGCGGCACCCGCGTCTTGTCATGGCGGCCGTCCACGGCCCCGCCATTGTTGCTAGGCGCGCCTTCGCCACCCGCGGCCGCGGCTTTGGAATGCGGCGACTTCTCGCCCGGCGTGGAAGTAAAGTATTGATAGCCGGTCTTGTTGCGCCGGTTGAGCAGAACGCACCAGATGAAGTTGGTGGTGAAGCCGCCTAATAAAACCACAATCAGCACGGGCAGTCCCGTCCACAGGCTGTGCTTGTCATGGATGGCAACCAGGTTGGCACCGGCTTCCGTCACCGCCAGCGCAGTTTCCTTTTCGGCTAGGGTGGACATTTCCTGCACGATGGTGAATTTCTTGGGATCGGCGGCCACTGCGGCTAGGCGTGTGGCATAGTCGGCAACCCGCTTACCTAGCGCGGGGGTGGCGGCCTTGAGCAATGGCACCGCCATCACCGCCTTAAGCCGCTCCTTTGTCAGGTCGGATTCCAACTTTTTCAAGGGGGTTTTTTTCAGATCGGCGGTCCACAGAATGAGCCTGGCACGAAATGACTCCTGGGCCTGGGCCTGCGCCTCCTTAAGGTCGGCAATCTTTCGTTCGGTCACATACGGTTGCTCGATCATCTTGGTCAGACCGGCCAGGTTCGCGTCCTTCGCTTTGTCAAAGAGCGTCAGCGGCTTGAGTGCCTCTATCAATGCTGTGATCTCGGCATCTGCCGGTTGGAACGCGCGCTGCACCTGCTTGCCTTCCTTCGCCGCTGAATTGACCATGTCCACCTTGAGGGTGGTTTCGCGGATGAAGTCACCAGAACTGAGGCCGAAGGCAAAGCAAGCACTCATGATGCCGGAGAAAGTAGCCACCAAAATCCCTTTCTTGAAATTGAATTCCTTGACCGTCCCGAGTTTGTCTTCTTCGGACATTTCCCCCTCCTTGGTATGTCCGGCCAGAGCGGTGATGATAATGCCGAGCATACATACGCCCAGTCCTGCGAGCACCCAGCGGCCATTGATTGGATCGATGAGTTTCTCGCCGAACTCGCCCTTGAATAACGGCGGAATGAGCGTGCCGAACACCGTGCAATACCCGAGCGCCACCGCCATCCCCAGCGACATGCCAAGATAGCGCATCGTTAGGCCAAAGGTGAGGCCGCCAAAGCCCCACAACAAACCAAACAGATAGGTGTAAAACCACACATGTCCGGGCGTCTCCATAAGCACGGTCAGCACATCGGTGGTCTTGAGGATGGCGAAGAACCACGGCGCGATGAGCCACGAGAAGAAGCCGCCGACGAGCCAGTAGGTTTCCCAGGACCAGCGTTTGACGCCTTTGTAAGGTACATAGAAACTTCCGGAGGCAAGGCCGCCGAGCCAATGAAACAGGACACCAAGAAGCGGATTCATAAATTTAGGAATGTTCGGGTTGTTGCTGGATAGCGCTTTTGCCCATGGCTCCGGCGCAACATCGCGGCCAGCACCCTGAGCAAAAACCTGAACTTGTTCTAGCCAGCCAGCGGCCCCTTGGCTACTCTTGCTTTGCCAAACTTTGCGACAGGCAGTTTCGCCTTGTGCCAGTCAAAATGCCTGATTTAACCCCGGAGAATCCAATGATAACCCAAACTTCACGTCAAGCGCCCCGCAATTTTTCCCGTTACCTGCCGATCGACGACGCGTTGTTTGCGAGTCCGGTATTCCTCACCAGTGCGGGCCGCACCACCATTCCGGCGGGTGCCGCCTATCCGCCGCCGGGACATCCCGATCTCTATCAATTCAAGTGGCGCGAGGGCCGGGTCCTGCCGGAGTTCTCCCTGCTCTGGGTCGAGGCCGGCGCCGGCATCTGGGAAACCCACCGCGGGTCGTTCCCGATCCGCGCCGGCCAGGTCGGACAAGTGCTCTCCGGCCAGTGGCACCGCTACCGGCCGGACCCTGCCACCGGCTGGACCGAATGTTGGGTCCAGTTCAACGGCCGGCTCGCCCACGAACTGGAAGCCGGCGGGCATTTCTCCATGGCCCATCCGGTCACCACGCCCGGCCATCCGCGGCTTTTCGCGCGGCAGTTTCTTGAGTTCCTGCGCGACATCGCGGCGCCGGATTTCACCAACAGCACCGCCCAGGGCTTGCGCCTGCTCGGGTTGTTAGGTGCGCTCAAGGATCCGGCCCGGAGTTCCCCTGCGCCGGCCCGCAGCCTGATCGAACAAGCCCGCCAACACATCTGGAGCCATAGCCACCGCCAATTGAACGTCAGTGAGGTGGCCGACCACCTCGGCGTGAGCCGCAGGACCTTGGAGCGCGCCTTCAGCGCCGCGGGCTGGCACGGTGTGTTAGATGAGATCACCCGCTGCCGCCTTCACCGCGCCGAGCGCCTGTTGCGCGAGACCCGCCTGCCCGTGCAACACATCGTGAGCCTCGCCGGCTTCGGCACCGCCGAGCAAATGCGCCTGCAGTTTCAGGCCCGCCACGGCCTCACCCCCACTGCCTACCGCAGGACCCACCAGCCGGCATGAGGCGTGCGATGGGGTTAAAGCAGATACCGCTCGGCTTCCAGCGCGGCCGCGCAGCCCTGGCCGGCGGCGGTGATCGCCTGCCGATAGAAATGATCCGCCACATCGCCTGCGGCGAACAAGCCGGGGGTTTTGGTCGCGGTGCGTCCGGGTTGTTGGAGAATATAGCCGTTTTCATCCTTGTCCACCAGGTCGCCGACAAAGCTGCTGTTAGGCACATGACCGATCGCCACAAACACACAACTGACCTCCACTTCGGTTTCCCCGCCATCCTTGAGGTTGGTGAGTTTGATGGCCCGCATCTCGCCCTTGTCGTCAGTTAGATAGGCGCTGACCGTGGAGTCCCAGACCGGCACGATCTTCGGATTGGCCAGCGTGCGCTCGGCCATGATCTTGGACGCCCGCAGCGTGTCGCGGCGGTGAATCAAATACACCTTGCTGGCAAAGCGGGTGAGGAAAACCGCTTCCTCGCAGGCACTGTCGCCGCCGCCGATTACGCACACCGGCACATCGCGATAGAACGCACCATCGCAGGTCGCGCAGGAAGTGAGGCCGTGGCCGATAAGGGCTTGCTCGTTAGGCAGACCGAGGTGGCGCGGTGCGGCCCCCGTGGCCACAATCACCGTCTTCGTCTCATACTCTTCTTCTCCCGCCTTGATGAGAAAAGTTCCGTCCGCAAGCCGCGCAATGGATTCCACGCTCGCCCAGGCCACCCGCGCCCCGAATTTCTCCGCCTGCGCCTGCAGCTTCATCATTAAGTCGGGTCCCATGATGCCCTCTGGATGCCCGGGGAAATTCTCCACTTCGGTGGTGGTGGTGAGTTGGCCACCGGGCTGGGTGCCGGTGAGCATGAGCGGGTTGAGGCTGGCGCGGGCGGTGTAAATCGCTGCCGTGCAACCTGCGCAACCGGTGCCGATGATGATGACGTTTTCCATAAGGTTTTTTTGAGTTGGGAAATTGGGGAGACCTAGTATTCCGGCAGATGGATGCCGATGTCAATATCAACCCTTCCGCTCCGGCCATTTCCTCCCCGGCGGCAATTTCGGCTTGAACGTCGAGGCCGGCAGTTCGTCATCAAATTCCGAGCGCTGGCCGATGCCGCGCAGCAGCCCGCTGATTTCCTTGACTTCTTCTAACAACTCCACGAGCCGCTCCCGGCTGATCCCGGGTTGTTTCAAATCCGCCTTCACCCGGGCATCGCGGCGTTGCAGCACGGTGGCGGAGAGCATGGCCAGCGTGTGTTCCGCCGCCTGCATGCCTTCCGTGGGCATGCCTTCCAACAGCGCCGCATCGTTCCCCAAGGCCAGCCGGTCAGCCGCGGGCAGGTCTCCCAGAAACACGTTGACCGCCGCGTGTGAGGCCGGGTCCGGCGCCGCTGTGAGGATGCTCTCTAGCAACGGGATGCCCTCCAGCCACGGGTTAGCCTCGTGCAATGTCTCGAATTGCTCGGCCAAAAAATGTTGGGCCGGGGCCGAGGTCAGGGCGAGATGACAGAGATAGGCGACGATGCGGTGCAGCGGCGTGGGCACGGCGCCGGGCGCGTCGTCCTGCTCCGTCTGCCGTGCGGCGCTTGGCTCGCGCTGGGGTTTCTGCAGGGCTTTGGCGATCGCGCCGCGCAACGCGGCGACCGATGTCTGCAGATGGGTGGCTACCACGTTGATCTGATGGTCGCGGGCCACCGCGTCGCTCATCGCTGCTAACAAGCCGACGCATTCCCCGGCCAGCGTCCGGCGCTCCGCCGCGGATTCAAATGCCCCGTTGATCTTCGCTCGCCCGAGTTTGAAATCAAAAAACTCGCGGGCCTTGTCTAACAATCCACGGAACGCCTCGGCACCATGGGCCTTGAGATAAGTGTCCGGATCATCGCCGTCGGGCATTTCCACCACTCTAACAGACAAGCCTTCAGCGACCAGTTCGCGGAACGCCCGCTCGGAGGCCGTGATGCCCGCCTTGTCGGCATCATAGCACAGCAACACGCTGGTGGTGTAGCGCCGCAGCAAATGTGCATGCTGTTGGGTGAATGCCGTGCCCAGCGGCGCGATCGCATGGTCGATGCCGAGTTCATGGCATGAGATCGCATCAATCTGCCCCTCGCACAGCAGCGCGGACTTTTCCCGCAGAATCGGCTTTTTCGCCCGGTCCAAGGCAAACAGGACGTTGGACTTGCGGAAAATCAGGGTCTCCGGCGAGTTGACGTATTTCCCGCTGTTAGAGTCGGCGCGGAGCTGGCGCCCGCTGAACCCAATCACATCGCCCATCTCATTACGGATCGGAAACATCAGGCGGTCCCGGAATCTGACATACAGGCCGGAGTTCGCGTCATCCTCGTTGCGCAGTGCGGTCAGCCCGGCGGCCACCAACTCGCGGCCGCTATACTTTTTGCCGCGCGCCCAATCGAGGAAGACTTTCGGCTGCTCCGGCATCCAGCCGACGCTCCAATTGGCTGCCATGTCCCGCCCGAACCCGCGGCCTTTAAGGTAATCCCGCGCATGTTGGGCCGCCGGATCCTTGCGCAGGCGCTCGTGAAAAAACGCCGTTGCCTCGCGGTGCAACTCAATCAGGCGGCCCCGCAGCTTGCGCGATTGATCCGCCTGCGGGTCAGACACATCCGCCTCTAGCGGAATGTTGGCGCGGGTGGCCAGCTTGCGCACCGCCTCCACAAATGGCAGGTTTTCGTATTCCATGACGAAGCCCAGCGCGTTGCCGCCCTTGCCACAGCCGAAACATTTGAAGGTCTGGCGCGCCGGACTGACTGAAAACGACGGGGTTTTCTCCTGATGAAACGGGCAATTCGCCTTGAACTGGATGCCGGCGCGCTTGAGCGGCACGTAGTTGCTGATCAAGTCGACGATGTCGGTCGCGGCGAGGACTTTCTCTATGCTGTCTTTGGATATCTGGGACACGGGCGCGGGGGGGTGCACCGATTATGGTCCGTCCCCTCCCAAGACAAAGCCGGAAAATGAAAAATTTCTCCCGTCCCATGCGAATTGCTTGCCAAACCCCGCCTCAACCGGTAATTCTCCGGCCCTTGCCGCACTCCCCGCTGGCGAGGATTCTCCCAGCACGCGCGCTTAGCTCAGTGGTAGAGCACATCCTTCACACGGATGGGGTCGCAGGTTCGAACCCTGCAGCGCGCACCAGTTTCAGACGCTCTGAAATGGTCCATAAATCCTTGCAAATAAAAGGATTGTGACGATCAAAGCCCCGCCTTGCAGCACCAACAAGTGCCGCCAAAATGCACGAAAATGCAGCCAAATGCCGATTCTATTGCAGGGTTTGTAACGGGGAAAATTTCGCTAACTGATGTTCTCTTATGTGTGAATCAGTCGCCAACTCCATGAAAAGCCCGCATCCCTCACTTCACTGTGTACGGCTTTGCTGCGCTGGTCGGCCCCTCCGTCAGTCCCAAAACAGGGGACAGGAATCAACTTTGCGTGGCGCAATGTGAAATGGCACGGAATACCCGAGACATAACCTCACGATCTCACCCCAGCCTGAGCGCATCCGCCAGCTTCTCCACGGCACCGGGCCGGGTGCCGGAGCGATCCAGACTACGGGGGTTGGCGATAAGCACAATTTGCCGGTCATGTTTCCACGGCATCGGTTTGCCGACGATCTTCTTTGCATCGAAGTCCACACCGGCGATTTCCGGCAGCACCGCGGCAACGCCGCTTTCGCGTGTCATTCGAGCGAGGTGGACAAACGAGGGCATCCGAACGGCGACCTGCGGTTCAATGTGCCGCGCCGTCAGCCACTCCCGCCAGCGGGTGCTGTATTGGCCGCCCGGCAGGAGTTCTCCCACCGCCACCCCGCGCAACACATCCTCGACTGTTACGCCCGCCTTCCACACGTTCTTGGGGGCAAACAACGCGTAACCGATCTTCCCGAGTTTCCAGCGTTTCATCTCGGGTGTTACGGCGTCGTCCCGCACGATTCCAAAATCCAGCCGGCCATCTGTTACGCCGCGAACAATGTCGGCGCTGCGGTGTTGTTCCAGTTCGACCAGCGCGCCACCGAGGGCGTCACGGCACGCGGCGAGCTTTGGCAACAGGAACCAGTCGATCAAGCTGCCCTGGGTGCCGATGCGCACACACACCGGCCGGCCGTTCATCGCTTCGCGGAAATCATCGAGTTCGCCGAAATGCCGCCGGATCAAATCCGCGAGCCGCAGGCCCTCGGGTGTGATCTCAATGCGCCGGCCAACCCGTTTGGTGAGCGCCACACCGAAGTAGCCTTCCAACTCCTTGATCTGCCGTGAGTATTGTGACTGCTTGGTGACATCCCCCATGGCGGCCTTGGAAAGGTTGCCAGCTTCGGCCACCCGCAGGAACGTGCGGAGACGGTCCAGTGACAACCCGGAGAGGGAGAATAATCGGTCGAACTCATTCATGACTACTGAGTCAAATAACATGCAATACCCTCCATTTCAAGATTTAGTTTTTCCGGTAGCATGTTGCCGTATGAAAGACCCGCTCCACTACGACATCATCGCCGACATCCACGGGCGTTACGACAAACTTGAATCCCTCATGGAGCGCCTCGGCTACCAAGCGGACCACGTGGGCTTCATCCCGCCACCCGGCCACCGCGCCCTGTTCCTCGGCGACCTGATCGACACGAAACCCGGCCACCCGTTCCCCGGCGGCGTCCGTGCCACGCTGCATGCCGTGAAAGCCATGTGCGACCGCGGTGACGCGCTCTGCCTGCTGGGCAACCATGAGTTGAACGCCATCTGCTTCCACAGCAACGGCCCCAATGGGAAAGCGCTGCGGATCAATGGCAGCCGCAACCGCCGCACGCATCAGGGCACGCTCGATGACTTCCCGGACCATGCCGACCCGGCCGGCGAATGGCGCACGGTCTGGTTGCCGTGGTTGAAATCATTGCCGGTCTCGCTCGACCTGGGAGGCTTCCGCGCGGTGCATGCCTGCTGGCACCCTGACCACCTTGCCCTGCTTGCGGGCAGGAGCCTCGCTGACGATGCGTTCCTCCTTGCCTGTGCCGACAAGGACAACCCCGAGGGCGAAGCCATTGAGGCCGTGCTCAAGGGCATCGAGGTGCCGCTCCCTGATGGGCATTTCTTCACGGACCACACGGGCACGCAGCGCAGCCAGTTCCGCGCCCGCTGGTGGGAAGCGCCGGCCAGCGACACGCTTTGCCGCGATCTCGTGTTTCCAGCCAGTGACCAAATAGGCCCGGTGCCCGTCGCGCCTGCCGCGCGGGAGATGTTCAGCCCCTATCCGGCGGACGCGCGGCCGGTGTTTTTCGGTCACTACTTCAAGCCGGCCGGCTCACCGGCACACCCGGAACGCCACAATGTCGCCTGTCTTGACCACTCCGCCGCCATTGGCGGGCCGCTCGTCGCCTATCGCTGGAAGGGCGAATCCAGCATCCAACCCGAACATTACATCTGCCACCCATGAACTCCTACCCAAAATGCCAACCGCACCCGGCAGTGAAACTTCAAACCAAAACGAAACCATGAATGACGATCTATTCCAACAACAGTCCGGGCCACCTGCCAAGGCGCCCTATCAAGTCACCACGCTGGACAACTTCGACTTCTACGAAAGCTCCGGTGTGCCAACCCAATGCCGGGATGCAGATCACGCGTTGTCCGTGGCCAGGGGAATCCTCGAACGGTCCCTTGCCCATGAGCATGAACAGGCGAAGGATCCGACCGATGCCGCGGAACTCTTCGACCGTTGGGACAGCTTTGGCGATTACCCAAGCATCCACCCCAAGCATGATCCGCCGTTCGACCCCAGCGAATATGCCCGCACTCGTGCCGCTGAAATATGTGCTAATCCAGAAAACCGCGCCAACCATACATCCACTGAGATTGAGGATGCCGACGACGCGGTGCCAGAGCAAGATGACCTGCCTGAAGACACCGCCGACGATTGCTACGGATTCTACTGCGAGGACTCCTATCCGGTCGGCCAACTCATCGGTGCTATCCGCGGCATTCAAAAACGCAAGAAGCTCACGGCAGAGACCATCGAACAACTCCGGGTCTTTCTTTTCGCAATGGAACGTCTGCCGCTGGTGACACCGGGCGTCCGGATGAGCGTGGGACTCCGACTTGACCAAGGCGGCGAATCGGACTGGCGCGAAATCCGGATGGAGGATGGTGTTTTCTCCCTTGAACACGGCAGTTGGATTGACGGCGATGCCGACACGGAGACCGTCTTTGAGGCCGGCCCCGACTACCGGGACGGCGATGCGTTTCAAGCGAGCAACTTCGCTCTGTCGTTTCTCAGTTGCGCTGAAGATGTCTGCCGCGAAGTGGTGATAGCTGATTCATCAGACGAGCCCTTCAACGGATGGGATCTGGAGAAGGACAAAAGCCGGTGGGGCAAGTTGCCGTGCAGCTATCTTTGACGCGATCGCTTTTCTTGGCGCATCCTACCTAACACGCGATTCAACATCATCAACCAATTTCACGGGACCACTCACACAAAAACATATCATGAATACCGACAACGAACCGAAGCTATACACCGGAGGTCACCTCCGGGATGTATTAGACCCATGGCAGGACATGCTATACCGCTGCGCCCATTGTGGGCGGGAGACGCTGGGCAAGGACTTGATGTCGGGAGAATTGCATGAAACATTTTTTGCCTGCGAATGCCCCGATTGCGGCGAGAACGTCGTTTTGATCGGGCTTCCCCATGTCACTGAAATGTTGGCCAACCTCGACAAACTGCCACTTGAAACCAGGGAGGAGGTCATTGCCCTCGCCAAACAATGCGCACGGTGGGAGAAGGAAAAAATCCATTGCATCGAGCAACTCCCGGAAATCGACCTCGACCATATCGTTCTCATTTGGGACGCGGATTACGAAGGCCATAAACACTCCGAGCTGTATGCCCGGATCGTCATTCGCTGCGGCGAACGGGAAATTTACCGCGGTCCATCCAGTTGGGAATACTACGATTACTTCATCGACGCCTGCAAGGTGCTGCGCCGAAAGTATGGAAACCGCCTCCTTGACGTGATCCCTACCGAGCGGACATTGAATGCGCTGTGGGGCGACAAGCTCAATGCTCCCGAGATTGTTAATGGGATGCGCGAACTCATCCGCAAGGCATCACGGATTAGTAACAGATCAGACCTGCCGATTGATCCGATCAATTCGTGGGAAAATTATAGGGCCTAACAGTTCTCAATATCGGTGCATGACTCACTGAATCTTATCAACAACGACGCCTTCGTAGGACCAGTTTGCTATATGGAATTTTTCATTCCATACAGAAAACAAAACCTCGAAACCTCCGAGTCTTGTTGGGAGCTCTTTAAACTGGCATGCTCTCAGTGTGTAACGATTCTCCCAAGCTTGACCTCGCGCTGATGCTGGAATTAGACTGTCACCGCATCGAATTCTCAGAAGCGCACCATCAAACTCGAACGAAACGAGGTCGTTGTCAGCTACAGTCCCCAGAGCGGCCTTCAATCGTTTGAGCATCATCCTCGCCCATTCGCGCTCCACCGAACATGCCGGACGGTTTTCATAGGCCACAAGATCTAGCACCCAAGGGAGAAGAACCTTGTTCGATCTCCCAATTTCCAACCATTCAGCATTGCTGATTGGCTGAAATTCTCCAGTGCTGCATTGATCCAAGTGCCACGCGATCCAAGCGGCACATATATCAAGATTTTCAACGGCGCGTGGCATTTCAAACTGCACTTCCGAAAGAAAACGCGGGCCTTGCATGACCCCGGTGAACAATATCACCGGAGTGAGTCGCCATCCGGTTGTTACAGCGCCTGCCGAGAGCATTAGATTTCCAAAATCAAAACTCAGCCCTGGCTGAATTTCTGACCGCACCGCGGCATTAGGCATGAAACCAAGTTCCTTGAGCACTTCCCAAGTTTGAAGAGATTGGATTGTGGTCATTGGATTCAGGTCATGAAGTCGGTGTTCGTCAAAACAAAACCAGCCACCCCGATTGCTCAGGGTGGCCGGGGTGTTGAGAAGTCGCACAGAGACGACCGCGACGACCTTTAACCGCCCCCGTGAGGGCGATCTGGACATGCGCCGCCGCCACCCCGACCTTTCGGCCTGGTGGCGGCGTTGTTTCGGTCAACGCCTACCGCTCTATGCGGGGTTCTCATGCCCCGATCCGAATCTCTTCGGACAATTCGATGCAACTGCTTGGACACCCGCCCGGCAAGGACAAAATCACCGATTCCGAAAAGTCCCATTGCGCTGAAAACCATCCTTGGTGCTTGGCGGCCCCGGAGAGTGCCCGATGGTGTGGACATCTACTATGCCGACTTCGTGAGCATTTCTAGAATGAGTTTGCCGAAACCAAGTTGGATCGCCTTGTTCGAAAGAAATTGGGTCATCAGCTCCTGATGGGCGTCGCCGCTGGCAAGCACCGCCTCTTGGACTGCCGCAGGGAAATCCCCGAGCATCGTTTGATCTGGCGTGTTGTTGGTCACTTGGGACATGACCGCCTCGTTCTCCTGAATCTTGTCGGCTATGGTGCGGGCGTAACTCACGAGATCGGCTTCGCTGAGGTTCTCGGCGGCGAACAGATCGTTCATTCGCTGGATGATCCGGGAGAGCAGCTCCGTCTCCTTATTGCGCGAGCTGCCGGATCCAAACTCCGTGCCGAGCTTGAGCTTCTTCCCTTCCTCATCGTTGAGCTTGAGAGCCTGCTCGCGTTGTTTTTGAAGTCGGTAGTGGGTGAGTTCCACCCCGTTGAGGTCGATTTGATCGGGTTCCCCTTCATCCTCCCGCAAAAGCGGCGCAAGATGGCGGGCGTAGAGGTTGAGCTTTTCAAGTTCCTTGTCGTCGAACGCGACAATTTGCGAGATGAACTCATAAAACCGGCTGAAGGTTCCGAGGTCTTTCTTGAAGATGTCGAGAGCGTCCTTGCGGGTTTGGGCGTCCTTGAGTTTGTTAGCCTCGTTGGCGATCAACACCGCATCCCCGGATATCTTGGCCCGCCTCAGCGTGTCGCTGGCCTCCTTGATGTCGGCGCGGGCTGCAATACTGCTTCACCGCGTTGCGGGCGGCTTGCTTGAATTCGCTCTTCAACTCCAGCGTCGCCACCGGGATGCCGTTGATGAAAAGCACCAGATCAATGCGCCAGTCCTTGCCGCTCTCCGCTTCCTTCTTGCCCGGCGGATAGTGGGCGTATGGCGAATACTTCAGCTCCGGCACCACGCGCAGGCGATTCGCGGCGTAGGCGGCCAGGGTGTCCGGGTTCAGCCCGTGATCCGGCTTGAACTGGCAAAGTTTGATAGGCACGCCGCGGTCCTTGAACGGATGGCGCAAGACACCGAGGGTGCCATATTTCCGCATCTCCGCGGACGATGCGCTTGGGTCCACCTTTTCGAGTTGTTCGGTCACCTTCCGCAACACGGCCGCCTCGGGATCATGCGGATGATTGCCGCAAATCCGTTGCCATGCGGCCGGCTGGGTGTCCTTGAAATATCCCACCACATCCTCGGGATAGAGCCCCCGTTCCCGGTCGTAGTTTGAGGACTCGCCCAATAGCCAGCCATGGGCCGTCAAATGAGCGATGATTTCATCCTGAAAGGCACGTTCTGCAGCAGGGTCGGACATGAGCTTGGGGAGCTTCTAACCTACTCTTCCCTGAATTGCATGGATAATCTCATCGAGAACCGGAATTCTGGTGCGCGCGGCATCCAACAGCTCATTCGGAAATTTTGACTGCAAGGCGTTGTTCAATCGTCCTAGCACCTGCCCGCTCCGGTCGGTGCCCAGGTGCGCGGCCTGGAAATGGGACTTGCATCTCTCCGCAGCCTTGGCACCGCTCCGCAGTCTCGACAAGCTCCTGTCACCCAGTATCTCCAACAAAAGAGCCTCAAGGCAAGGCTCGCACCACTTGATGACAAGCCGGTGCTTCTTGTACCTTTTTTCTGGAATCGGCTCATCGTCGCGGTCGGAGTCCAACAGAACCAGCACTCCCGTGTAATCGGCGAGACTTGCGATTTTGATCGCGCTCTCCACCACGGTGCGCACGCTGCCGCCCCTGCCATGTTCCACCTTGATGGCCGTATTCGGGCCACCATAAAGGCGCCGGAGATGCACCAGAAAAATGGCTTCTGACTTGCCCTCGCCAAAGAGCAGGATGGACTTGGTTCGCGCCACGTTCAGAGCATTTCGGGTTGCGGGATGGCGCCGTAATAACCGGCATTGTAGCGGGAGAAGAAATTCTCCTCACGCCGGACGCCGGGAATATCGGACAGGCGTTTGGCGTGGCTCACGCAGTTGGCGTCTTTCTCGACCAAAACTATTTGCTCCTTGGCCAGTCGGTTCAGGATCTCCACATGGTGACAAGTGAACAGAAGTTGGGCCATCTTCGGGTTCAACTCGCGGTCAGTGAATAGATCCAGCAGGGTCGGGATCAAATGCGGGTGCATGTCGGATTCCATTTCATCGATCACCGCGATGCCGCCATCCATCAGCACCGGGAAGAACCGGCGCAACACCAGAAACAGCCGCTTGGTCCCCGAAGATTCCAGGGAAAGAGGAAACACCACCTCGTTGCCATCCACTCGGTGACGGACGAAGGGGAACATCACTTCGTTTTCCCGCTTTTTCTCCGCGTCGAACATCGTCAATTTCCTGATCTCAAACCCCGAAATCCCGAGGTCCGCCGCAATCAGACGCGCTTCCAGGTTTTCTAGCAACTGCGGATTCGCTTCAAAATATTCCGCCGCTTCAATGAGTGCCTGCATTTCGTTCTCGATCACCGCCTCTTGCTTGCCCGTGCGATCCACATTGGTCTCAATCATGCCGAGGGAGCGGTTGATTTTGGACATTTCCTTGGATCCCGTTAGAAGGCCGGCAGAAAACATCGAGGCATTAGGCCGATCTTTGAGCAAGCGGTTGATCGCGGCGCTGTCCACGTCCAAGTCCCTGACGGTGACTTTGCCCTTGGCGTCACGGGCCATCAGCATGCGGAAATAGCCAGTCTTCGGGTGCAACCGGATCAATTTTTCACTCACCACGGCAGTTGGCAGCAACTCACACTCATAACGGTAAACCTCGCCGTTACCCTCGAATTCCAGCTTCAGGCTAATGGGGGTATTCAGGCCCAAATGGAAAAAGCCGTCCACCGGAATCGCCTCCTTTTCACCGAGATTCTGATAGGAGCGCCGCAGGAAAAAGCCCAGGAACACCAAGCCCTTCAGCAGGTTCGTCTTGCCCGAGGCATTCGCCCCGAAAACACCCATCAACAGGGACAGACGGTCGCCTCTCAAAGACGGCGCAAAACTATCGTCCGTATCCACACTCGCGCTGGCGGCAAAGGAAATCGCCGCGGTTTCACGGTAGGAGCAAAAGTTTCCAAACTCGAATTGGCGGATCATGGCAGGGGAAGTCTTACCCTTGAATCGTCACAAGAAAAGTAATTTTTGCATAAATTTGTGCAAAAATGATTCTTTTTTGTCAAGAATCGCCTTGGTGCCAGGTCTTCACGTGCTCAATTCCTGTAGCGGCTTTTTCAGCGCGCCGTCCAGTCGGTGCACTTGCCGGGCAAGGTGTTCGCGGTAGTTTGATTCCAATTTGAGCCAGAATCCGGCCGGGACTTGGAGAACTTTTTCCAACGCCAGAGCGGTGGAATGCGTCACCGGATCAATACCCTTGATGATCCGGTTGATGGTCTTGTCGCTAATCCCGGCACGTTCGGATAGCTCGGCTTGGCTCATTCCGAGAGCGTCCAGGCTGTCTTGAAGCGTCACGCCGGGCGGGGTCGCGAAGTCTTCGATGGGGTTGGTTTCACTCATGGGTGTCGGCGATTTCTTGGATGGCGATGAGGGTGATGGCTTTCCTGTCCCAACGTGATATGCAAACGAAAATCAGCCAAACCAGAATGTTCAAGCTGGCGGCTGAAACTGGCATCCGCGAGCAGAAGCCTTGATTGCCAGTTCCTGTGCCCGCCGCTTTTTCTGGCCCTTGGAAGGCAGCTTGTTAAAGTCGATCAGGCAATGCGCCGGGTTGTTGATCGACGGATTCGCCGGGACATCGACCGGATTTCTGAGCAGCACGAGATCCCCGGACGCTTCAATTTCCTCAAAGGACACCGCCCACGTTCCGGCGGACTGGAACCCGAGATTCTTCGTGAAGTGGTTCCAAGATCCTTCGGCGGTGACCAAGCCCGCATCATCCACGGAGAGTTTCTCTTGGTCTTTCGGGGTCGGATTGAAAGCCTGGCTGCTAGGATTGCCGGCAGGGGCATGGGTTGGGTGAACCTGCCGATAGAGGAGATCGTTTGGTTTCCAGTTACCACTCATCAGCCGAGCAAGGAGGTGATTTTTGCGAACGCGTCTGCCCAGTTCCCCATGTCAAAGGATTCATCCACGAAGGTATCCGCCTGCAGGTCGGTGGCGTAGAGTTCCAGACGACTTTCCGCAAAATTGACTTCCAGTTCGACGCGTGCGGCTGGCTTGATCCATTCGAGGCTGACATTGCCATCTTCGGTTGGGACCACCGCAGGATAATCGATGCCCTGAGGGAAGGCTTCGATCAGCTCTTCTGACAAACGGGCAAGGTTTTTTGGATCAGGTGCAATTCCGTGCCCTTCCAGCCAGCCATCTTCCAAGCTGTTTAGCTCATCAATAGCCGAGGTGAGCGCATAATGCGCGACAATCTCCAACTGTTCGATCTCCTTGATCGACTTGAGCCGGTCATTCACGTCGAAAATACCGACTCCCTCGATGTGGGCATACAGAATGCTGTTGCCCAATGCTTCCTTGAATTCGCCAAGGAATGGCTGGTCATATTGGAAACTCACCCGATCATTATCTCCGGTGCGGAGCTGTCCTTCGTTCTTCTCCGTATTAAGGGTGAATACCTGCCCGACAACATCCACTTCGGCCTCGTAGGTTGTGCCCATGGCGAGAGCCAGGCGCTTGCGCTTGGCTGGAGTTAGAGCCGACGGATTGGCCGGGTCGTCTGGTGTCCACTCCAAGCTCTCGCCGGTTTCCAGCGAGCGACCTATCCGATTGAAAAATGGATAAAGTTCCTTTGGAAAGGCTACCGGCAACTTTTCCGATTCCCCCGTGGCGATCACCTCGTTGATGAGCGTCTTAGCCTCAGCGAACTCAACCGGCAGGGAGTTCATCAATACCCCTGCCATGACCAGTGCGAGCAACGGTTTTGCGCTGCCCTCGTCAATTCGTTGGAGGTGCAGGTGAAATCCATCCGCGAAGCCTTTGGGGACACGCTGGCGGTCGTTGTGCTTGGTCAAATAAAGATGCTTCGCCAGTTCGACAATCAACTCTTCGTAGGCAGCCAGATCCTTCGCCGCAGAGAGCGGGAGGGTATGCTCATCAAATCTGGGGCCGACGAATCTCGGCTGTATGAAGGTTTCCTTGGCCATCAGGTGCTAGCGGACTGTAGGATTTTAGCGTTACGGATCAATCAAATTGTTTCTTCCCGCCCTTTCAAGCCTCCCGCACATCAATCTTCCCGGTGACGGCGGCGGCGATGAGGGCGCTGCGGCGCTCCTTGAGCAACTCGATGGCCCGCTCCGCCTTCGCCTTCAAGCGGTCAATCTTGCCGCATTTCTCGTCCAGATGCGCGACAATGGCGCGTTGCTCGGCGATGGGGGGGATGGCTATGCGTTGACTCGAAATCTGTCCTTCATTGATTGATGGAACTGCTCCCGGATTGACAATCAGCTCGAAATCGAGAAGTGGCAAAACGTAGGTCAGTAATGGGCAGCGCGGGAGCCTTCGGGGAGGATAGGGATATTGAGCGAATCGCTGACTGACTGCCGATGCGACTGCTGTCGCGGGGGCAGTTGTGCCGGTGCTGCCGGTGCTGCCGGTGCTGCCGGCAACGAGGCGGCAGCACGGGCAGCTTGAATGTTTGCAATGTGCTGAACGATGTTCATTTTTATTTGTGATTGGTTGGGCTGATGGTAATGCTGTTAGAAAAGCTTAATCGGCGAGGGTGTTGCAGCAGGAATCTGTGACGCAGATGTTCCGCGTTTGGCGAGCATATCGGTGACGGTCATGGTGGGGTGTGGTTGGCGGTGGGTTGGTGCTGTGTTCGAAAATCATGTTTGGTGCTGAAGCCATAGCACGCGGCCGGCTATTCCCGTTTTCGGGTGTATCCAACCTGGCAGGCGACAAGGGTGTTCGGGGTGTCCTATCAGGCCCGCGTCAATCCCAAGTGCGGGCGCGGTGACGCGCAAGGATTCCAGTGCTGCAGCTGGGGGAGAGCGAAACCACGCATGGAGGCTTTTGGAACCGGTAAACAGAATGGCTGCAAGTTCCCAAGCCAGTCGCTCGCGCAACCATCGGATGATCGCCAGCGAGGCGGCAATGTGTTGCCGCAGTTCATCGGGTGTCGCCGGGGGCTTTCCGTCGAGTCCGTCAAAGTCGAGAACTACGAAAGGCGCGGTGGCCACGTTGGAGCCTGACCGTGACACAGTGCCTGGGTTCCAGGTTGCCGGGGAAACCATCGGCCCGACAGTTTCCTCGGGTGCTTCCTGCCAGACTCTCACAGTGCGCCAGTGGGCCGCATACTTTCCATTCTGCCCACTCTCATGCGTGTCGCCAGTCCATACCACGGCTGCCGGATCAAACAATGCGTCGAGAAAACGGCGTGGATCATAAAGCCACCCCAGTCGTTGTTCGGGTGAGTCGCGGCGGACCTCGGCTTCGGTCCACGGATGATCGGCGATGATCGTCGCCCGCTTTTCTCTAGCGGCGCGTGTGAGTTGTTTTCTTGCAACATCGGCGGCGGCAACCCTCACGCGGCCCTTTCTCCACTGTCGTTCTGCCTCGGGGTCGCGCTCTACCTTAATGCCGACAAGACGGTAAATCTCGCGGCGATGCTCGCTGTCACCGGAAAAGGCGGCGCAAGCAAACTTTCCGTTAGAAAAAATGACGAGGTGTTGCCCTGCCCCGTCGCCCCCGGTCACGGCGCAGGCCGGGCATCGGGCTGTGATCTTCGAGGCGGTGCTCCTGACTTTTTCCAATTTGGTGATGTCGATGGACGATTTCATGGCGTGGAGGGTGTGGAGAGTGATTTTACAATTCCCTCTATATATATTTTTTCCCTCGCGTACTTATAAGGTAATTTACCCTCCACACCCTCCACAAAATGGGAGGGAGGTTGAGTTTTTCAATTTAGAATAAGGATTCTCCCTCCACACCCTCCATTGAATCGACTGGTTTTGGAATGAGGTTCCAGCCGTTAGCCTGGCCTGTTCGGCTTTTGGCTACTCGGTCGGGGCGTTTGACAGATAGCCGATGCAGGTATTTTCCGCACGCTTGGCGGTAGGTGAAAATTTGGGTGGCGCGGCGCTCATATTCGGCGCGGATCCGTTCTTCCAGTTTTTCCGCCGTAATCCAAATGGGACCATGCTTGAAATCCTCTTTCATGACCAGGTTAATAAGGTCGAGCAACTCCGCCTCAGGTGATAAGCCTTCGAGGGTTTCTACCAAATTTGGATGCTGGAATGTGGCGATGTTGTATCGGCGGGGGTCGGCGTAAGCCTCGGGGATTTTGTAGGTGTAAAGGAGCCAGTGGATAAATGCTGGCAAACCTTCCCTGATTTTGCTGGCGAACCTCGCCTTCTCATCGGCTGTGCCTATTGGATCGGGGAAGTCAAAGAGGCTTGCACGAAGCAAAATAATCTTGTCCGCAATGTCCTCGTTAAGCGGCGGCAAGATCAGAATGCTTTCAGGATCGTCGTTGAGGGGAATCGTGATACGCCACCAAGGCCTGATATTGATAGCATCCTTGCCTTTGCCGTGGAGGGAGTTTATAGATGCTCCCACAGTGTGGGTCTTCAGATGTCCACCAAGTGTTAGTCGGTCTCGAATAGAGGTCGAGGCTCGGCAATCGTCCAAAAACAGGTGCTCGGCCTTATATAAGTCAGCATTGAATTGATTGTCGTTCAAAAACGCCCGCTTGGCATCCGCGCTTCGTCCTGCCAAACAGGGGGTGATGATCAGGTGTTGCAGGAAGGATTTTCCGCAATCCTTCGGGCCGCAAATCACAAGAACTTGTTGCTGCTGCTGGCGCCCGGTACGCAACGCAACCACCGACGACTGAAGCCATCCGAGGAATGTGTGTATTTGAGCTTGTCCGATCACCGCGTTTTCCCGGTCCTTAAACAGTCCTCCAAGGACAGCAACAACGGCCTCACACTCACCCTCGACTGGATCTATCAGGTTCATGTTCTCGGTGACCAGAAATCTGGTTCCGTTCTCTTCAATGAATCCAGCATTGCGGCCGCACAACGCCCCACTTGCAGACACATCATTTTCTGATTGAACAGCGATGGCAGCAAGATCGCAATCAGATAGAAGTACTCCTTTCTCTACCGTTGGATCCAATCCGCGTTCGATCAAGATTTTCTTGTAAGGTCCGGCTGAAAACGGATTCCAACGCCCGGCCCTATTTCTGACAAGATACCTTTCGCTCGGTGCGTGGTAATAGTCGGGAAATTTTTCAACCCCAAGTGCGACGGCAAGATCAATTTCCTTGCCAAGGCCGGGCTGCGTGGTAGAGTTCTGGCGCGTCTGATTACTCCCCGCGTCCGTCCCTTCAAGGCGGGCCGGGGCTTTTTCGTCAGATGGTGGTGCTTTCATTAGGTAAGTAGGGTGATGAGTTGCGCGGTTACTTTCCCCAAAGCCGCCAGCGCGGCGGCGAAGGTTCCCGCGGATAAAATCAACCAGGTCATGGCATTTGGCCTTTCTGGTGATTATTTGATCGCGACGGCGTTGATCTTGAACCGGCGCTCCAATGCGGCACGGACTTGCTCGGAGTCCACGAATACACGCTTGCCTACCTTCACATACGGGAAAAAGCCCTTGGCTTTCCACTCTGCAAAAGTTCGTTTTGAGGGGGATTCGGGTCCGGTGCCGAAGACGGATTTTCGACCTTCTTCAAGGCCGACCAATGTTGGTGAGGCGGGTTGGTTGCTCATTTCGTGCGCGAGCATGCCAGTGCCGAGAAAAAATAGGTGGGGCTTAGATCGCTGATCTGCCTCCACTAATTTTTTGGACGAGAGCGGAACCTCGTCCTGCACTGGGCAACCAGTTGAATCTTAATCGTCGCATCATCTCGCGAGTCGGGTCCCCTAAGCCAATTTGGTTGGCGCTCAAACCCGCTACAAAAAAGGTCTTTACGGATTTTTTTGTGGGGACTCCTTTCGCCTCAAAGGCGGCGGCTTCGACGGCACGAAAGAACTTCAAATAGTTTTCTGGAATGCCCTCGCTTTCAATTCTCACAAGCGCATCCAGCCAGCCGGCAAATCGTCGAAAAAGCCGACCAGCATCCGGTTGTTGAGCCATATCGGCCAACCATTGTCCGACGTGGGTCTCAAATTTGCTCCACGACTTTGCTATCTCCATTGCATAAGCTTGGTTTCCCTCTGGAAGAGGTTTCCCTCTAACCTTTTCCCGTTCGGAAATTCTGGCTCGGATGGCCATTTCACGCCAACGCCAGGGATTCCATTCCCTCCCAGGGGAACGCGTGGTAGAGCTTGCCCTTAATGCGAGGAGCATAAGAAAATCAGGCTTTGGCCTGTGTTTCAGATCAACAGGGCAATCGTCCTGAGATGCATAGTTGGCCTTGGCGAGCTTGGAAAATAGAATTTTCGTGTCATCAAAACTCGCGTGATATTGTTGGGTTCTCTTGCAGAAGAAGAGCGTGCCTGATGCTCTAAAGAACGGGCCAGTCGCAAACCAAAAGTCGTCCGTTTCGATAACGGAATATTGCTGTTTCTTGGTTTTCTTTCCGGATCTCTCTTTTGCTGCTGATTCCTTCATGGGATCAAATGGCTTTGAGGTGAGGGTTTGCGCTGGCGGCTTCCTCAGGAGCAAGCACCGCCCGGCGGCGTTTCACGTCGGGGACAATGCGGAAGAACGCCTCCCCATCCTCACGCGGATGCAGGATGAGGTAATGCTTTTTGATGATCGACTCGCTGTTGCCAGACTGAAGGGCGGCGTCACCAAGCGAGCGATGCAGCGCGACATGATAGGAAATGAAACTGTGCCGCGCCTCGTCATGGGTTAGCTCGAAGTGCTTGCGTGCCTTGGCTACCATCCGGCGGAAGTTTGTAGGGATGATCGGGCCGGTGGCGGTTTTCAGCCAAAGGGCGAGGTTGTCGGAAATCTTCACTTTGCGCTCGTCGCGAGTCTTGCTGATGTCAGCCGGGATGATGATCGTTTGCGTCTTGAGGTTGACAAGCTCCTGCTCGCGCTCGCTCATCTTCTGGATTTCTTCCGGGCGAATTCCCGCGAAATACGCCAGGGCGAAATACCGGACAAGCGCCCCTTCCTTCCACCGCGAGAGAGTCGAGAACATCTGCAACACCTTGGCGGGGTCCGTCGTGATCGGTCTTGCGCTTTGCTGCTCGCGCACCTGACGGGACTTGTGGACGCGCACCCCGGTCACCGGGTTCTCAAAGGTGAACGGGCGATTGGATGCCGCGTCCGTATCCGCGCACCATCCAAAGAACCCGCCCAATTCGTTGCGGGAATTGTTCCAAGTTTTCTTGCTCGCCTTGCCCACCCCATCCTTGGCTCTAATTCCGCGAAGGAATTTGTCCACCTGCTGCTGGGTCACCTCATGCGTCCAAGGGTTGTCGGTCGCAGTGATAAAACGCTCAATGCTTCGTTTGATGGCAGCGTGCGTGCGTGGTCGAAGATCATCCTCCTTGTCGTCAAGATAGAGCTTGAGCGCGTCCACTAGGCGGATCGTGTATTCTGGCGGGCGGTGGTGTTTGAGGAAAAACTCCACCGCCTCGGCCAGCGTGTAGGTGCCCCCCAACTTGTCCACGGCGGCTAGTGCGGCGTCGTGTTGCTCTTGGGTCATTGGCGAAAGAATCATTTCTTGGGCGCGGCCCTTGTTCTCCATCGCCACCCGTTTGGTGCTGGCGAAGGTTTCGGCTTTTGCCCGATCCTTGAATTGCCTGCGCTGCCACTTGTCGTTTTCCTTCCAGCCTTGAACCAGATAGGACGTATATCCTTGCTTGTCCACCAGTGGCCTGATTGTGATTCCGTTGGACGATGTTTTGCTTGCCAGTGTCCGCGTGCGTTTCTTCGTCTTGCTCATGGGCGCATTGTGCTGCATTTCGGGGGGTGTTACAAGCATTTATTGCGGGGTATGTGCAGGAAAACCTAACCGATGCAATCAGGATAAGGGTGGGATTCAGGTTCGAACCCTGCAGCGCGCACCATCTCATAATCGCTTACTGCCATAAGGATTCCAGCGATTTTAGGAAAACGAAAGACAGCGCGCTGTCCCCTAAAGTGGTCCCTGCTTTTTTCTAACAGCTTCACAGTTCCTGGTCTCGGTGGAAAATGCTTTGGCATATTTTCTCGGTTCCCGGCTTGGATCTCCGGGCCAACGGCCCATCCCACCCCAGCCTTGGGCAACGCCCAAGGTCAGGTGCCGTCATGATATTTGAGGGCTGAAATCCCGACCTATGTGGCAGCAGGCCCAATGTCTGACGCTGCTTGGAGCGGGCTTTCTCATTACCATCCGGGTGATCGTTACCCATGGCGTTGCCATGGGCTGGTATGTTGCCGGGCCGTTGCCCTAAAGAGTGCCATGCCATTTTCCGGGATTGCGGGTCAATTCCCCTTCAATTCAAGGCCGAGGTCAGGACGTCTGAGCTTGTCCGCCCTGTTCACCCTCGACAGTAACCATCGGTGCCGGTTGCGGTCGGGCGGGGTGCCGTCCGCTAGCTCACCCCGGCCTTGTCCGCGATGGCCTTGGCGGTGTTGGGTGTGCGTCGTCGGTCTTTGATGCTCCATTTCTTGTCCTCACATGCAGGGAAGCTCGACACGCTTGGAATACTGGAAGGAGTTCTTGGCCATGAACTTGGTCATGGCGGAGCCGATGAGGTCGGTCCGGCTGCGCAATTGTTGCATGCCGGCGTCCGAGATGACGGTGAGGGAAACTTCCATGGCCGCGACCCGTCCGGCTTTCAATTCATCTATCGTGACGTCCGAGGAGGGGGTTGAGGCGAGGTTCAGACCGCTGCCAAGAATGTGGAACTCGGTCACCCGGCCGTTGCCTGCCGTGGGCCCGAGTGAGACGGGCACGGTCAGTTTGGAGACCTTGCCGGCACCTGAGTCACGGGTGACCTCGATGTGGAAGACAATGCTGTATTGATAGATGTTTTCACAGACGAAGTTCTTCAGGTCGGGGACTTTGGTGCTGTAGGCTTGGAAGGCGGTTTCCAACGAGCTTTTGCTAAGGAGATTGTCGAAGGCGTCGTTTGGATTGACCAGCAAACGATAGAGAGTGAAGGTCGCAAAATTGTTATCAGAGCCCCCGCTGATGGGATCCTTGTATTGAAGTTGATAGGAAACGCACGAGACATCGCCGCCCTTGTCATCGGTGGTGTTGATTTTCCCGTCGTAGCGGTCGGTGGCCGCGGTGAAGAAAATCAGGGTGGCGGTGTTAGAGCTCTGAGCGGAGTTGTTGCCGGGTAATTTCGGGGCGGTCTTGGCCGACAGCCATTCGAAGGTGTTGCCCCTGCGTGTGACGAGGGATTCGAAATCCTTGGCGATGGAATCCACCATGAACTTGGCCTGGCGGGCTGCGCGGATTTCCGAGCGGCCGCGATTCCATGAGTCGATGGCAATCGCCGTCACCGAAATCAGCACATACGCGATGATGGTGGTGATGACCATGGCGAGCAACAACTCGATGAGCGTGAAGCCGCGGCGGGGCGGACGGGAGCGGAAGGTTTGCATGAGGGTTTGCGGATGGACGCGGGTTATCTACGGACGGCAAGGTTGCGCGTGAAGATGGGATACTTGATGGTTTTGAAGCGTGACTTGAAGGCATCCCCGGTGAAGTAGGTCTCGCTGTTAGTGGGCATGCCGTAGAACTCCGCGTAGAAGGCGATGACGGCCTCCTTGTAGTCGTCGGGTTTGGTGACGGCCGTGCCTAACTGCGGGTCTTTGATGTCTCCAGGCAGTCCTTTGACCAAACCCTGGCCATTGCTGAAGACGAGCTGGGTGATTTTCACCAGCAACACGGGGCCCTCAAGGGCCGCGATGTCTTTGAGAAACAACGAATCGTTGAGGCGGCGAATCATGGGTTGGACAATGTAGTCCTTGCCGGGCACGCCACCGGTTTGGGGAACCGGCTCCAGCGAGTTGTCCGAGCGGCGTTTGCTCGGGTCACCACGATATTGATAGACGAAAAGCGCGGTGGTCGAGTCGTTGGCTTGTTTGATCCAGTAGAAAGATTTGTCAAAGCCGGTCTTGATGTCGCTGGACTCCTGGCCGCTGCGCAGGGTGGCGAGTTCCGACTCCAAGGTGGAGGCCAGGCGGTCGGCTTCCTGCACATTGATGGCTCTGCGGATGCCGGACATCGCCGGGCCGAAGGCCGCCATGAAGGCGGTGAGCAACACCGCAAGGACGCCCATGGCGATGACCGTTTCCAATAGGGTGAAACCGGAGTTGCGGGAGGAGGGGTGGATTTTCATGAATCAGAAGTAGGTGATGTTGTTGTCACCCTTGAGAATTTGGGTCGGACTGCGGAAAAGTGAGGAGGTGCCATTGCGCCAGATGACAAAGCCGCCGAAGTCACGCTTGGCGGAAGCCGTCACGCGCGGACGGGGGTCGGAACTGTGGAGGGCGCGACCACCGGTGCCGATGACAAAGCTGGCACCAGGAGTGGTGCAGATGCCTTCGGCGTTGAATTCGTAGATAAAGTATTGTCCTTGGTAATCCCGTTTCACATTGGCACCTCCCAGCGTTACGATGTTCAATTCACCCGCACCAGTGTTGTGATCCTTGCGGCTGAGGATCCGACTGTAGTAAACCTTGACGGGAAGGGTGACGCCGCGGCTCGATAGGGTCCACTCCTTGCTCTGCTGGTTGGTGGCCGGGTCAACCTCTTTGTAGGCCACCACCAAACGCCGCAGGTAGGTGTCGATGTTGTCAGGATCCTGGATGCTGACCAGCACCGCGGCATTGGTGCGCTTGCCCACCGCAAGGGTGCGGGCTTCCTCAAACACCGCTTCCGTGGTGGATACCCCTGTGGAGATGCCTTTGCCCGCGAGTAGGCTGCCAATGCCGACGGAGGCAACGGTCATCAGCACACAGATGATGGCAATGACGGTCAGTAACTCCAATAGGGAGAAGCCTGGGCGGCTGGGCACAGGAGGCATTGCAGGTGGGTTTGAGTGCATGGAAGGAGCTTCAATTCTGAACTGAGTCTTAATGGATGATGGGAAAAAGGCAAGGACGAATGTCAATACATCGCGATTACAGGTTCCGATCTTTGGGGTAGCGACCATGACCGGAACCCTGCATCCATAACCATGCAGGGCGGATCATCTCACGAACATCCTTGCGGGTGGCTTCCCAGCCGAGTAAGTGCTTGGCGAGGGTGGGGTCGGCGACGAGCATGGCGGGGTCGCCCTCACGGCGGGGGCCGTAGGTGACCGGCACCGGCAGACCGGTGATCTCCTCGGTGGCGGTGATGATTTCCTGCACGGAAACTCCGACCCCAGTGCCAAGGTTGCAGCACAGTGAGGTGCCACCGGCGGCAAGATGGTCGAGCGCGCGGGCGTGGGCATCAGCCAAATCCTCGACGTGGATGTAGTCGCGGATGCCGGTGCCGTCCGGCGTTGGATAATCGGTGCCGAAGACTTCCAGGTGGTCGATTTCCCCGGTTACGGCCATCAACACTCTGGGAATGAGGTGGGTTTCCGGGTCGTGGTCTTCACCGATGAGTCCGTCGGGCGAACACCCGCTGGCGTTGAAATAGCGCAGGCAGGCACTGCGCAATCCCCAAGCATGGCCGCAATCCGCCAAAATCCACTCGACCATGAGTTTGCTCCGGCCGTAGGGATTGATCGGGCGTTGGCCATTGCTTTCGGTGATCGGCAACGCGTCGGGCACGCCATAGGTGGCGCAGGTGGATGAAAATACAAACACCTTGCAGCCGAATTCCTGCATCACTTGCAACAGTTTGATCGGTTCGGCGGTGTTGTTTTGATAGTATTTGAGCGGGTCGGTGACGGATTCCCCGACGTAGGCGTAGGCGGCAAAGTGCACCACGGCACCAAACCCGTGTTTTTCAAAAAGCGCGTGCACCAGTGCACGGTCGCCGACGTCGCCGACGACGAGTTCCACTCCCTGATCGATGATGGCTTGGGGATGGCCATAAACCAAGTTGTCGAGGACGACGATTTTCCTGCCTTGTGAAGCAAGCAGGCGAACGGTGTGAGAGCCGATATAGCCGGCTCCGCCAGTGACGAGAATGGG
>JBAXOF010000004.1:0-44777 GCA_037133375.1 Verrucomicrobiota bacterium | reverse complement strand
GCGTGTAGCTGCCGCTGACCGGAGTCACGCCGGGCACCACAAACACATTGACGCCTATCCCGCTGCCCGGCATGGCGTTAGCCAAACCCGTCACCACAATGCTGGCACTGGTGGGTGTGGACCCGATGGACCCACCGAGGATGCTGGCGGTGGATCCCATAACGTCGAGGTTGCAGTTGAGGACCAAGGGGGCATCGGCACTGGCCGCATAACTCAAGTCGGCACCGTCCGCAACGGTCACGCCAGAGGTGCCGGCCAGAGCGGCTGCATTCGTGACGGTGAGCATGCCCGAGCTGATTGTGGTGGGCCCCGCATAGGTGTTGGCCCCGGATAGAATCAAGTTGGCCGTCCCCGTCTTGACCAGAGCGCCGCCGCCCGAGACGGTGCCGGAAAGTTGGATCGACTCGGTGGCGGCGGCCTCCACCACCAGGCGCGCGCCCGGAGCAATTTCAATGGCGTTGGCCACACCTCTGCCGCCTGATAGATCGGCAATGGGTTTAAGCACGCCCACTGTTGTGTTAGACCCGTTAATTTTCGCATGGAAAGTCCCGCTGCCCAGGGACGCCACGTTGTCGATGGCCACGCTGGGATACGCCCCGTATCCAGCTTGAATGATGCCACCGGTGAATGTCTTGGGCCCGCTGAGGGTGAGGGTGCGACCATTGCCATCGCTGACCAGGCGGAGGGTGCCCCCCCCGGAAACCTCCTGGTTGAGCCAGATATCAGCAAAGCCGCTGTATGCGATGTTCAGGGTCACCTCGCCGGTGCCCAGATGAATCGCATTGGGAATGGCTCCCGCCGCCGTGTTGCCTTCAAACATTGTCTGTTGCAAAGTGCTGCCACCAGCCAAATTCAGGGAGCCGGTGCCAAGGCCATTTTGATTACCGAGGGTCAGGGTGCCCGCATTGACCGTGGTGCCACCGCTGAAGGTGCTGATGCCGGTGCTGGCGTCGCCCAGGGTGAGGGTGCCGGTGCCATTTTTTACCAGCGCCAGCTTACGAATGCCGCCGTCTTGCAGCAGCCCGGCGTAGCTACTGTTATTAGCAACGCCGGTACTGGTGGGCCAGACATTGACGGTCAGGGTGTCGGTGCCGGCCGTGCCGGAACCGCTCTCAATGATGGGCGTGCCGACCGTGCCACCGGTGTTGAGGCTGTTTAGAGTGATGTCGTTGCCATTCAAGCGGACCTTGCCGGTGCTGCCCTCGCCAAACACCAGCGCCGCGGTGGCAACCGGTCCGAAGGCCGTCGCGCTTCCGGCAGTTAGAACGCCGGCATTGCTGGTGGTCACGCCGCTGTATGTGTTGGCTCCGGCGAGCACAAGGGTGCCGGTGCCGGACTGGGTAAAACTGCCGTCGCCGCTGAGCACACCGCCGAGAATTTGGTTGGCGCTGCTTGCAAAGATCAACCCCACGCCGCCGCTGATAGAGATCGCCCCCGCATAGTTGCCGCCGCCCAATTGACCCGCTCCGCCAATGGTGAGTCCCCCGCTGTAGGTGGTGACCCCGAGTGCGGTGACGGCATCGGCACCAATCCCGGTATTGCCGGTATAGGTGTTGACGCCGTTGAGGATGATGACACCTGCCGCGGCCAAGCCGGAGGCACCGTTGGCGACGATCGGCACGTTGATCGTTAGATCAACGGCGGCGTTGTTGTTGTTGAGCACCAGATTGGCACCGGCAGTGGCCGTGCGCAAACTGCCGTTGCCGGCAACCGCACCGATGCTCAACGCCTCCATTCCGCTGCCGATCATGATGCCGTTGGTGGCCAGCACATTGCCGGGGACGAGAGCCACCGTGGCGGGAAAACTGGCATTATTCTGCAGCAGCGTGTTGATAGTCGTGGTGGCGGCGCCGAGGCTGATGTTGCCGCTAGTGCCGTTGCCATTGATGCGCACGTTGGTGGTCAGAGCGTTGGCGATGGTGCTCGGGCCGCGGGCGTTGAGGTTAATGTAACCGGTGTAGGCATTGATGAAATAGTTACCATTGCCTTCCAGCGTGCCGGAGCGCATTGCCCAGTCGCTGCCACCCAACGTCGCCCACGCACCGAGAATGCCGCTGCTGTCGTTGGCGTTGCTGGTGCTGGCGATGCCCGCCGCGCCGAAATTGACAATGCCCACGCCTGGGGTGATTGCATTCATGCGCAACACCGAAGTGGCGGGCGCGGCGGTAACGCCACTTCTGCCGGCGTTGAGCGTGGTGGCGGCGACCACCTCGGTCTGCATTCCGCCGACGAGATCCAAGGTGCCACCACCCAAAACTAACGCGCTCGTGTTGGCCAGTTTGTTGGCCGCTAAGATATCATAACCCAGGGCCAGCGTGCCGGCATTTACCAGAGTGGCGCCGGTGTGGGTATTGGCCGCCACTAGTGTTAGAGTGCCGACCCCTTCCTTGATCAGGTTGCCGCTGCCGGCAATCACACTGGTGATCACCGAATTCACCTGGGAAGTGGCAATGTAGCCCGGCCCGTTGAGCAGCACCTGGCCCGGTCCGGAAACCAAGGTGCCGGCCACCCCTGCTGTTAGACGACCGCTATTGAAGTTGAGCCGCGCGTCGGCGACGCTCAGCTTGACGCCGCCGTCTCTGGTGCTGCCAACGGTCATGGCGCTGATGTTGGTGCCATTGCCAAGATTGCAGGACGAGTTGGTGCCGCTCAGGATCACCCCGGTGTTGATGACAGCCGTGCCTCCGCTGGAGATACTCAATGAGTTACCACGCGCGTCCACCCAGCTGAACGCCGGGCAAGATACGCTATCTGCGTTGCCGCCAATCATCACTGGGTAACCGTTGTCAATCCAGCGCGAGTTGGCACCGCTGATGGTAACCGCATTGTTGTTCGCACCGGCGTATTTTGCAATGATGCACGAAAACTCGGTTTTGCCGCTCCGTGTCTGGGTATTCAAGTAGCCGCCATTGGAGACGATCACGCTGTTGCCGCTACCGTTGGCCCCTCCGCCGATGATGAGATCCTCAGTCACCACCAGCGAGGAATTGCCGCCGTCCACAGTGGCCGTGTTGTTGCTGCCGGTAAATCCCACACCCATCACCCGCACCTGTGCTCTGCCACCTTGGTCAACTATCATGGTGTTAGAACTGCCGGCATCACCTATAATAAGCCAGTGCCCGCCAGTGACAAACGTCGAACGCGTGCCGCTGACCTTGAGCAGGTTGTTAGATGAACCGGCGTTTTTACCCACCGAACTGTCGGTCGTGCCACTACCACCGCTGATGCTGACGTAGGCACCATTGGAAATGGTCAGGCTGTTATTGGAGGCGGCGGAGTCCCTGCCACCCACCCACATCGCCACGTTGGAGGAGCCAATGCCTAGAGTCGGATTGGCGGAGCTACCCTCACCTGAGAGATTCAACTGATTGCCGCCGAAGGTGGTGCTGCCGACGTTGAGATTGCCAGCCACCCCGAGGCCGGTCATCCGACCGCTGACGTTGACAATATTGGCTGCCGAACTGGCACCGATGTCGATGCCTCCGGCGAATGTGTTAGATCCAGCAAGATTCAAAGTGCCACCGCCATCCACACTGAGGGCGCCGGTGGCGGTGTTGTTACCGGAGAGGGTGAGGGTGCCGGCCCCAGCTTTCACCAAGGTGAGCGCGCCACTGTTGTTCACCAACCGGGCGCTGATGGCAATGGTGGAGTTGCCGGGGTTGAGCAGGAGATTGGCCGCCGCAGTCCCCTGCTGGCGGATGGCTCCCGGGCCGGTGATCGTGAGCGTGCCGAAGCCGCCATTAAAAATGGAGAACGTCTCCAGATTGAAGATGCCGAGGGCGAGGGTGCTGCTGGCACCGGTGAAGCGCAAGGCGTTGATGGTGCGAGTGGCGGTGAGAGCATCGGCGCCACGCAAGGTGTAGGTGTTGGCCGCGTTGGTCCAAGTGGTTTGCGAGGTGCCGGGAATGTTAGCCGCCACCAGATACCCCGCGGCGTTGCACACCGCATAGTCGCTCTGGGTCGTGGGACTGGTTCCCACCGTCGCCCACAGACCAATAATCTGGCCGGCAGGGGTCGGCGTGACACCTGTGAGCTTGAGCATGTTGGTGGTGGTGGTGAGTCCGCCGGCGGCGGAGAATGCCACGCTGGCCGAGCCGCCCGGCCGGCTCAGGCCGCTGAAGGTGAGCGTCTGGGCGTTGCCACTGCCGCCGTTTTGATCGTTGCTGAGGATGACATCGAGGCGGCCGGCATTAAGCGAGAGCGCACCCAGGGTTTCCGCATAGATATTGCCCGCGCCGGCCGTGTTGGTGTAGGTGAGGATGCCGCCGTTAGACGTGATGGCGGCGCTGTTGCTCATGCGATTGAGAGATCCCTCGCTGCTGCCGGTGTTGAGCAACGTTAGATAACCGCCATTGAAGGTAATGCCGGTGGTTGTGCTCATCGCCCCTAGGGCCCCGCTGAGCTGCAGGATTCCGGCATTCAGGAAGATGCTGCCGGTGTGAGTGTTAGAACCGGCCAGCACTATCATGCCCGGGCCGGTCTTACTAAGCGTGCCGCTGCCGCTGAGCACGCCACCCAAGGTCAGGGCGGTCGCCGCGATGTCCACTTGGAACACCCCGGTGCCGCCGCCTGCCAGCGTGAACGGTTTGCTGCTGGTGACGGTGCCGCCGGTGTAGCGCAAGGTGCCGGTGCCGCCACCACCGAGGCTAACAGCACCTGCGCTGTTGCCCAGCGGACCGTCGCTGCCGGCATTGTTGAGCGTGGCGACTGCCAGCGTGCCGTTGGAGATGCTCAAGAGGCCGCTGAATGTGTTAGTTCCAGTGAGTGTCCAGGTGCCGCTGCCGGTCTTGGTCAGCGTGCCGGCCCCGGTGCCGATGCTGCTGGCGATGCTGCTAGCGTTGCTGCTGCCGTCGAGCGTCAGGCCGAATCCGGAGCCAACAAGCGTGCCAGGGTTGGAGAGGATGATATCGCCGCTTCTGGCCGCAATGGTGCTGGCGCTGCCGAGCGTAAGCGGCCCGCCATAGGTTGCGGCCATGGCCGTGCCGTTGGTTAGAGCACCGCCGCCGGACGCGCCAGTGCCGTTCAAGGTGAGTGGCTCGGATGTGCTGAGCGTGACGCCATTGAGGTCAAGCGATCCGTTACTCAAGACGTTGGTGCCCGCAGCGCTGGTGCCCAGCGGGCTGTTGATGGCATTGCCCGCGGCGCCCAACATCAGCGTGCCGTTATTAATTATTGTTAGACCGTTAAACGTGTTCTCACCGGTGAGCAGCAGGGTTCCCGCCCCGGCCTTGGTTAGAGAACCATTCCGAATGACCGAGGTGATCGTCAGGTCGCGCGCGGCGCTGCTATCACCGATAGTGAGGGTTTGCGTCGCGCCGTTGAGGTCAAGGGTAGTGGCCGCAATAACGGCAGCAAGAGGATTGTTCGTATTGGAATATGTGAGGGCCGTGGGGCCGCCGCTGAGGGTCAGCACACTGCCCGCGCCGCTGCCAATCACCTGGTTGGTGCCAACCGCGGCATCCGCGCCGCCACCGAAGGTCAATCCGGCGCCGCCAATGGTTTGCGCAAAGCCGTTCAAATCAAGCGTTGCGGTCGCGCCGCCGGTGGTGGCATTGATCGCGACGGCGGCACCGACCGGGATGGCGTTGGCAACTCCGAGCCGCAGGGTGCCGGCATTGACCGTGGTCAGGCCCACATAGGTGTTGGCGACGCTGAGGTTGAGGATGCCGACGCCTAATTTGGTTAGACCGCTGGTCCCGGACGCTGGCAGGGCGTTGGCATATAACACGGTCTCACCGTTGGTGTCGATGCGATAGGGATTGTTGCCGCTGGTGGTGAAACGGGCCGAGTAATCATAGGTGTTGGCAGCCGAGTATTGCAACGTGCCGCCATTGAACACGATCGACCCGGCGGGCGTTGCGGGATTGCCCAAGGGACCTGAGACACCGGCAAGTTCCGCGTCCCCGGCATTGAGGATGCCGGCATTAAGGGTGGTGGTGCCAGTGTAAAGGTTCGCCCCGGACAGCACCAGCGTGCCAGCGCCCGTTTTGATCAGGGCACCATTGCGCAGGGTGGATGAGATGGTTAGATCATAAGCGGCGTTACTGCTGTCACCGACGGCAAACGTTTGCGCCGCGTTGTTCAGATCGAGCGTGGTGGCCGAGATGGTCGCCTCCAGGGGGTTATTAGTGTTAGAATAAGTGAGGGCCGTGGGACCGCCGGTGAGGGTCAGCACGCTGCCCGTGCCGGTGCCGGTCACTTGGTTGGTGCTCACTGCCGCGCCGGTTCCACCGAGGATCAATCCCGCACCGCCGATGGTTTGTGCAAAGCCGCCCAAATCAAGCACCGTCGGGTCACCGGCGATGGTGGCGTTGACCGTGACGCTGCTGCCGGCCGGGATGGCATTGTTGACGTCGAGAAGCAAATTGCCGCCGTTGACCGTGGTTGGGCCGGCATAGGTATTGACGACGTTGAGAGTGAGGGTGCCGGTGCCGGACTTGGTTAGACCACTGGTGCCCGACGCGGGCAGGGCATTGCCCAAGGCAACGGTTTGGCCATTGGTGTCGATGCGATAGGCATTATTGCCGCTGGTGGCGAAACGGGCTGAATAATCGTAGGTGTTAGCCACCGAGTATTGCAGCGTGCCGCCATTAAACAGGAGAGAACCCGCGAGCGTCGCGGGCACGCCCAAGGGGCCTGACACCGCACCATTTTGCGCGCAGCCAGCATTGAGGATGCCGGCATTGAGGGTGGTGGTGCCGGTATAGGTGTTGGCACCGGAAAGGGCCAGCGTGCCGGCGCCGGCTTTGATCATGGTGCCATTCCGGATGACCGAGGAAATCGTCAGGTCATTGACCGCGTTGGCACTGTCGCCGATGGTGAAGGTCAGCGCCGCGCCGCTCAGGTCGAGAGTGGTGGCTGTGATGTCAGATCCCAGGGGATTGCTCGTGGCCAGGTATGTTAGAGCAGTTACGCCACCACTAAGGGTGAGGATGCTGCCAGCGCCGCTGCCGATCACCTGGTTGACGCTTGCCGCCGAGCCGCCGAGGGTCAATCCGGCACCGCCGATGGCCTGACCAAAACCGCCCAGATCGAGGGTCGCGGTTTCGCCTGCAATGTTAGAGCCGACCGTGACGGCATTACCGGACTTAATGGCATTGCCGACGCCGAGCCGCAGGGTGCCCCCATAAATTGCGGTCAGGCCGGTGAAGGTGCTGGCGCCGGTGAGCGTCCAGGTGCCGGGGTCCAATTTATAGAGTGAGCCGGTGCCGGTGTTGAGGCTGCTGGCGAGGCTGCAGTCGGTGGCGCTGCCCATGAGTTTGAGGCTAAAGCCGGCGCCAGAACCGATGAGCATGCCGGGATTGGAGAGAATGATATCGCCATTGCCGGCCACAATGCTGCTGGTGCTGCCCAGCGTGAGCAACCCGGCATAGGTCGCCGCTGTGGCAGAACTGTTAGTCAAGGCCCCGCTCGCGTTATTGACTCCGGAGCCGTTCAAGGTGAGTGCCTCGGACGTGGTGAGGGAAAAGCCATTGAGGTCGAGGGTGGCGCCGCTGGTCACCGAGGTGCCTGCCGCGGTGGTTCCCAGCGGGGTGTTGGCGCCGCTGCCAGCCGCACCTAACATTAGCGTGCCGGCGCCAACCGTGGTGAGGCCGCCGTAGGTGTTGGTGCCGGACACCAACAGCGTGCCGGTGCCGTCCTTGGTCAAGCCGCCGTTCTGGATGGCCGATGATATCGTTAGATCAAGTGCGGCGTTGATGCTGTCATTGATGCTAAAACTCCGTAATGTCCCGCCCAGATCGAGAGTGGTAACCGAGACGATGGCACCCAGCGGATTGTTGGTCGCGGTGTAGGTCAGCGTGCTGGCAAGCGTCAGCACGCTACCCGCATTGCTGCCGGTCACTTGATTGGTGCTGCTGTCCGTAGCCCCCGTGCCACCCAGCGTCAAGCCGCTCCCGATGGTAAAGGCAAAGCCACCCAAGTCCAGAGTTGCGGTCTCTCCGACCGTGGTGGAATTGACCGTGACCGCGTTGCCGACCGGGATGGCATTACCGACCCCAAGGCGCAGCGCTCCCGCGTTGACGGTGGTCAGGCCGGTGTAAGTGTTAGCGCCGCCGAGCACGAGCGTGCCGGCACCTAACTTGGTTAGACCACCGCTGCCTTGGTTGAGGCCTTGGCTAACGGTGAAAGTGTTGGTGCCATCGCTGATATCCAAGCCGACGGTCGGCCCTGAGGTGAGCGTGACCGGATGAGTGCCGATCTGGCCTGAGGCGTAGCCCGTGAGCGCCGTGCCAGTGATTTGCAAAGTGCCGCCATTGAAAACCAACGGGTTGGCGGAACCCAGATTGGCGTCCGCCGCGATGCTCAGCGTGCCCGCATTAAGGGTGGTGGCACCGCTGTAGGTGTTCGCGCCGGTAAGTAGCAATGTGCCAACCCCGGACTTCGTGAGTGCGCCATTCTGGATGACCGCTGAGATGGTTAGATCGTCGGCCGCAAGACTGCTGTCGTTGATGGTAAACGTCTGCGCCACATTGTTGAGGTTGATGGCGGTGACCGAAATAGTGGCACCCAAAGGATTGTTAGCGGCGGAGTAGGTCACCGCACTACCTCCACCGCTGAGGGTCAATATACTGCCCGCACCGCTACCGATCACCTGATTGGCACTGCCGATGCCACTCGTGCCGCCGAGGGTCAAGCCCCCTCCCCCGATGGTCAGCGCAAAGCCATTCAAGTCGAGGGTCGCGGTTTCCGCCGCCGCAGTGGAGTCGATCGTCACTGCATTGCCGGACAGAATGGCGTTAGTGACGCCAAGCCGCAGCGTGCCCCCGGAAATTTTTGTTAGACCAGTATAAGTGCTGGCCCCGCTGAGTGACCAGATGCCGATGCCGCTCTTGGTCAGGGTGCCCGCGCCAGTGCCAATACTGCTGGCGAGGCTGCTGCTGGCGGTGCCATCGAGAGTCAAGCCGAAGCCGGCACCCTGAATTGTGCCAGTGTTAGACAAAATGATCTCGCCGCTGCTGGCTACGATGCTACTGGCACTGCCCAGCGTGAGCAAGCCGGAATAGGTTGCCGCCGTGGCAGAGTTGTTGCACAGGGCGCCGCCGCCAAACCCACCGGTGCCATTCAAGGTAAGGGCTTCAGCGGTGCCCAGCGAGTAGCCGTTGAGGTCAAGTGCCGCGCCGCTCAACACCGTGGTGCCCGCGGCAGTGGTGCCCAGCGGGCTGTTGGTGGCACTGCCTGCCGCACCTAACAACAGCGTGCCCCCGCTGAGCGTCGTCAGGCCGCCATAGGAATTCTCGCCGGCAAGGGTGAGCGTGCCCGCACCGCTCTTGGTCAATCCGCCAGTTCCCGTCACCGCCCCGTCAAGCGCGATGCTGCCCGTGCCAGTGAGAGTCAACAGGTTGCCGCCGTTGTTCACGCCATTGATCAATGTCAACGCATACGCCGCCTGATTCGCCCACGTTTGGGGGGCCGCCAGCACGAGGTTAACTTTCTGTCCGTCGGTGATCGATCCGAAGGTCACCGCCCCGGTCGTGTTGTTGACCGTGATGCCGCCGCCACCCAGCGTGAGAATCCCGTTGGCCATGCCACCTAACAGAATAGTCTCGGGGCTCGCGGCGAGGAAAATCAGCCCCAACGCGGATTGGTTGCCATTCAAATCGACCGCCTGCGCGGAATTGACCGGGCTGATGCTGAAAGTCACGACATCCGCCGCTCCGGGAGCCGCCAGCGGATTGGGAATGATGGCCCCTGCGGCAGTGGACCAATTGCCCGCCGCATTCCAGTCGGTGCCGCGGCCGTCCCAATAGATGGAGGCAGCTTGCACCACGTGGGTTGCACTATGCGCGGCGAGGGCACCAGCAAGGAACAGGCGAAGAGCGGCGGAGGTTTTCATGACTGGGGTAATTACGTCGCGGGTTGGCAGGCGATCGAAGACCTCTCCGCAAACGTGAAACACGCCTTTGAATCACCTTTAGCCGCCCATTTTGCAAGACGATTTATCACTCACCGCAAGGCTCACGACTGCAATCCATCGGCCCCGAAAAATCGGGCCACCTTTCAGGGATCCATCGGTGAGATGGCTGTGGCACTACGTCTTCGCGGCTTGCGTCTTTTGCGCGTGACATCGTTGGCGACAGCAGTTTTCTTGGGTTCGGTGCTTCGCTGCGCCAGCACCCCATGTCCCTGCAACCGCTCAAAGATGGCATCCGCTCCACAGTGCGGATTGATTTCTACGGCAACGTCCACAAGCGCTTGCGCGGAACGGCTGCCGCCGAGCGCTACGCCACCGAGGTGGCCGTGCTCAAAGAGCTCGAAGCGCGCGGCTGCCCGTATGTGCCTAGGTTGTTAGAAGAGCACCCGGACGAATTCTATTTTGTTTCCACCAACTGCGGCCAACCCGCCAGCCAAATCACCAAGGAAAAGGCCGCGCGCATCTTCGCCAAACTCGAGCGCGACTACGGTGTGCGCCACCTCGATGCCGAAGCCCGCAACATCACCTACTCCGACAAGCTCGGCTGCTTTTGCGTGATCGACTTTGAACTGGCTGAAATTCTGTCACCGCCGCCCGGCCTGGTCATGCCTGATCCAAACCAACCTCCTGACTCCCCCACTCCCTAACGCCGCCATCGTGCCCACCACCGCGCTTCTCCATTGGGCGGCCCGCTCTCACAGCGGGTCCCGCAAACCTCGCAACGACGATTCGTTCATCGCTTTCGCCTCCGGTCCGCAAGGGGCGGAGATCCTTGTTGCCGACGGCAGCCACTCCCTTGCCACCCACGACTTGGTGTTTGCCGTTTCGGATGGCATGGGCGGCGGCAATGCCGGCGATCTGGCGTCGTCGATTCTCCTCCAACAAATGTGCGAAATCATCCCGGAAACCTTCAAAGTCGCTGCCGCTGGCTTGTTTCCGGATTGCCTCAGTCACCTCGATGATGCCCTCCACTCGGTCCATGAACATATCAACGCCGCCGCCGTCGACCGCGACGAATGCCGCGGCATGGCCGCCACCCTCGCTTTGGCTTGGTTCACCCCAGAAAACCTTTACCTCGCCAACGCCGGCGATTCCCGCATCTATCTTTCCCGCGACGGCGAACTGACCCAACTGACCCGCGACCATACCTCCGCCTGGGGCCAATGGCAACGCGGTGAAATCTCCGAAGTCGAATACCGCAACCATCCCCGCCGCTCCGCGCTCTATGAAGTGGTCGGTGGCGGTCACCTCGACGTTTGTCCTTACCTCGCGGCCATCCCCTATCACCCCGGCGACCGCTTTCTGATCTGCTCGGACGGCCTGATCGACGGCCTCTGGGAGCGCCACATCACCAACGCCCTCGCCAATAGCGCGGATACCCCCGCTCTTACTGCCGACGCTCTCCTCAGTCGTGCGCTTGACAATTGCGGCATCGACGATACAACCCTCATCGTCGTTGCCGTCAGCGGTGCCGACGAAGCCATTCCAGCCGAAAATTGACCTGCTGGAAATTTCCAGGCAAGTTGGCACGGAAATTGCTTCATATCTGCCTGGAGGATTCTGTGAACGCCACCCGACGTCTTCACCAGCCCCCACCCAACAAACAACAACACCAACCGCACTACCCCCACCCCATGGCTAAATACAAATTGGAATATATCTGGCTCGACGGCTACACGCCCACCCCGAACCTCCGCAGCAAGACCTTGGTCAAGGACTTCGATAGTTTTCCCACTCTCGAACAACTCCCGCAATGGGGGTTTGACGGCAGTTCCACACAACAGGCGGAAGGCCGCAGCTCCGACTGCATGCTCAAGCCAGTGGCGGTTTTCCCAGACAGCACGCGGCGCAATGGCGTGCTGGTCATGGCTGAGGTCATGATGCCGGACGGCACCACGCCCCATCCGTCCAACCACCGCGCCACCGTGCTCGATGATCCGGGTGCCTGGTTTGGCTTCGAACAGGAATACTTTCTCTTCCAGGATGGCCGCCCGCTCGGCTTCCCCTCCGATGGCTTCCCGCCGCCACAAGGGGTGTATTACTGCGGTGCCGGCTACAAGGCCGTCGGCGACGTCGCCCGCCAAATCGTTGAAGAACACCTCGACCTCTGCATCGATGCCGGCATCAACCACGAAGGCATCAACGCCGAGGTGGCCAAGGGCCAGTGGGAATTCCAGATCTTCGGCAAGGGCTCGAAAACCGCCGCCGACCAAGTCTGGGTCGCCCGCTATATCCTCAACCGGCTGTGTGAAAAATACGGCGTTGATGTGGAATACCACTGCAAGCCGATCCGCGGCGACTGGAACGGCTCGGGCATGCACGCGAATTTCTCCACCGACTACATGCGCGATGTCGGCGGCAAGGCATACTTCGAAGCTTTGATGGCGGGCTTCGCGGAATACCGCGAGGAGCACATCGCAGTCTATGGCCCGGACAACCACCTGCGCCTGACCGGTTTGCATGAAACCCAGTCCATCGACAAGTTCACCTACGGTCTGGCCGACCGCGGTTCCTCGGTGCGCATTCCCCACAGTTTCATGAATGACAACTACAAGGGTTACCTCGAGGACCGCCGCCCCAATTCCCAGGGCGACCCCTATCAGATTGCCTCACGCATTCTCAAGACCATTGTCACGGTGCCCACGCCCTGAGCCAGCGGTTCTGCCAATCCTAACAAAAGCCGTCTCCTGCCACCATGGGGGGCGGCTTGCTTGCGTTGTGGTTAGATTTGGAGCAGGCTTTTCAGTCGCTAAGGAGCCGTAAGTAAATAAACATGGCGTTTGAAGTCTGATCACTCAGGTTTATTTCTTTACGGCTCCTAACCACTCGCGCCGCGGCCGGAGGCACGCAGCCACGGACTGCGGCAGGGACGCCGCAGCTACGACCGCCGTTACAGCGCGCGGATGAACGCCTCGAAGAACGCGGCGGCGCTTTCCAAGGCAGCAGTCTCGATGAATTCATCGGCTGTGTGCGCCTGGTCGATCGAGCCCGGGCCGAGGCAGATGCTTGGCACCCCGCCATTTGATAGATGGGCCGCGTCGGAAAACCACGGGGCACCCGCCAACTGCGTCGCCGGATCCACCGCCAACAACGCGCGGACAAGCGGATGATCGGAGGCGGTTTCCATCGGCGGGTTCTCGTTTGATCTGATAATCTCCACTGGCAATGCATGATCCTCCAGCAGTTCACGCAACAAGCGCGAGGCACCGCCCGCCGCGGCCAAGTCCGGAGTGCTGCGAATGTCGAGTTCCGCCTCCGCGATGTCCGGAACAATGTTAGGCCGGGAGCCACCCCGGATCACTCCCACATTGAGCGTGGAGTGGCCGAGCACCGGGTGGCTGAAACCCGCCAGCGCATGCCCGAGGTGATGGTCCAGCGTGTCCAGCGCGCGGGTGAGCTTGAGGATGGCATTCTCGCCGCGTTCCGGTTGCGAGCTGTGGGCGGCCTTGCCGGTCGCCCGCAGGGTGGCCCACAACGAGCCTTTGGTGACGTTGACCACCTGCATGGATGTCGGTTCGCCCACCACCGCAAACGTGTATTCCACGCCGTGGCGTCGCACAAAATCCTTCGACCCCCACTGCCCGGATTCCTCACCCATGAACGCCACGAAATCCACCGCCACCGGCAGTTTGGCAAGCATGCCGCGGGTTTGCCGCAAGGCCCACAGCATGGCCGCCATCGGGCCCTTGGTATCTGACGCTCCACGGCCCCACACGCGACCGTCGCGAAGTTCGCCACCGAACGGATCAATGGTCATACCGCCCACGCCCACTGTATCGAGATGCGGACCTAACAAAATTCGCGGGCGACCATCCACCGGCGCGAATCTGGCAAGCAGGTTGGGGCGCCCGCTTTGCACTTCCTCGAGCACCACTTCTGCGCCGAGCGCCTCGAGCCAACCACCGAGGAAATTCGCGATTGCTTGCTCGCCGGACTGGGCAGTGCCGGGCGCGTTGTCGGGGTTGACCGAAGGAATCCGCACCAGATGCTGCAGCAAGGAAATCACACTGGTAGGCATGCACTTAAGCTGCCGCAAGCTGTCGCCAATGGCAAGCGGAAAGTAGTAGTCCGAAGGTAGTAGTCCGCACAGTCCTCTGTGCGGTCTTCTATCAGAGACAGCAGATTACACCTCAAGCCTCAGTCTTTCACGCCACTGTCTCGGAAGACCCGCACAGGGGCCTGTGCGGACTACTTCGAATCGCAAATTTGCGTGCCATGGCGCGCAGTCCTTGCCATGCCGGCGATCCGGGCCTATGGGTTGTGGCGGATGCCATTCCAACTGGTCAGTGACTACCAACCTGAGGGCGATCAGGAACAGGCTATTGCAAAGCTGGCGAAGTCAATCGCAGCGGGCAACCGCCACCAAACATTGCTAGGAGTGACCGGTTCCGGCAAGACCTTCACGATGGCCAATCTGATCGCCCGCCACGGCAGACCCGCGCTTATCATGAGCCATAACAAAACCCTGGCGGCCCAACTCTACTCAGAGTTTAAGAACTTTTTCCCGCACAATGCCGTCGAGTATTTCGTGTCTTACTTCGATTACTATCAACCGGAAGCTTACATCGCCCGCAGCGACACCTACATCGAAAAAGATTCCGCGATCAACGATGAGATCGAACGCCTGCGCCTGAGCGCGATGGGCTCGGTGCTTACGCGCGAAGATGTGATCGTGGTGGCTTCGGTGTCCTGTATCTATGGCCTGGGTTCGCCGGAGGATTATGAGAACATGATGGTCCCGATCCGCACCGGCCAACAACTCAGCCGCGAGGACTTCCTCAATTCCCTCGTCACCATGCTCTTTGAGCGCAACGACATCGAGTTTGGCCGGGGCAAGTTCCGCGTCCGCGGCGATGTGGTGGAAGTCCATCCGGCGTTTCTGGATCAAACCGCCATCCGCGTCGAGTTCTTCGACGACACCATCGAGCGCATTGCCAGCATCCACACCCTGACGGGTGCGGTCATCGACCGCCTCGATCACCACACGTTTTTCCCGGCCAAACAATTCGTCACCCCGGGCGACAAGCTCAAGCGCGCCGCCACCGCCATCCGCGAGGAATTGGAGCAATGCATCGCCGGGTTTGAAAAACAAGGAAAACTGCTGGAAGCCCAGCGCCTGCGCCTGCGCACCGAGTATGACCTTGAGATGATGGCCGAGATGGGGTTCTGCCAGGGCATCGAGAACTACTCGCGCCATCTAACCGGCCGCGAGCCGGGGGCCAGACCTAACACCATGTTGGATTTCTTCCGCGGCGATTTTCTGCTTCTGGTCGATGAGAGCCATGCGACTATCCCGCAGATCGGCGGCATGTATGAAGGCGACCGCAGCCGCAAGACCGTGTTGGTGGAGCACGGGTTCCGACTGCCCAGCGCGCTGGACAACCGACCGCTGCGATTTGACGAGTTCATGCAAATCACCGGCCAGCGTGTGTATGTTTCCGCCACGCCAGGGCCGTTCGAAATCCTCAACTCGCGTCCGGATAACAAAACCTATATCCCGGTCCTGTCCCGCGCTGCCGCCGGCCGCAGCGCACCCTTCGACCGCAGACAAATCCGCGCCATTCCCAGCGGCAATGACCAAGCGGTCGCCGACTTCGATCCGACCCACCGCGGCACGCCGCTGGTGGTCGAGCAAATCATCCGCCCCACCGGCCTGGTCGACCCCAAACTCACCTTGCTTCCACTCCAAGGCCAGATTGATGCCACCATCGAATTGTGCCGCCAGCGCGTGGAACGCAACGAACGCGTGCTGATCACCACCCTAACAAAAAAAACCGCCGAGGACCTTAGCGAATATCTACGCGGCACCGGCCTCAAGGTGCGCTATCTGCACGCCGACATCGATGCGATCGAACGTGTGGAAATCCTGCGCCAACTCCGCGCGGCAAGCTTCGACATCCTGGTGGGTATCAACTTGTTACGGGAAGGCCTGGATCTGCCGGAAGTCTCGCTGGTGTGCATCCTCGATGCGGACAAGGAGGGATTCCTGCGCAACGACACCTCACTGATTCAAACCGCCGGCCGCGCGGCCCGCCATATCAATGGTGAGTGCGTGTTGTTCTGTGACACCGTCACCGATTCCATCCAGAGATTGCTCGATATCACCGAGCACCGCCGGTCCCGCCAGTTGGCTTACAACGCAATGCATGGCATCACGCCCCAAAGCGTGACTCGCGCCGTCCAACAAAGCCTGCATACCCACGAGAAGGAACTGGAGCACGCCGATAAACTCAACGCCTCACTGGTGGCTGATGGCGAGGCAAGCTATGACAAGCTGCGCGTCATCGCCGAGTTGGAAGATGAGATGCGCGAGGCCTCGTCGCGTCTGGAATTTGAGCGGGCCGCCCACCTCCGTGATCAAATCCGGGCGCTCAAAGATCACACGGCACCCCCCCCTGCCCCGCTCAAGCCGTTGCGATATCCAATAGGTAGGGGTAAGAAGCGATAGGAACCCAACATCAAACGCACGCAACTGAAATGATCCAAATACAAAAATTACAAAATGAGCAATCATCTGGCAAATGTCCGATGAAAATGGGAAACCTTGTTTGCGGGCTCAGCCTGCTGCTGGGTTCCGGCGTCATGGCGCAACAGGCTGACCAAGCTCCGGAGTCCGCCCAAGGCCGTTTCTTTGCGAAGAAGCAATACGTTCCGAGCCCCTTACCCAAGTTCGATGAGTTGCGCGGCCAGTTGCCGTCGCCCATCTTCGACGAAAAACCGGAGTGGGTGCGGATGTATTGGAAAGCTTGGGAGTTGGGCTTCAGAAACTTCAACGAACCCAAGCCGGGCAGCGGAATGGTCACCCAGTTCATTGACGCGGCGTTCAGCGAGAATATCTATCTGTGGGACACCTGCTTCATGACAATGTTCTGCAACGTGGCACACCCGCTGGTGCCGGGCATCGGTTCGTTGGACAATTTCTACGCCAGACAATACGCCGACGGTGAAATCGGCCGCGAGACCAACCGGACCACGGGCGTGGAGTTCGCCCAATGGTTGAACCGCGAGCGCAAACCGCTCTTCAGCCGCTGGGGCTGGACATTCAATTTCGAGCCTATCAAAAGCGACCCGGTCATCTATGTGGGGCGCGCCGAGCCACAGCCACCGCCGAACCTGACGCTCGATTCCCTGAATCATCCAATTTTCTCCTGGGCTGAAATGGAGAGCTATCGGTTCACCGGCGACAAGCAACGGTTGCGCATGGTTTACGCTCCGCTGGTGCACTATTACCGTGCGCTGGAGAAATACCTCCAGCAGGGTAACGGCCTGTATATCACCGACTGGGCCAGCATGGACAACTCCCCGCGCAATCTCTATCTGAAAGGCGGTGGCTGCGGCGTGGATATCTCCTGCGAGATGGTTATGTTTGCTCGACAACTCGCCATCATGGCTGAGATGTTAGACAAGCCAGAAGATGCCAAGGCGTTCACCCGTGACGCTGAGCGCCTGAAACAGTTGGTCAACAGCCTGATGTGGGATGAGGACCGGAAATTCTACTTCGACCTTACCCTGAAGGGCGATCGGGCACCGGTTAGAACCATCGCGGCCTACTGGACATTGCTGGCCCGGGTAGCGTCACCGGCACAAGCGAGCGCCCTGGTGGCCGAGCTGAAAAATCCCGCCACCTTCGCCCGCATGCACCGTGTGCCCACGCTGGCCGCAGATGAGAAGTTCTACGACCCGGCGGGCGGCTACTGGCGCGGCGCGGTCTGGGCGCCCACCACCACCATGGTGATCTGCGGCTTGGATAGCTATGGTTACGACGCGCTGGCGCGGGAGATCGCGTTAAACCATCTCGACTTCATGGGCCGCGTGTTCAAGGAAACCGGGACCATCTGGGAGAACTATGCTCCCGACTCGGCAGCGCCGGGGAAACCCGCCGGCAAGGATTTTGTCGGCTGGAGCGGACTCGGACCGATTCTATACCTGCTTGAATACGCGATCGGCCTGCAACCCAATGCGCCGGAAAACGAGCTGAGCTGGAACCTGCACTCCAGCGCGCGCCAGGGTTGCGAGCGCTTCCGTTTCGCAGGGCATGTGGTCTCGCTGGTGGCGGAAACCGATCCGCTCGACGCAAAGCGACTCCGCATCACGGTGAAGTCTGACGGCGAATTCACGTTGCGGCTGGTCCGCGACGGACGGACTCATACCGTCCATGTCAAAGCCGGAGAACAGGTGGTAGCGGATTAAAACGTAGCATGCAAAGACAATTCCGCCGTGAATACCCCGCAGGACTAACTAAACACTATCTCACCCCAACAAACCATGAACAATGCGAGCCTTCTCACCGGCGCCATGGCGGCATGCTGTTTGGGCATCACCCTTGGCGCGGAAAAGGCGCCGAATGGTGCCGACATCACCCGCGATTTTGTCAGGCCTGCGTCGCAATACCGCACGACTCCGCTGTATTGGTTGAACGACAAGATCACCAATGAAGTCATTGACTCCCAATTGACCCAATTCCGCGACAAGGATGGCTATGGGAGTGTGGCCATCCTGCCGGTCGCCGAATGGTGGGAGCCTGAATTCACGGAGAAATACGGCCACCTGCTGGACAAGCTCGACGAGCTTGGCATGTGGGCGATTTTTTGCGACGACAAGAACTTCCCCTCGGGAACGGCCGGCGGCGAAATCGGCAAGAAATATCCCGAGTTCTGTTCCCGCCAGATCAACAAGGCCGAACAGGATGTCACCGGTCCCCTCGCCTATCAGGCGGATGTGCCGCCCGGCGTCCTCATGGGCTGCGTGGCCATGGACAATAACGACCACTCCAAGCGCATCGACATCACCGCTGGCGTCGGCAATGGCAAGCTGTCCTGGCAGGTGCCTGCGGGGAATTGGAAAATCATGATGTTCAACTCCCGCAGGGATTTTGACATGAACCGAAAGGATCCCAACAAGAACCTCGATTATCTCAACCCGGCGGCGGTCGACAAATGGATCAGCCTGACCTATCAGCGGTTTTACGACAAGTTTCCCACCCATTTCGGCACCACCATCAAGTCGTCGTTCTATGACGACATCTCACTCTATCAGGCCAGCCCGGATGTATGGAACGGCAACGACCGCCGCTGCTGGACCGACGGGTACAATGCCCAGTTCGAAAAGAAATTCGGCATCAGTCCGGTCGAGTTCTATCCGGCCATGTGGTATGACATCGGCCCCGCGACGGCCGCGGCCAGAAGCATGCTCTTCGGGCTGCGTGCGGAATTGCTCTCCGAGGTGTTTGTGAAGCGGGTCGCCGCCTGGTGCGCGGCGCACAAGATCGACGCCTCGGGTCATCCGGCCGGCGACTATGAGGTTTCGCCGATGGGGTTCTCCGGTGACGCGATCAAGTTCTATCAACATGCGCAGCGCCCGTTGCTGGATGTGATCGGCGCCTATGGCTCCAAGCGCGATGGCTATAAACTGTCGGGCTCCGCGGCGTTTCTTTATGACAAGCCGATCCTCCAGTGCGAGACCTATGGGGCGTTTGAGAATTGGAAGGAGGCGGACTTCACCCCGGATCTACTCTACCGCACCGCCATGGAACTCTATGTCCGCGGCATCAACCTGATCATCCCGCACGGGGTGTGGTACAAGTATCCCACGTCGATCACCCCGCCGGAACTTTCGTGGAGAAATCCGCTCATCGGTGCCGCCCTGCCGGATTACAACACATGGGCCGCGCGCTGCCAACTCGTTCTGCAGGGTGGCCGGCATGTCGCGGACATCGCGGTGCTCTATCCGATTACCGCGATTTACGCCGATTGCTATTTCGGCAACGAAGGCACGGATCCCGAATACCTCAATGTGGGCGAGCGGCTGACCCACACCATCCGGCGCGACTTCACCTTCATGCATCCCGAAGTGCTTGACGGCAAATGCACGGTCGAGCCGGCAAGCCACACGCTCAATCTCAACAACAAGGTCAATCATGAGCAATACAAGGTGCTGATCCTTCCCGGAAAACATGAAGCCGGCGCGATCAACCTATCGACCCTGCAGAAGGCCAGAGAGTTCTACGACCATGGCGGCACGGTCATCAGCACCGCCCGGCTGCCGGTGAAATCCGCCGAACTCGGCAAGGACGCACAGGTCGCCAAATTGGTCCAGGACATGTTCGGTCTCGATCCTAACAAGCAAGGCCACCCGTTCACCAAGAACACCAACGCCAACGGCGGCAAGGCCTATTTTGTGCCCAACATCGACGAGGGGGTCGACGGCACCAGCCGCATGGCCGCGGTGCTCAACGAGGCAGTGGCCATATGGGACGTGCGCTTCGAGGACGCCATCGCCATCAAGAGCGCCAAGGGAAAATTGGCCTATATCCACAAAGTCCGCGACAACGTCGATTATTATTTCTTCGCCAACTCCAGTGATGACAGCATCAACACTTGGGTGCGCCTCAGGGGCAAGCTGCAACTCGAACAGATGGATCCGCACACCGGCACCACCAGCACCCCGAAGTATGAAAACATCCAGCAGGACGGACAGGATGTCACCCGCATCCTGCTCAAACTCGACGCCAACAAGTCAGTATTCATCAGGGCTGGCGGTCCGGCACAACTAACATATTAACAATCAGCTAAACAAACCATCCACCTGGGATGAGTATACCCGCGATTGTCGCAACCGCCAGTCCTGAGTCTGACACCTTTGTCATCGGTGACCCATCCTCCGCAGTGATCCGCTCCACACACGTGGATCTGAAAGATGGCGGCCCGCAAGGATACATTCTGAAGAAGTCCGGCCAGACGATTGTCATCGCCGGGACCGATCCCGAGGGCGTGCTCTACGGCGTGTATGATCAGAACGAGGCCCTCGCCCAGGATCCAGCGGATTGCCGGATCGACGGCAATCTAGCCGGAATTTCTCCCACGTTCAACACCGGAATAATTTATATATATGGCCGGCGCTCACGGCCCGCCGAGCGGGCCGAGGAGTTCCACATACCAAGCGAACAATTTCCATCCGCCAAACATCCAGCCTACGGCACCCAGTGCCAGACACGGGCCGAACGGCAGTTGTTTGCCAAAGCCGATGCGTCCGATGCCCGCTATTACCAGCGCGAAAACACAGCCGCTGAAAAGAGCAAAGAACACCCCGGTCCAGCCGAAAAACGCGCCGATCATTCCTAACAAATGACCATCGCCCGCGCCCATCGCCTCGCGCGGAATCACCACCCGCGTGGCCGTGCCAGCCAGCGCTTGGAGTTTGGCCAGCCGATGGATCGTGCCATCCGGCAATTGGATTTCCGTTTCGCGGATAATGAGCAGGCCGCCGCCCACCGCTGCGCCATCCACCCGGATATCGAGCGCCTCGACTAACAAGCGGTCGGATTTCCGGTTGAAGATATCCCACCAGGCGATGGCCTCGTCGTGGATGACGAAGTGCATCGGGTCGTCGTCGGCCTCCGGTTCGCGCAACGACCAAGCCACCGCGTGCTCGAAACGCAGGTCCTTTTTTCCAAACGCGAGTTTACCCAACTCGACGACAACCCCCAAGCCGATAAACCCGACTATCCAGCCAACGCCACCCTGCATCACTGCGGCAAGCCGACTCCCCGACTCGCCCGCCAGGCCCGGCAGTTGCGGCCACACGGCACACGCCACCAAGCCAATTGCTGTGCCGGTCCAGGTCAGCCCCACCGGAATAATCAGGTGCTCGGCATCGATGAAGGCAATCGCGATCAGCAAGGCGACCAACACCCACAGACAAACCACCACGCCCACTGCCGGTGGCCCGAACCTCCACCACACCGCAGTGAATGCCAACGCCGTGAGCAATTCCACCGCAAAATACCGTAAGGCGATGGGCTCGCCGCAGTTCTTGCAGCGCCCGCGCAGATAGAGCCAACTGACCAGCGGCAGATTCAACCACAGCGGAATCGATTGTTTGCAATGTGGGCAGAACGAGCGCTTCGGATCATTGACCGACAACCCTAACGGCAAGCGGTAAATCACCACGTTCAAAAACGAGCCGATGCAAGCACCGATGAAGAATGCCGAAACTAGCCATAGCCAATGATCCAAGGGTGGGTAAAACACAGTCCCCTCATTCAAGCGGTGCCACGCCACATGCCAAGGATAAAACAACAACCCAAACAACCTGCTTGACACCATTGCACCTCTGCACCATGGTGCAGGCATGCGCTTGACTATCAATCTCGACGACGATCTTTATGCGTTGGCCCGCAGCCATGCCATTGCGACGCAGACATCGATGAGCAAGGCGGTGGGGAATCTGCTGCGCCGCAAAACCGCCGCTGGCTTGCAAGAGGCCCCCACTGGAGCGGCGGATTTTGCCATCCATCCGGGGACCTTGCTGCCGGTCGTGAGAGGCGCGGGGACCTTGATCACGGATGCCGATGGCCAAAGTGCCCTTGATGACGAGGATCTACGCCATTTAGATATGGCAGGGGCGAGAGCCAACCCATCACCCCGTCCATGACCTATCTTCTCGATGGCAATGTGTTGGTGGCCTTGGCGATCCACAACCACGTCCACCGTGAGCGCTGCTTGCGCTGGTTCGGGCAAATCGAGCACTTCGCCACCTGCCCTGATACGGAAGGCACGTTGCTGCGACTTCACATGGTGCTGGCCGAAGACAAGAGTGCGGCTGCCGCGTGGCGCACCTTGGAGGTTTACCACACTCATCCCCGCCATGTCTTCTGGCCGGAAAATTTTTCCTATACGGTGATCTCGCCGACCCGCCTCAGCGGCCATCGCCAGATTACGGATTCCTGGCTCGCGGAGTTGGCCCGCCGCAAGCATGGGAAACTCGCCACCCTTGATGAAGCCCTATTTGCACTCTGGCCAAAGGTGACCCTGCTCATTCCTGTCTAAGCTCCTATGCTAGTTAGACCCCTCATCCGCCACAGCCGATTCACCGCCATCGACTTCGAATCGGCCGGCACCACCCGCGGCAAAACCGACAGCCCGGTCCAAGTCGGCCTGGCCTCATGGTCCGCCGCCACCGGCCACACCCAGCCATTCGTGTCCTACCTGCGAACCGACCAGCCCATCCTGTGGTCGGCCCAAAAGGTCCATGGCATCACCCCGGCGGATTTGATCGACGCGCCCGCGCTTCTCGGCCTTTGGCCCGAGCTGAAATGCCGGTTCGCCGGGGCGGTGGTCGTCGCCCATGGCAAGGGCACGGAAAAGCGCTTCATGCGGGCGTTTCCGGGACACGGTTTCGGCCCGTGGCTGGACACCTTGTTAGTGGCGCGGGCGGCATGGCCCGAACTCCCCGACCACTCGCTCAGCGCTCTGTGCCAAACCCACCAGCTCACCGCATCCATCCAATCCCTGGTGGCTGGGCGCGGCTGGCATGATGCGCTGTTTGACGCGGTGGGCTCCCTGGTGCTGCTGGCCCATGTGATCCAAACCCATTCCCTGATAGATCAGCCGCTCGAATGGTTGCTTCATCCGGACACGTCCGCCTGGCATCGCGGGCGCAGATAGCCGCGCAAAATCACACCTTTGGGGTTGAGTTACTGCGGTGGGCGGCTAAAGTCCGCGCATTCGCCCATGATTTCCACCCTGATTACCCGTCGGCTTGCGCTGGTCTGCGCGTTGGTCCCTGTTCTGCTCCATGCCCAAGCGCCGGAGAGCGTGATGGTCGTGGAAGCCTATTCTGGTAAAATCCTCCTTGCCGCCAATTCCTCGGTCAAACGCCCCGTCGCCAGCCTCACCAAAATGGCCACCGCCGTAGTGGCTGTGGACTGGGCCATTGCCACCCATTCCGACATCAACCAACTTATCATCACCGCTCCCCAGACCGTCGCCATGGTCGGCGGCCCCAACCCGATGAACCTGCAACCCGGCGACTCGCTGACCCTGCGTGATGCCTTGTATTCAGCCCTTCTGGGCTCGGACAACCTTGCCGCCCTAACCATTGCCGACCACGTCGGCCGGCAAATCCTCGCCAAACGCGGCAAGGCCGGCGATCCGGTGGCAATCTTTGTGGATGAGATGAACAAGCTCGCCAGCTTGATCGGCATGACCCAAACCCGGTTTGTCAACCCCCACGGATTAGAGCGCCCCCGTGCGCAAGGCTACTCGACCGCAGCCGACATGGCGCGCCTGGCGATTGTCACCATGCGCCGCAATGCCCTCAATTTCATCGTGCGCCAACCCGAGCGCCAAATCAGCGTCACCGGCCCCACCGGCAAACGTGGCTATCGCATCCGCAATTCCAACGAGTTGATAGGCGAGGAAGGCATCCTCGGCATCAAGACCGGCACCACCGCCGCCGCCGGCCCGTGCCTAGCCACCTGCATGGATCGCGAGCCGCTGGTCCGCAACAAACCCGACGGCTCCAAGGGCGCCACCCCGCGGCGCTTGATCGTCGTCGTCCTCAACAGTCCCGACCGTTTTGGTCACTCTCGCAGCTTGTTGCTGCAAGGGTGGTCGCTCTATGACGCATGGCTGGTCGCCGACGCCCCCGTCAAGGAGCCGCGCCGCGAAATCCTCACCGTTCCCGCACCTAACCTATAACTGATAACCCATAACCGGCGCGCAGCGTCCCCCCCCATGCCCCTCGATCCGCTCCTCCACTTGTTGTGCCGCAAGGCGCGCTTTTCCCATCAGGAACTTGGCGACCTGCTTACCATGCCGGCGCAAGCAATTGCCGAGCGGATTGCCGCCTGGGAAAATGACGGGACCATTCTCGGCTATCATGCCGTGATCAACCCGGAAATCGCCGGTGACACATCGGTGTCCGCTTTCATCGAAGTTAAGGTCACGCCCGAACGCGGCGGCGGCTTTGATCGACTCGCCATGCGGGTGTCCCGCTTTGAGCAAGTGGTGTCCTGCTATCTGGCCAGCGGCGGTTATGATCTGATGGTGGTGGTGGAAGGCGGAGACCTGCGCGAGGTCGCACGCTTCGTGTCCGAAAAACTCAGCACGCTCGACGGCGTCATCTCCACTGCCACGCACTTCCGGCTCAAGACCTACAAGGAAAACGGCTTCCTCTTCGAGCACGAGACCGCGACCGAGCGTCTCGCCGTCTCGCCCTGAGAATCTACGGCTGCGGCTTGCGGATCATCTCGCCGACCTCATGGAGTGTCTTGAGGTCAATGTCGCGGATTTTGCCGGCGCGGTCGGGGGCAACATCGAGGGCAAACAGGCTGTCGGATTTGATCGCGGCGAGATAATCCTGATAGATATCCGCGGCCGGCACGACCCGACTGTCCCATTCGGGCATGGTATAGAACCAGCGGCCTTCCTTGCGGCCGCCGAGAATCGGATAGGTGAATTCCGCGGCGCGGTAGCCCTTGGTCTTGGCGGCGTCATCCAGCGCGAAGCCCGCACCCATTTCGCCGATGTGCAGGTCGGCACCGGGCCGATTGCCGTTGGATCCGACAAAACAGTTAGGTTGGAATTGCTTGATCCATTGCGTGGTGGCGGCCAGATCCAGGCCACCGTCGGTTTGGGCGATGTCGAGCCAGAAGTATTCGATCGGGCCGTATTGCGTGCACAGTTCCTTCAACTGGGCTTTCTTCAGATCGGCGTTTTTCTTGTCCGGCCACGTCCAGTCGCCTTCCGAGAAATACAGCGCCAGCTTGAGGCCGTGACGGTCGCACGCCTCGCGCACTTTCTTGAGCGCGTCCACCTTCAACGGGCTTTGCGTGACTTTGCGTTCGGTCGTCTGTGTGTCCCACAGACAGAAGCCGTCGTGGTGTTTGGTTAGAAACAAGATATACTTCATGCCGGCGTCCTTGGCTGCCTCACACCACTGGTCGGGGTCGAAGCCGGTCGGGTTAAAAAAGTTCACCTGCTGGACACCATGCGTCCACTCGACGTTAGAAAACGTGCTGAACGACCAGCAGACGAACATGCCGAAGCGCAGGTCGCGGAACTCCCGGACACGGGCGTCATTGATAGGTGCCGGTTCGGCGGTGGCGCCTCCGGTTGGCAAGGCCAGCAGGAGACCCGTGAGCATGAGGGTGAGGAACTGGGTGCGGGGGTGGTTGCGCATGCGAAAGCCATGCTGTGGCGCGCCAGACTGATTGGCAAATCAAAATACAGCCAATTGTGCGCCGCAGTCCCATTCCTCAAAGCGCAACAAACCATCTAAAGCGTGAAAGACCTCTATTTCTCCATTCCGGACTGGAACCGATAGAAGCCGGAGCCGACATGAAAAACCGCGGTGGTGCCTTCCATCCGCAGAAAGGTGACACCTGCAGCTTGTGAGGCCGGCTTGCCTGACTCGCTCACTCCGGTCGCATCCTTGGCCGGCACATACACTGTGGCCGTGGTGTTGACCGGAATCGTGACCTCCAGCGTCAATTGGTTGCCGTCACGTTTCCAGGCGCTGGCCACACGTCCGAACGGCGAATCGTGATGCGCGGTCACCCACGACAAATCGCCGACAATCGCCGGCTTGATAATGATGTGCTTGAAGCCGGGCTGCGCCGGATCATAGTTGATGCCCGCAAGTGTCTGATAGAACCACGCATTGAGATTGCCGGACAAGATGAGCAGGGCCTCGCAGTTCATCTCCGGCCCCTGGGTGTCCATGTCCCATTTCTCCCACACGGTGGTGGCATCCTTGGCAATCATGTAGCCCCAACCCGGCCGGGTCGTCTGCGTGGCAATCGTATAGGCGACCTCCGGATGGCCGACGTTGGTGAGCGTCTGCATGAGCCACTGCATCCCGATAAGGCCGACACTCAGATGACCCTTGTGCTTGACCATGATGTCATCGACAAGGTTGGAAATGACTTTTTCACGCTGCTCGTCCGGCACCATGCCAAAGGCCAGCGGCAGGACATAGGCACACTGGGTGCCACTCCAGTATTTGCCGGTCGTGGGATCGAAGAAGCGTGCATTGAAGCCGGTCTTCACCTTGGTGGCAAGGTCGGCATATTTCTGCTGGTCGGACGTCTTGCCGAGAATGCCGGCCATGCGCTCCATGATCCGGCAGTTGTTATAGTGATAGGCGGTGGAAATAAGCGGCCCGGACGTCGCGCCGAACTCATAACGCCTCAGGTTGCCGTCGGCATCGGGGATTTCATCCTGCTTGTCCATCGTCAGGGCATCGCACCAATCACCGAATTCATTGTGGTCGATGGTGCCGTCCGGCTTCATCTGGCGGTTGATCAGTTCCATCCACTTGGCGCATGGCGCATAGTTGTTCTCAATGATGCGGCGGTCCCCATACAATTGATAGAACGAGTCCGCAATGATCGTGGAGCAACTTTCCCATACCAGATCGGCGGTGTAATCACCGCCTTTGAAATAGATGGGGGCATTGAGGAGGAATGCTCCCTGGGCAGTCTGCTGCAAGCGGATGTCATCGAGCCATTTCGCGTAAAACGGGGCCACCCGAAAATTCCAGGCGTCGCTCTCCGCATCTTTCGCCGGATCGCCGAGCCAACCTTGGCGCTCGTCACGGTCCGGATCCAGCGGCGCACTGCGCTTGTAGATCTGTTGGGTGCGGCGCACGTTGTCATAAATCCGGTTTACTAACGGATTGGAGCAAGTGAATGATCCGGCGCTTTCCAGGTCGGTGTTGATGACGAGCCCTTCGAAGTCATTCAAAGTTGGCACACCCGGGAAGCCGGTGACCTCGATGCGCCGGAACCCCTGGCCTTTGAAGCGCGGACTCCAAGTCTCGGTGCCTTGGCCACTCATGATATAGGTGTCCGTGCACAGCGCTTGGCGGTTGGCTTCGGTCTTGAGCATCCCATCTGGCTTGAGGCTGCACGCACTGCGCAACCCGATCTTGGTGCCTGCCGGACCGGTGACCGTCAGGCGGTAGTTGCCATAGAAGACGCGCCCGAAATCCACGATATAACCCCCCTCGTTCGGGTGGGCGATAGCCACCGGTCGGATTCGCCCGACCACCCGCATCGGTTCGATCATTTGCGCCTGCAATTTACCCTTGGGTGCCTCGACCGGTTGCGCCGCTTGCCAGGCGGCAGCATCAAAGCCGGCACTCGCCCAGCCGTCCATGGCCATGCGGGCGTCGTATTCCTCGCCATCATATTCGTTGTTGGTGCGGAGCGGGCCCTTGGTTGTTAGCTTCCAGTTGGTGTCACTGACGATAACATCCGAAGTGCCGTCGGTGTAGTCCACCGCCATCTGCAACAGCAACTTGGGAAATCCGAAGTTGTAGTGCACCTGGCCGCGCAACGGGAAAAACCGGCCGTTGCCGAGCACTGCGCCAAGCGCGTTGGCCCCCTGGCCAAGCTGCTGCGTGACATCGTGGGTGACGTAAAACACGCGCTCGTTAGGCCCGCTCAGCGCCGGATCCATGAGATGGTCGCCGACCTGCCGGCCATTCAGATAGAGGTCGTGGAACCCTTGTCCGCAGACGTAAAGGGTGGCGCGCTTGACCGGCTTGGCAATCCGGAACTCGTGGCGCAGCATGCGGGCCGGCAGCCGCGTCCGCTGCTGGTCCCACGGCAGCTTGCTCATTTCCTTCCAGTTGTTCAGCCCTTCATCGCTATCAATGCCGATCCATTTGCCTTGCCAGTCGCCGGGCTTGAGCAGACCCATCGACCAGACGGCCGGCTTGCTCCAATGGGATGCCTCTCCCGAGCCCAGCCACACCCGCACTTTCCAATGGCAATCCATCCGCGATTCCAACAACTTGCCCGCATACTCGATGTGATTGCTCTGGTCGGACACCACCTTGCCGCTGTCCCACAGGTCGCCCTGGTCCTTGGCTAACAACTCCGGCGTGGATGCCACCAGCACCTGATAGGCCGTTTGTCGCTCCCCCCGGGGGAGCTCCGATTTTGGATTTTGAATTTTGAATTTTGAATTTTCCGGCCCCCCGTTTCCCGTCCCCTGTCCCCCGGAGGTTTCTGATTTTGAATTTTGGATGTTGGATGTTGAATTGGAAATTTGAGATTTGAAATTTGAAATTTCAGATTTTGGATTTGAGATTTCAGATTTCACATCGGCTATGACCCAGCTCAGCCGCGGCTTGGCCACGTCAATGCCGGGCGGACTGGATAGATATTCGCAGCGCAGGTCCTTGATGACGACACCACCTGGATGGACTTCAATCAAATCGGAGTTCACGAGACAGTCGCGCGGGTCGTAGGCGGTGATGATGCATGACGTGGTGGCGGCTGGCAGCGGCTTGCTGGCGATGATTTCGCCGTTGCTGACACGGCATGGAAGTTGTTCCCAGCGGCGGTCTTTCCACAAACCGCTGGATGTCGTGTAGCTGAGCGTGGCGTTTTTGACATCGCCCTTGGACTTGGCGTGCACCAAGCCATCGCCCGGATCCACCTGCGGTGGTGCGAGGCTCAGCAGCGGGGCACCGCCTTTGACGATGCTATCGGCAAAGGCGTAAATCTCCCAGGCCTCATCCCACCCATCCCCGTGGCCGTGGATCAGGAAATTCCGCACACACAAGCGGCTCGGCCCGCCGGCCGTCCGCGCTGATTTTGATAGAATATCCATGTTGAATCCATCGGTGAATCCGCTCACCCACAGCATCGGCATTTTGGCGTATGGCAAATGGGCCGACGGATCCCACTTGCTGCGGTAGTCGCGATACTGCTCGGCGGTCATGTGCTTGGGCGGGAACCATTGTGTCAGGCCCGGGTTATCGCTCTCGTGAATGAAGCCGCAACCATAGACGGGAATCACAAACGCGAAGCGCGAATCGACACCCGCCACGGCGCTAACAAGCGTGCCGCCCCAGGAAATGCCGGTGAGGCCGATTTTGTCAGGATTGATTTCCGGGAATGACCGCAACAGCGAATGGGCGCGTATCACATCCGCCACGCCATGATAGAACCACTGTTCCTTGTCGGGAAGATCCCGGTCGCCAAACCAATCGAGGCGCTTGGGCCCTGCGTTTTCATGTGAGGCGTCGGGCGGGAAGTTGCCTTCCACACCATGATGCTTGCCACCCGGCAAGTGGCCTTCCAAGTCCATGGCAATGGCCGCGTAGCCGCGCTTGGTCCACGCTCTCACCCAATCCGGATAGGCCGACCCGCCACCGCCGTGGGCGCACACCACGGCCGGCCAGCCACCGTCGGGCGGTTTGCCTTCCGGGGTCGCGTAGTAGGCAAACACCCAGGTCGGCTTGCCTTGGTAATCCGCCCCCTCATAGAAGAACGCACGCATCCCCTTGGCGGGGCGCTCCGTAGTGGAGTGAACCACAGGTGTTGGGGTGAGCGTGGCAAGGTCCCACGGCGTCACCCTTGGCGCGGGGGCAGCGGCCACCGCCGGACCGGCGGCGAACGCGCCCGTGAGGCAACTGGACATGGCCAGCGCGGCAACGAGCACGGTTGTGTAGTTCATCTTCATTATTTTAGTCCAAGCTGCCGTTCCGCCAGCAGGCGATTTATTCCAGCGCCGGCCGAACGACTTTGCCGGCCTTTTGTTCCACGAGGTTTTCGTAGGAGCCGTAAAAGTCGCTGTTGCAATCCATCCACAAGGTCAGGCGGTGCAGGTCATCCTTGCTGAGTTTGAGGTCATGGTGCCCCTTGGCCAGCATTTGATAGAGTCGGCTTTTACGGGCGCCGATCTGGCCCGGCTTGCTGTCGGGGACGCCGTCAAACCCCGCCTCATTCCAAAAGAAGGCAAAATTACGCAGCGAGTGGTAGGAAGTGAAAAAGTCGCCGTTGTTAGTTTGCGCGCCCCGGGTTAGATCCGGGCATTTTTTGCCCTCGGCCCTGCTCTTGGTGTGGCACGCCACGCAGTTGTTATCCAGGACCGGTTGCACGAGGATGGGATAACTGAAGGGTTTCGAGCCTTCGACTTCGGGCTTGATGACCGAGGGTTGCCGCCGCAGCGCCGCTGCCGAGCTTTGGCCCATGGTGTAGCCGCTGGTGGGTGAATTATGGCAACCGAGACAAGTCAGGGTTTCGCCCGGATGCACATAGGTGGCGCTGCGCATCGACTGCACGGCCACGCCCTCGGCATCCAGCGCCTGGAAATAGACCGGCAGGTTCACCGGCAATTTGAAATAGGCGCTGCCATCCGGTTCGACCGGGACGGTTCCGAGCACCATGCGGGCGCTCTTCTGGTCGCCGAAGCCAATCTTCGGGTTGTTGGCGATGGGCGTGGTTTTGGGCAGCAGTTGAATCACGCGCAAGGCGGTGATCTTGGGCAGGCCCTTCATCGGATAGATGCTGTCGTAAACATTGATCAGACCCACGGTGCCGAAATCCGGGATGGTCTGCGGATCCGGCGCCACAAACTTGGTCCCGGGCCTGAGCGGCTTGCCCACCGCGGTCAGGTGGGGAATGACGGGCGGCACCGGGCGCGCTTTGATAGGTAGCGGGTCGAGGCATGAGATCTCGTCGTCACGATATAACAATTCCTTGTTGCCGAAGGCATCCACCAGATAGATGCCGTAATTGTTGGCGGTGCCGGCGTCGGAGCGGCTGTCCTTGTCATACACACAGAGGAAGAAATGCTCGCTCAACGGATAGGGCGCGGCATAATTGACGGGCGGGCCGTGGGTGCCGGTTTCGGCTTCGGGGAACAACTGGTCGGGAGTCAGGCGTTTGACCTGCGCCATGGCATTATCATCCGGCATCAGCGGATCCACCAGAATGATCGAGCCATAGGCCTGGCCGTGATGGCAGGCGGCTGCCCCCATCAATTTTTGCGATCCGGGGATGGCCCGCATGGAGATTTCGGAGTGAGGCCGCGCGCCCTGGTTGGGAGAGAAGTTGCCATTGACGGCTCTGGGATCGCGGCCGTCAGGGGTGGTGGTCCACACGTGATGGGCCTGGTTGAATCCGCGGTCCACATAATCCCAGCGGGTATAGATGACCATGCCGTTGTGGTTGACGCTCGGCTGCCATTCGTTGGTTTCGTGCGGACTCAGCATGACGATATCACTGCCGTCCGCATTCATCGAATGCAGGGTGAAACTGGGAACCGGGCGGCCATGGCAACGCCCGTAGCCGCCGCGGCGTTCGGAAATAAACATGATTCTTCCGTTAGGCAGATAACAGGGATCGAAATCATTCCACACGCCGTCGGTCAACTGGGTCAGCCCGCTGCCGTCAAGTCTGACGCGGAAAATCTTGTAGGTGTTGGTTGCAAATCCCTGGCCCGAGTAGCGTTTGCGGTCGCCCTCGTTGGCCGCAATCTCGGTGCGGGCAAACAGGACTTCCTTGCCATCAAAACTCAACTCGGGCGCGAGAAAGCCGTCCTGCGAGGTGAACGCCTGCCCCTTGTAACGGCCGTTTTCACATACGGATTTTTCCAGCACGTTGCGCGTTGTCGGCTGGTCGGAAAACGGGTTTTCCAACACGAACAAGCCACCGCCGCGGATCGCGTTGAAACCAAAATACTGGTCGCACATGTGGTTGCCGGTGGTTTCGGCGTTGGGACAGAAATGGCGCTTGATGAACAGGATCCGGTCGAAATCCAACAGCGGATTGGCAAACGCCACCTCGCGGCGCAATTTGCACGCCTCGGCTAACAGCTCCTCGCGTTGGGGATCGCGGACTTCTAACAATCCAACCCGGCTCTTCAACCCGGCAAGGCGCGTCTCGGCTTGCTTGAGGTCCGGGCAACGCGGCAAGGTCTTGAGGTGGGCGATCAGCGCGCCCACGCGGCGCAGCACCGCATCCGCCTCATCCTTGTCCGCGGGGTCCGGCAGCGAGTTCTTGTCAAACACCTGGTCCGCGGGGGGCCATTTGTTAGTGATCGGGTTGGGCGGTCGCGCGGGTTTGGGCGCGCCTTTGGATGTGGGGGCCTTGTCGCCCTGGTATTCGATTCGGGCATCCGCCCAGTCGGAATGGTCAAAGGCATAGCCGTCGGACGTGGTATCGACGATCAGATCGATGAATTTGAGCCCCTTGAGGTCAATGTCACAAGGTTTGATATCGCCGCCGCCGGTGAGGACGCCGCTGGACCATAGCTTTTTGCCGTCGCCCATCACGCTGAATTCGACGCTCCCCCGCTTGCCGACTTCATCATCCACGCCGGCGATGGCCGTGAAGCGCAGCGCGCGACCGTCGAGTTCGATGCGAAAACTGCCTGGTGGGTGGGTGCCGATGCCCCGCTCGTAAACCTTGCCACGCAGGGTCAGCGGGTGCTTGTCCACGGTCATTTTTGCCTGGGTCCCGCCCCACCCTGACACCGCCTGGCTGAGGTTCATCTCGTCGAGCCAGATGACCTTGTTGTCCGCAGCACGCAGCGCAGGCACTCCCAGACAAAGGGTTGCCAATGCCGCCATTCCAGTGATCGCATGCGCGTTCATATATCTAATGGTTATGGGTTTTGATGATGACTTCCGTCCGCTCCGCGCTGTGGCTGGCCGCGGCGTCCGCCGCCAGCGGTTTGAGGCCTAGCGGATCCGCAGGATTGACCTGAAGCACCGGCCAGACCACCTTGCCGGCGCGTTGCTGGTCCGGCTCGCTGTAGGCACCGAGTTCGTCAGACGCGCAATCGAGCCACATCACGATGCGGCGGACATCCTCCTGCGTGAATTTCCCCTGGGTCATCCGGTCACGATGCTCAGGCGTCAAAAGCGCTTTGCCCATGCGTGATGCACGGGCGCCGAACTTTCCGGGTGTGACCCGTGAGCCGGTATTGTCACCACCACCGTTGAAAAAACAGGCAAACGGCCTCAGCGCCGCATACTCCGACGAAGTGAATCCCTTGCTTTGTTGCGTATGGCACGGAATGCACTTCTGGTCGAATACCGGCTTTACGAGCAGATAATAGTTGAACGGTATACCACCTTGGGTGGGATCGGAATGGTGACCGGTGAATTCCGGCTGAATGGGCGAGGGCGGCCGCTTGTGAGCCATGGAATCAGAACGCGGTGCCGCCTGCCATTTGTTCTCATGGCATCCCACGCAGGATAGTTGCTCTCCTGAATGAACATAGGTTGCCGAACGCATGCTGGTGATGGCCATTCCCAGCGAGTCCAGCGCTTGAAAGTAGATGCACTTTCCCACCGGTGCTTCAAAAAAGGCGCTGCCGTCCTCTTCCACCGGCACCACGCCGAGCGGCATTCGTGCGGCGTTCTGACTGCCGAAACCAATCTTCGGATCATCGGGCGCATTGGTCGTTTTCGGCAGATAGTGGATGATGCGCAGCCACTTCACCTTGGCTCCCTCCGGCCACTTGAAATCCGAGGTATAGACATTCAGGACCGAAAGGGTCGCTTTGGGCGGGTTGGACCCCGCGTCGACACCCTGACGGGTCCGTGCGGCGAGCACCGGCGGCTTGGCGCGAGGTTTGACGGGAATGGGATCAATCGCCCGAAACCCCTGCGCCGCCTGATCACATGGGTGTACCATGGATTTATTGCCAGTCGCATCCAACAGGATGATATCATTTTGGTAATTGCACAAATAATCCATCTCGCTGAGCGGCCAGGCAGTACCATACGCATATCCGGTCCTGCACCCGATTTCACTTTCCGGAAACGCAGCGTCGGGTGTGATGCGTTTTACCTGCGACATTTTGCCATCGTCCTCAATACTCTGATCGATGAGCACCAACGAGCCGAAGGATTGGCCGTGATGCGCGTCGGCTGTCGCAATATATTTTTTCGAATTTGGAATGGCCCGGATCTGATGCTCGGCAAAGGGCCGCAGCGTCCGACCGTCCGGGCTCACAGGATCACCCTCCCAGCGCCACATGGGATAATTGCCGTGATATGAACGCGGGTCGCTGCCATCGGGATAGGAGACCCAAATGTGATGCGCGGCGCTGAAATTCCGGTCGATATAATCCCAGCGGGTGTAAACGAGCATGCCTTCGTTATTGACCGATGGATGCCATTCATGCGTTTCGTGGTAGCTGATGGGATAAATGTCGCTGCCGTCTGCCTTCATCGAGTGGAGGTTATAGGTGGGACAAAAGCGTCCGCACCGGAGAAAGCTCAGGCCGCCGTCCGTCCCCGGAATCTGCGAACACCTGCCGGATACAAAAACAATCCTGCCATTCGGTAACAAACACGGGTCGAAATCGTCCCACATGCCATCGGTCAATTGAACAAGGTCCGTCCCATCAACATTGACCTTGAAGATATGGTATGACGCATTCCTGGTCCAGTATTCCGCGGCCGGAACCACCGATCCGGGTGACCAGGCAAAATAGATCGTTTTGGCATCGTACGAAAGTTCCGGCGAAAGGAATGATCCGCCCATGAGCGATTGACCGGCGAGTCGGCCGTTTTGCACTTTGGCATCTTTCACGACATCGATGAGTGTTGGATTGGCCGAAAACGCATTCTTGAGGATGCACAACCTGCCACCGCTTTTCCCGTTGTGTCCATAATACTGGTCACACATGTGGTCGCCGGCCGCCTCATCCCCCGCCTGCCGAATGGTCCGTGTCACAAACAGGATATCGGTGAAATCCAACAACGGATTGGCAAAGGCCACCTCGCGGCGCAGTTTGCAGGCCTCGTCTAATAGATCACCGCGCCTGGCATTGCCGGCATCTAACAATCCAGCCTGGGCTTTCAACCCGGCAAGCCGCTCCTCGGCCTGTTTGAGGTCGGGGCAACGCGGCAGGGTCTTGAGATGAGTGATCAATGCGCCCACGCGGCGCAGCACCGCATCCGCCTCATCCTTGTCCGCGGGGTCCGGCAGCGAGTTCTTGTCAAACACCTGGTCCGCGGGGGGCCATTTGTTAGTGATCGGGTTGGGCGGTCGCGCGGGTTTGGGCGCGCCTTTGGATGTGGGGGCCTTGTCGCCCTGGTATTCGATTCGGGCATCCGCCCAGTCGGAATGGTCAAAGGCATAGCCGTCGGACGTGGTATCGACGATCAGATCGATGAATTTGAGCCCCTTGAGGTCAATGTCACAAGGTTTGATATCGCCGCCGCCGGTGAGGACGCCGCTGGACCATAGCTTTTTGCCGTCGCCCATCACGCTGAATTCGACGCTCCCCCGCTTGCCGACTTCATCATCCACGCCGGCGATGGCTTTGAAACGGAGCGCGCTGCCGTTGAGTTCGATGCGGAAACCGCCCGGCGGATGGGTGCCGATGCCACGTTCGTAAACCTTACCACGCAAGGTCAGCGGGTGCTTGTCCACGGTCATTTTTGCCTGGGTACCGCCCCATCCGGATGTCGCCTGGTTGAGGTTCATCTCGTCGAGCCAGACGACCTTGCCGTCCGCAGCGTGCAGTGCCGACACCCCCAGCAACGCGACTACTGTCAATAATCCTGTGATCACGAGTAAAGGGGTTGTCCGGGAGATCAGGTGGTGATTTCTCATTGAGTTGTCTTGGATCTTCAAGTCTTGTGTCTTGGGTTTGAGGCGTAGCCTCGCTAGGTGTGCGGCATTGTTGCGGCCTCAAATCCGCGCAGCAAGCTGAAATCCCAATTGTCCTGGCAGCTGCCCGGAGAAGTCGCTTTCAGTCGAATCCTTCAAGAGGGGCACGGGCAGCCCGCCCAATACTGTCAGTTTAGCAGGAGGACAGGCGTTCCGCCTGTCAGGGCCGACGGGCGTCCCGCCTGTCGTTTCATCGGCGGACAGGCGGGACGCGCTGTCTTCCCTGACAGGCGGGACGCCTGTTTTCCGATCAAGAAGCGCTAAACTGCCAGTATTGGGCAGCCCGCCTAATACTGTTTACTTAGCCTCTTGATCGTCGGTGACAGGTCCACTGCGACCTTCAGGCTATGCCGGGCGGGCCAGAGGATTCCAGACCCGCGTGAAGCCGCAATCCCGGAAATCCTTTGCATTGACGGTGGCAAATTCGGTGACTCCCTGGCTGGTGAGAGCGAGGGCGGCGCGCCAATCGAAAGCCCGGCGGCGGGCGAAGGATTTTTCACGCAGACGGGGCCAGAAGGCGTCATGAAAAACGCGGCTGTCAGGGGGCAGGCCGATGAGTTGCCAATACGGATGGTGACGGAAGGCTTCGCAGACATCCACGGCGGCATGGGCGGTGAGCGGCTTGGCAAGCACGACCGGATTGCGCAACAGAGAGTAGAGTTCCAGGAGCATCAGTTCGCAGATGGCGACATCATCCCGCGTCTGGAGGGAGTCGAGGAAGGCGGCGGCCCGGGCATGCGCCGGATTGCGGGTTTCCACGGCGGGCAGAAGGATATTGGTGTCCAGCGAGAGCATCAGTGGGGGCGGCTGCGGGTGGCTTCGTCCGTCGCGGCAATCTTGGTGAGTTGTTCGAGCGGCACCTTGATGCCGCCACCGTCCACGCGCGGCAGCTGCCACTGTGGGGTGTGCGGCAGAGGCTGGGGATAGCGGTCCAAAAACAGCTCCAAGCCCCGGCGCGTGATTTCGGCAAGGGAGAGTTCGCGGTCGGCGGCAAAAGCCTTGGCGCGCTGGTAGAGCCGGTCGGGGAGTTGAATCTGAGTGCGGGTCATGGCGTTGATTTTACATCATTGTCTTATGCTGTCAAGTTTACATCATGGGTGGTTCTTCCCTTGATCAGGATGGCGCATTTGATGCGTCACTGCCACGATGTGCACGGCCCGCACCTCCATGATGACCTCGAAGATGAATGATCGCTCATACGAGCCGGGCGGCTACATTTTGCTGAAGCTGCTCAAGAGTCAGTGGCTTCATTGATCCCCCGCGGATTTCGCGAGAGCGACGATTGAAATCAAGGTGTGGCGCACTGGCGAAATTGAATCTGATCGCCGCTCGCTTCCAGATGGATATAATCACCGACTCCCGAAAATCGCACTTGCGGCCTTGCGCATCGGTCAGCGCGCCCTCGTCGAAGATCTGGAGGAACAAATCGAGCACCTGCGGGTGCGCTTTTTCGATCTCATCGAACAACACCACGCTGTAGGGATGCGTGCGGATGGCGTCGCTGAGCTGGCCACCTTCGTCGTGGCCGACGTATCCCGGCGGCGAGCCGATCAACTTGGCCACGCTGTGTTCTTCCATGAACTCGGACATGTCGAAACGGATCAAGCGCCGCTCGTCGTGAAACAACGACTCCGCCAGCGCCTTGGCCAACGACCGGAAATCCGGCAGATAGCGGATCGACCATTCCACCGCCGCCCGCAGTGCCTCTTCTTCGAGCGCCACGGTAGGGCGGGGGCGGCCTCGCCCCGCCCAGACTTCCCCTGAGGGAGCGATGTGAATGCAATAGTCATCGGAACGCACATGGCTTCCTTTTTTTTATTCACTACCCAAGCCGAATACATCGATGCCATCAAGCGCAGCTATGAAGGCGATGGGCTGATGGCTGTCTGGCAATCGCTGAAGGAAGTGGAACGACTGGCCGTGGCGGAGGCCTGTTACGCCCCACTGCATCTGCACGACGCAGCTCGCTTTGAGGCAAAATACGGACGCAAGGCGGTCTTTTACGCTTTGCCGAAACCCGAGCCCGGAAGCTACATCTCATCCCGTGATGAAGCCAAGTATGCCACGCGCCTCAATCTGCTGCTCTATGCGGATCCGGAACACCGGTGTTACTGTGTTCCCGATGACCTGGCGCAACGCCTGAAATCCTTTTTCCCCAAACCGCCCGCCGCCGCCGTCCAGATCATCACTGAACCCGAACCGGAGCCGGGCTTGGTCCTGCGCCATACCGAGCACGAGTCATTGACCGAAGTGAAAACCTTGCTCCGTCTGGCCGATCAGGGGATGCTGAAATTCAGCACCACCACCGGCATGCCTTCCGCCGCCGGAACTTCCAAAATCATCGAGCATCTAACATCCGGCGATTGGTTCCCGCCGGAAGTCGCTTGCAGGCCGAACCTGCCGAAATACTGTCAGCAACTCGGCTTTATCAAGCCGGTTGCCTGGACATTGATGCTGCATACCGCCCGCTTCATCGACATGGCCGGCACCAAGTCCAGGCTCGCCCCCGCCGGGTCGAAGGTGTTAGCCCAACAACCGCATGAGATCATCCGGGCCATCTGGACGAAATGGTTGGAGAACCGGACCCACGACGAGTTCAACCGCATTGACCCGATCAAGGGCCAAGGATCCAAAGGCGCGATGACCGCCAAGCAACCGCGCCGGCATGCCATCGTCGAGGCGCTCGCAAGTTGCCCCGTCAGCCAGTGGATCCGCAGCGGGGAATTCTCCCGCTACATGCAGGCCGACGGTCATGGATTTGAAGTCACACCAGATCCTTGTAAATTATATATCAGCGAGCGCCAATATGGTAACCTTGGCTACTCCGGGTTCCACGAATGGAATATTCTACAACTCCGTTACATCCTCTGTTTCCTTTTCGAGTACGCCGCCACACTCGGGCTCATTGACATTGCCTACGTCCATCCAGAAAGGGCACTGATGGATTTCGGAGACCTCTGGGGAGTTGACGATCTGGAGTGGCTATCGCGCTACGACGGGTTGCGGGCATTCCGCATCACCGAGTTGGGCGCGTTTTGCCTCGGGATTACCGACACCTATACCCCGCGCAAGCCCGCTTGTTCGGTGAAATTGTCGGTGCTGTCCGATCTAACAATACGGGCAGTCTCCGGGGAACTTGCGCATGAGGAGGTGCTCATGATTGAAACCTGGGCCGAACCACTCGGTACTAACATCTGGCGACTCAATCAGGTACGCGCACTCGACGCGGTGGAGCGCGGCAGGTGTACGCGGGAATTCGCCAGCTTCCTGCAAGAGCGCGACGAGCAACCCCTGCCGGAAACCGTCGAAGCGTTTTGCAAAGCCAGCGAATCCAACGGCACTGCGGTCCGGTGCCATGGCGAAGCCGTGCTTTTCGAATGCCGCGATGCCGCAACGGCGACCCTATTGTGTCGGCAAAAGGAACTGGATCGCCTGTGTTATCGTGCCGGCGAAACCACCATCGCGGTGCCAAGTGCCCATGTTCCAAAGTTCCGCAAATGCGCCCGGTCCCTGGGCTTCGGCGTTGTTTAGAAATAAAGCCCAGGTTGGCCGCCCTGCGCTTCTCCCACACCGAGATGTTTGAGCTTCTTTGCGCAATAGTCAGTGGCTTCATTGATCCCCCGCGGATTTCGCGAGAGCGACGATTGAAATCAAGGTGTGGCGCACTGGCGAAATTGAATCTGATCGCCGCTCGCTTCCAGATGGATATAATCACCGACTCCCGAAAATCGCACTTGCGGCCTTGTGCATCGGTGAGCGTGCCCTCATCGAAGATTTGGAGAAACAGGTTGAGCACCCGCGGGTGGGCTTTTTCGATCTCATCGAACAATACCACGCTGTAGGGGTGCGTGCGGATGGCGTGGCTGAGCTGGCCGCCTTCGTCGTGGCCGACGTATCCCGGCGGCGCGCCGATCAACTTGGCCACGCTGTGTTCTTCCATGAACTCTGACATGTCAAAGCGGATCAAGCGCCGCTCGTCGTGAAACAACGACTCCGCCAGCGCCTTGGCTAAGCCCGCTGGCAAGGCAAGCGCCGGGATGATAAAGTTTATGGAGGGTCAGCGGTATCTGGGAGATGTGAGGCACCGTGGTGTCCTTGGGCCCGGCTAGGCATCTCATGGAGCCAACAGTCGAAGGACCAGCCCGTCCTTCACAAAATTTTTAAAATCGCGGTCAAGAGTCACGAACTCGACCGCATGGCGGATGGCGAAGGCGGCGAGGTAGGCGTCCATCCAGACTTTGGGTGAGGCGGAGGGGATGGCGGCGAGACGCTGCCAGAGCGTCCGAACGCCCGCTTCTTCCTCGATCAAGCGGACATTTGGCAATTCAATGGTATCGGAAAGAATCGTCAGGGCATCGCGATTGGAGACAGGAAGGGAATCATAGCGGCGATGAAGCGCGGGAGTGGTCAGCAGGCGCAGCCAGGATTGTTCCGTGGCACGGCAGATGAGCGCGGGACGGTCCGGGGAGGTTTCGGAGTTGAACCGGTTCGCCAGCGCGTGGTGATCGTGTTGCTCGAAGGAAACGGCGATCCAGACGTTTGCGTCAATCAGAGAACCCTGCACGGCGGAGATCCTCCTGTTCGTTGGCTTGTTGAATCAGCGCTAGACTTTCCTCCAAGGTGGGCGGAACAAAGCCCGCGCTGCGCTGCGCGCGGATGACCGGGAGACCGGAGATCGGATCCCTCACAATTCGTGGTTTTTGTTTACGGCTTGGGACCGGTTCGGGGCGGCCCAAACCCCGTCGCAGGAGTTCCGCCGCCACATCCTTGAGCTTGCGTCCCTCATGCACGGCCCGCAACTTCACCTCGCGCACGAGGTCGGGGGGCAGGTCGAAGGTCGTTTTCATGCGGCAAGCTTGCTGGTTTTCTGGCATTTGTCAATTACCTGTTCATGCATCAGCCAATATTCAGGGAATGTCGATATAGGAAACGGTGATCGGCTCGTCGTGTTGGGTGTTCTTGAGGCCGGGGAACGGCATGTCGAAATTCACGATGATGAGCTTGTTGCCGAGCAGGCATGCCGAGCACGGCTGATCTAGCAAGCCGTCCCGGCCGTCGTTGTCGTCATTCTCCCAGATCATCTGCAGGGTGTGCATGCGGGCGTCATAGATATGGACCGAGTTGCGCGCCGAGTTGGCCAGATAGATCTTGTCGGTCTTCGGGTCGCACCAGATGCCGTCGCAACACTTGAACGACGGGTCGTCGATGATCTTGACGTTGCTCTTGACGCTGCCGTCGGCGTTGAATGTGAGCTTGAAGAATTGGCCGTCGCCAAACAGGCCGACATAGAGGTTGCCGGCGCTGTCGAAGGCCGCGCCGTCCGCGCCAGCAGACTCCTCAAAGGTGCCATCGGCCTTGGCCGGTTGTGGTTTGCCGGTGAAGGTGGCGATGATGTGCGGATCCTTGCCCAACGGCAGGACTTTGAGCACGGGCTTGCCGGCACCGATCTCACTGAGCGGGAACCGCCAGAGACCGCTCTGGTCGCGCTTGCCGGGCAGGTCGAAGAAAGTGTCTGTTAGATACAGGTCATTGCCTTTGAAGCGGATGGCGTTGGAGAGCTTGGTCCCCTCGACGGCCACCTCACACGACACCGGTTTGCCATCCTTCACGATGACCCGGAGAATGCGCGACTGGTGGTCCTTGTCGTCGAAGTATTGATTGTCGGCGATGTAGAGGTTGCCGTCGGGTCCGAATTCCATGCCCATCGGATGCACCTTGTGAGTCTTGGGGTGCAGCGGCAGGTCGACAAACCAATCGGTTTTCTTGCCGTTGGCGTCCAAGATGGCGATTTTCGGCGTGAACTTTTCGTATTCGAGGCAGTTAGGCATTGAGACCAGGATGTTGCCTTTGCCATCCGGTGCGAGTTCATCGGCAATCGCACATGCACCGGTGAGGTCGCTGAACAGTTTGGGTTTGAGGCTGAGGGGCGGCAGGACGCTGACTTGGCCGGGGTCGGGCATGCCAAGGGCATTGGCCACAACTGCCGTCGGTTTGGCGGCATCCTTGCAACCGGTGAATGCCAGGGCGGCGGCCATGGCCATGCCCGTCGCGAAAAACCGGTTGGCGGCTATCAAAGGGTTTGCCGGGCGGGCGGGCGTCAGCAGGTCACGCTGCGGATCAAGGATCCGGGACAACAGGAATGGAGTGGGATTCATGGGAGGATTCGGGGTTGGGTAGTTAGATGGAAGCGTCTTATCGAGTCGTGGGGGTGATGGTGGTCGCATCGAAGGTGACAGTGGCTTGACCCTGCGCGTCGAGCTTGATGACCAGTTCCTCCACACCGTGCTTGTCGGGCTTGTAAATGATCAGGCGTGCGGTGGCGTTGGGACTTCCCTGCACTTGCCCGGTCGGGCTGTAGCTTGTCACCGCTGAGTCGGCGTAGAGCACTTGCGGCTGGTTGCCGGATTTTTCTTGGATCCAGAAGGCGGCGCAGCGTTCCGCGCCGGCAGCGAGGTCCACCGGCATGCCCTCGGTCTGCAAGCGGGCGCCGGCGAATTCACCGCGGAAGACATAGGTGAATTCGCCGCCGAGGGTCTGGGTGATTTCCTGGACGAGGTAGGTCTTGCCGCCATCGAGCCAGCGCAGCTTGGCGGCAAAAGTGTTTTGTTTGTTCAAGCCCAGGTGATTGATGGCGAAAACGAGCGCCTTGGTGCGGAGTTCGTCGGTGAACATCCAACACCACGGACCTTCGTTCTGCATCCAATCCGGGCCATTGTATACCGGGCGCATCAACTCGCCTAACACGGCCTTGATGCGCGGGTTGTTGCGCCAGTCGTTGAAGACCCGCAAGTGCGCCACGGATTGCGGCGACCAATCGCCCGGCCACGAATAGATGCTGGTATGCCGGGCTAACAGGAATTGGTAATACCACAAGGGGGAATCTTTCCAGGCGGCCCCGGCATTGCCATCTTCGCCCCAGGTCGAGAGCATGCCTTCCAGTGGGAACATGCCAACATCCGCGAAGAGGTCGCGCACATCGTCCCCATATTCCGTGCGACGGTACATGCCGGCGATGCCGTTGTCCGCCAGATGGATCAGGCCGACATTCTGATTGCCATGCGAATCCCCCGCGCCGGGTCCGGCGGGATTGTCCACCTCGCAGGTCGTCTGCATGATAAAGCCCGGGTGTTGGAGTGCGACGGTGTTCATATAACGGCGCATGCCGAGTATCTTCCGATATACCGAGTCACTGGGATGCGAGTAGGCTGTTTGCTGGTCGGTCTTCCACAGCAGTCCGGCGTCCACCTGGTCCCACGCGGTATGGTATTTCCCCAGCAGGGTGTCCTGCATCTGCTTGAGCTTGAAATCCACGTTGGCCGGGTCCGCACAATCGCGGCCATTCCCCCACCCTTCGGTGCAGACTTTGCCCTGCAGACTGAACCAGTGACCCGGCTGCATGCCATTTGCTAGAATGAAGTCGCACAGCGCCGGCATGTCCGTCCATTTCCCTTTCGGGTCAACCCCATCCGACGGCTCATACCAGAAATCATCGATGTGGATGCGATCAAAGCCGGCGGCCGCGGCTTTGGGGATCACGATGTTGCGGTAGTTTGCGTCGGTGCGATTCCTTTTCCATTGCCAGTCGTTGGTGGATAGAACATGCGCCGTGTTGTGGAACTTGTAGCGCTTGCGGAAATGTTCCGCCACCGCCATGCGCCCGTCCATGGCATCGCCCGTGAATACACCAAGGTTGACCGCGAAATACTCGACCTCCTCCCGCGGAAACAGCACAAGTTGCACGGCCTTCGGATTCGTTGCCACACGCACGGTCTTGGCGCCGTCCCAGGCAAAGATTCCTAACAACTTGTCCTTGCTGTGGGCCTTGGCACTGCCCGGCTCGAGGCACGTCGCCCAATTGTTCTCCGGGATGAGGAACCAACCGTCACCCGTGTCGTAGCGCACCAAGGCATTGCGTCCGCCGTTGGTCAAGCCGCCCTTGGATGCCTGCCAATTCAGGACGCCCTCGATCGCGTAGAGCGTGTGCGGGGTGTCGGGCAGATTCAGGCACAGCACGTCTGACGTTTGGATTGTCACTTCATGATCCGTCGGGTTCTTCACCCACGAGCTATAGCGCAGTGCCGCACTGCCATCGTAAATATCGAAAACCTGGCGCGTCAGGATGGCAAGCGGCTGGCTGCGTGAGAGGGAGATTTCGAGCCGCTTGCCCCACTTCTTCCCATAGCACTCGATGTCGGAAACGGAGGCACCTGCTAGAGTCCAGCCGCCGTCGTCGGCCGTCACCAATCCCCCATCGATCCCATGGGAGAACAGCGGCACGGGCGGCTGGCCTGCCAGGTAATCGACCTTGGCTTGCAGGTTTGTTAGATATGCAAGCGCCAGCCGACCGTCCTTGAATGCAACATCCAGGGAGACAACCTCATTGTGAAGTTTCCAGGCATTGCCGTTGCCTTTTGAGATCGTCGCCGGACTCTCCGCCATCACAGACGCCGTGCCCAACACGAAGCTGATGAACTGAAAAAGGCGGGACACGGTGTTCGTGCGAAAAAGGCGTCTCACATTCATCCTGAACCTTTGCATCTCACGGATCGACCTTGGCGGGCTTCTCCTACTTCAACGAGAACTCTGCGATGGATGGTCCTGCCGTCGACTGCAGGATGTTCAGGCGCACGAGCTGTGCCTTCACCGGGG
>JBAXOF010000003.1:0-44837 GCA_037133375.1 Verrucomicrobiota bacterium | reverse complement strand
GCGTGGCGGTTGGCGTGGCGTCGGTTGGCGTGGCGTCGGTTGGCGTGGCGGTTGGCGTGGCTGCGGTTGGCGTGGCGTCGGTTGGCGTGGCTGCGGGTTTGGCTACGAGCGGGAGAGGTGTGGGGGGCGAGAGTTGAGAGACAACCTCGTCGGAGGGGTAATGGCTGTTGAGCGAGTCGAAGAATTCTTGGACGGAATCGCTCACGGCAGCGGGTTTGGCCTGCGGCACCGGGCCTGGCGTTTTTTCCTGGGCGAGACCGCATAGGCAGCCAAGGGCGGTGACGGTGAGCAAGAAGAGGCGGGTACTCATGGATCTGCGGGTTGGATTTGGATGGAATCGGCGGTATCAAGACCTGCCGGTTTTTCGGTGCTGTGAGCGTCGGTTTGATTGGCCGGCAGGGAGGGGCTATCAGCGCGGAGACCTGGGGTGGGGATGGAGTGTTCGACGAGCAGGTTCCACGCGGCGAGGAGTCTGGTCCCTTCCTCGCGGAGGCTGCGGCTGTTCTCCTGATAGGTGGTCAGGCGTTTGAGCAATTCGAGGGCCTCGGCAACTTCGTCATGGGTCCAGCCGAGGGTGCGGGTTTGATAGAGGACTGGCACATTGAGCACGATACGGCTGAGATCGCCGTTCGGGGTTTTGGCGGTGAGGATGTGTTGGATTTGCAGGTTGGTTTCCTCAAAGGCGGACACCACGGTAGGGACTGGCAGGTTGGGGTGAAGGTTGGCGCGCGGTGGTGGTTGGGTGGCAGGTTGGGGCGGGTGGTTGTCGCCTGGCAGTTGCTGCGCATTTGGGAGAAGGCTGGCCACGGCAGCCACGGCGGGCACGGCGGGTTTTTCAGGGGCGATGAGAGGTTGGGGAGTGGCAGCGACGGGTTCGAGGGCAAGAGGTGGGGACAGGATGATCACCGGCTTGGTGATATACATGAAGCAGAAGACAGCAGAGACGGCAGTGCTGGCGAGCAGCAGCCATGGATAAGCACGGGTTTGAGCGGGGCCGGTGGTTTGCTTGGTATTGGAGTCCACAGCTTGCGGCAGGGACGAGGTCGGCATTGCAAGCTCTTGCGGCGGGGATTCGGGCGTCATGGCTTGTGGGGGGCGGATTGGACCGATATTGGAGCGGGGGCCGGGGGGCTGGGCGTCGTGGCGAGGGCGTGGGTGATGACGGTTTGATCGGATACGCCCGGGAAGGTGGTGAGGGTGAAGGATTCCCGCGTGAGGCGCAAGTGGCGCAGCACTCCGCCGCTGTGACTCATTGCTTGAATGCCGGGCATCACATCCAAGGTGACCTCACCTGGGCGCTGGCGCGCAATGCCATCCGAGCGGTAAATGTCAAACGTGGTGCGGGCTTCGTTATCACCTTCGGCCGTGACGTGGACGCGCGTGCCATCCGTGGAAACATGGAATACGATGGGCTTCATCGGGACGGGGGTGATTTTATCCCCGGCAACTTTGAAATGGGATTTGAGAATGAAGCTGGCAAAGTGGGTGAATTCCGCAGCGCCCAGGGAGGACACCAGGGCAAGCAGGCTGAGGAGAACTGGGAGTATGCGAATCATTCGCCAACATCCCAGAGGGAGTCTTTGGGGTTTCCGGAGGGGTCGTAGGTTCCTCCCGAGCCGTTGTTAACCACCGGTGGGTAAACCGTGATCTTGATAGTGAGAGTGGTTCCGGTCAGCGACTGGACGGTGGGCATCGTGGCGGCATGGCTTGCCAGGTAGGGAATGAGCAAGGCATCCGTGAGCGAACTCACCGTTGCCGTCGGGTTGTCCGAGAGATAAAGGCGCTGGGCAGTGTAGACGCTGCGCAGCGTCTCGCTGGCATCACGGCCGAGTTGCCATGTTCTGATGGCGCTTGAGCTGTAGAGGCCGATACCTGTCAAGGCAAGCAGCACCATGATGACGATTGTCATTTCAAGAAGGGTGAAAGCCCTCCAGCGCAGGTGGGGTGGACGCAACAGGTTCATAACAAGGGATAATAAACGGATTGCTGATTCATGGAAAGCAAGAAATCAAAGGGTGTCAGCCTTTGAGAATTTCAAAGGCCTCGGAGAACATTTGGCGGACTGCCGGTTGGCTGAGGAGATCGACGAGATACTTGATGACATAATAGGTGGCGATGCTAGCAAGAACGATCCAGGCAAGAATCCAAGTGAGGGACTTGTGTTGCGGGGCGATCCAGGGGACAAACCATGCCTTGCGATCCACCACCGAGGTGAAGAACATCAGATTGGCTTCCTTGAGACTGGCGATGAAAGCATCTGCGGTCTTGTTGTCCCGGGCAATGTAGAGATGCTTGTAGCGGACGCCCGGGACGTCGGGTAATTCCTTGGCGCGGATCCCCCTGGGAATGGATGGCGCGGGGCGCAAGGTTTTGATGTGGGTTTCGTAAACAAAACGCTCTCGAAGCCAACGATCAAAGCGGGTGAGTTGCATTTCAAATCAGGTTAGATCCCGTTCTGCATCATCTTCGGGCCCATCAGGAAAATTGGCAGGAAGGTGCCGATGAAAACTGCGGCGATGAGCGAGACCGCTATGATAAGCACTATGAAGCCGACGGTGGCGGAAAAAGTGGCCATGTGGTTTTCCGCATCCTCCTCATACATCTCGGTGAGCATTTCAAGTTGGCTGTCGAGCGAGGCGGATTTTTCGCCGATGGAGAGCATGTGGGTGACTTGGGAATCGACCGAGGTGTATTTGGCGAATGCGGTGGAAAGAGGCACGCCGGAATGCTCATACTTGTCGGCTGCGGTTCTGAGTTCCTCATGAAACGGTGTGTTGCGCACGCTGTTGGCGGAGACACGGATGGATTTTGCTAGATTGATGCCGTTGGAATGCAGCATCTTGATGGTGGACAGAAAGGTCATTTGGCGCAGGCTCATAATGAGCAAGCGCAGCAAGCGCCAGCGCGACATGGCCAAACCCATAATCAGGGTGCGGACGCGGGCGGAGCGGGAAATGGTGATGGCCGCCGCTATCAGGGCAAGGACCGCCACCGGCCACACCGCTTGTGTGAAGTGACTCACTTTGAATGATATCGCCGTCATGCCATCGGGCTTGGCACCGACGCCGCGGAGCATTTCCTCCACTTGGGGGACAATCTTTACTTGTGAGGCGATGAAGGCTCCGACCAAAACGCAGATGATGACACCAGGAGTGACGGTGGCTTTTTTCAACTGCTTGGAGAAATGCAATTCGCTTTTGAGACGGGCGGCCAGCGAGTGGAACGCCTGATGCAATTGGCCGGCATCGGACCCGGCTTGGATGAGGCCGATGATGGTGTCGTTGAAACGGCCGGTGCGGCGGAAGGCCTCATGCACATTCATGCCGTTGCCGATGTCTTCGCGGACGCGCAGCAGGGCTTCCACCAATACCTTGTTAGGCAGGCCGTGGCTATAGTATTTGAGAGCGTCGGCGGTGTTGATTTGGGCCCGCAGCATCGAGGCCATCCCACGGAATAAATCGACCAGCACTTTTTTGGAGAAGGGCTTGACTGTTGCCGGCTTGTTCAATGAGGCAATGATGGACTTCCTCGCGGCTTGGGCTGGCGATGAGGTGATGGCGCTTGCGGTGGGGGGGTTAGTCATCGGTGTAGGTCATGTCGATGACCTTGCTGACGGCGGCAAGGTCGGTTTTTCCTTCGCGCAGGAGGCGCAGGCCGCTGCGGCGCAGGCTTGGGAGGATGCCCTCTTCGGCTACTTTGACTTCTAACTCGTAAGGAGACATCAGTCCTTTGGAGAGCATGTCGGAGATTTTCGGGGTGATCGGGATGATTTCGAGGATGGCGGTGCGGCCGCTATAACCAGTGTTGCGGCACTCCTGGCAACCGCCGGATTTTGCCGCCGAAAGCGGCAATGTGGCCCATGACTCATCGAGGCAGAAGGTCTTGCGATCATTGTCGTTGATGCCGGGAATGGCTTCCTTACAGTAAGGACAGAGTAGTTTGACCAAGCGTTGGGCGCAGGCTGCCTTGAGGGTTTGGGCAATTTTCCAGCGCTCGATGCCGAGTTGTTCGAAGCGTTCGATGATTTGCGAGGCCCGCGGGGTGTGGATGGTGGTGAGCACTTTGTGGCCCGTGACAGCAGCTTCGATGGCGAGTTCGGCGGACTCGATGTCGCGCACCTCGCCCATCAGGATGATGTCCGGGTCGGAGCGCATGAAGGAAGCGATCATGGGCTTGAACTCCTTGGGGCTTTTGAGGTCGCAGTGAGTGATGCCTGGAACTTCGTCCTCAACTGGATTTTCGAGGGTGAGGATGTTGACTTCGGGGCGATTGAGTTCGCGCAAGAGGGCATTGAGGGTGGTGGATTTTCCCGACCCGGTGGGGCCCGACATGACGATGATGCCTGCAGGGATTTTCATCACCTTGTTGAGGGCAAACATCGTTTCATCGTCAAAGGCGAGGGTGCCTTTGCCTAGGGTCACGTTGATGTTGCTCTTATCGAGCAAGCGCATGGTGATGTGATAGCCACGGTAGGTGCGGTGGCGTTCGTAGCGAATATCGATGGGGCGGTGGAAATAGGAAATGGTGAAGCGCCCGGAAATGCCGGGGACGGTGTTTCTGATTTCAGTGGGCAGCTTCATCAGGTTGAGCAGAAACGCATCGAGACGGTCCTTGAGCTTCATCGGAATCTCAATCTTCACCCCGATGTCGCCATCCACCCGGAAAGCATAATAAAAACTTTCCTTCTCGACTTTAAAGTGAATGTCGGAGGCGCGGGTCTTGACCGCATTCGACATGATGGTGGCGACGAGTTGGGCCATCGGCTCGGTATAGTCGGTGGTCACATCAAAGTCCCGGATGTCGTCATCCATATCTTCGACGTCGATGGCGTCGAGGTCCGAGCGGGACGGGCCGCTGTTGGTGGCAGCTGATTCGATGGCGCGGTTGATCTCGGAGGCAAGCGTCACAATCTTGACGATTTCCAGATCGGGGAAGCGCGGGGCGAGATATTCTTCCGGTAGCGGGCTCCATGGATTGGCGATGGCGACGATGAGCTTGTCCTGGCCGCAGATGCACAAGGGCGTGAAGTAGCTGCGGGTCATCACCGTGGCATCGCAGCAAGCGTGCAGTGAGCCATCGCAAAACTCGGCCACCCGCGGGAAGAAGGGCAGGCCGTTGAGCTTGGCCAGCGCGGACATGAAGCTGAAACGGGTCACCCGGTTAGGCACCTGGTCTTGGGCGAGTTCAGTATAGGACGGGTCGTGCTGCGCCAGTTCGGCCATGATCCGCCGACTGATCAGCTCATTGAAGGTGATGCCATCGAACTCGATCATAGTTCGAAATGTTTATGGGTGAGAAAGGTCCAGGATTCGTAATCGAGGCGGGCGACGGTAAGAAAGGGCCGGATATCGAACCGGCGGGCGACCCCTTCTTGGATTTTTGCAGCGAGGAGGTTGGCGGCAATGGGATTGACGGAAGCCACCCCGATGGAATCGGTGTCTTCGACGAAAATCACCGGGACTAACAGTGCTCTCGCCATTTGGTGGATACGCTCAAAGGATTCGTAAAAGGCGGATGGCGCGATGAGCTTGCCGGCAAATGGGATCAATGGCGGGGAGGGATTGAGAAGGGTGGCCAGTCGGTCGCCAAGGGTTCTAATGATGCCTCCCAAATGTTCTTCCTGATGGCCTTGCACCCGCGCGACGGCTTCCAACAGGTCGAGCGGTTTGTCCTCCGTTCGGGCGGCGCGGACTATGGCAATGGCATGCGACACCTCCATCTGGCTGGCCAAGCGTGCGAAGATAAGAGCCTCAGCGGTTTGCTCAAGACAGGCTTCGACGAGTTCATCAATATCGCTTTGCCGCAGCAGGGTGAGGGGGTGAGCCTGGGCTGGCGGTGCCGGAATTGCGGAAGGCATGGGGAATTCCATCATTCTCTGCGGGCCTTGGTTAGGCGGGGCTTGGCGCTGGGTTGCGGGCTGGGCTGGGTTTCAGTAGTTGCGGTCGGTGGTTCTTCACCGGGGAGTGGGTAGTAGGGTGCGGGTTGCGGCTTCATGCCGCGCAGGGTGCGGTGCAGGTTCGGTTCATCGGAGGGGCCGGGGTTTTTGTCATCGGCCCAGTTGTAATCGTGCCCTATTGAGTTGCTGCGCCTGACAAAGCTGCTGGCACTGGCATTGGCACTGCGATTGGTGGGGTCATACGATTTAGGTGTCACGATAAAGACCAGGCTCGTCTTCTCTTTGCTGGCCTCCTTGCTCTTGAAGAAAAAATTGATCACGGGGATGTCACCTAACAGAGGTACCTTGGTTTTGCCGTTGGTAATGGCCTCGCCGTAGAAGCCGCCGACAACTAGGGAAAAGCCGTTGGGCACACGGGCGAGGGTTTCGATCATCGATTCGGTCACGCGGGGATAGAAGTTCTTTGTGGAGCTGCTTTGGATTTGATCGACGATTTGGGCGGAGCGCGGGCGCAATTTCATGCGCACCGTGCCATCCGGCAGCAGGGTCGGGGTGACCACCAGCGAGATGCCGATTTCGCGGTGTTTGTCAGGGTCGGAGTCGATCGATTTGTCGGACGCGTCGATTTTATAACGCACTTCTTCGGTCACCGTCGGATTGGAGGAACCCACGACCGCCGTGCTGGTGGTGGTGATGATAGGGATACGGTCGATGACGGAAATGGTGGCCATTTCGTTGTCCTCGGTGATGAGGGTGGGATTGGAAACCTGGCTGGCGATGCCGCCCTCGGCAAGGGCTCGGAGCACGCCGGCGACCTGGACGGGGCTAAGCACCAGATTGGTGCCAGCGCCAGCTGGTATGCTGGAGGCAGGGGATGGCGGCAGGCCAAAGACCGAGTTGAGGTCTCGGGTGATTTCTAATTTGGTGGTGCTGTCCTTGCCGAGTGATGCCGACCAATTGACGCCGGTATGCTCAGCCACCGTGCTGTTAATGCGGAGGATTTTGGTTTCGACAATGATTTGGCCTTTGGCGCGGTCGATGCCGCGCAGGAGGCGGCGGGCCTGTTCGATACGGAGGGCGGAATCGATGATGATGATGGTATTGGTCTTGGGCTCGAAGTTGACGATGCCGGTGGCTGGGCTGAGCATGGGCTTGATCAACTCCTGGATTTGTTTGATATCGGTGGGGCGGAGGTATTGGAGTTGGTAGTGATACTCGATGCTCGGCAGTTGAGCGAGCTGCGCTTGGGTGAGGGCATAGATCGTGTTGCCCTTGGTGTGGAGGTTCAAGCCATACATGAACGCCAGTTCTTCCATTTGTTGCAGCGGGTTGCCGTCATTGAGATGACCGGTGACGCGGAAGTCGGTGCCGGCAATCTTGGCATTGTGGAAGTATTGTTTGCCCGCCGCCTTGGCGAGGAATTGGAAAATGTCATTGAGCGGGGCATCCTTGATCAGATAACCTTCCTCCGAGGCCTCCAGTTGGCTTTTTTGTGGGCCCGCGCCGGGTGCCTTAACGCCGGGTGTCGGTTCTGTGGCAGCAGGCGGAACGGCGGCAGGCGGAATGGCAGCGGTCGGAACGGCAGTAGGTGGAACGGCAGTAGGTGGAACGGCAGCAGGTGGAACGGCAGCAGGTTCGGTGACGGTTTGCGCGGGAGTCTGGCCGACGGCTAGGAGTAGGGTGGGAAGAATCAGGAGTAGGATGGATTTCATGCGGGGTTGTGGTGATGTTAGGGATTGGGAATTGCGTTAGATGAGGGTTGGGGGAGGTCGACTTCCAAAGGCGTGTTAGGACGGGTGAGGATCATGCCTGGGGCCGCAATGTTGTGGTTGCCCGGGGTCATTCCGGATGGCAGCAGGTCGAGTGGCCGGATGCCCACTTCGCCGGTATCCAGGTTGCGGAACACGATACGGCGGGCGCTGACCTCGGTGACTTCGACGTGGATTTGTTTGTTGCGGAAGCTCATGGGGAGTTTGTCGCCTTGGGCGATGCTGCGGCTGCCCACCAGAAAGCGCTTGTCTTTAGGCATGACGGTGGTGATGGCAATCCGGCTGACAATGTCGGTGAGGGGCGCGGGCGGCTCAGCGGTGGGACGGCGGATGGCCTTGGTGGCGGTCGGTTTGATCACCGGCTTGGCATTGGGATCTTGTGGCTGACAGAACGGATCGGTCGCGCGGTTGCGGATGGCGAGTTGGTTGGCGAGTGACTCGACGTAGGTTTTCAGATCCTTGCCGGCGTAGCGGGAAGCGGCGGGCAGATCAACGTCACGCGCAGGTGATAAGCCGGATGCCGTGGTGGTGGGGGCGGGTTTGGGTGGGTTGGGGGTGGTAGAGGGGGCGGATTGGGCGAGTGCGGTGGATGTAAGGACGAGCCCGAGCAACAGGCGGGCCGCCAGTGTTGCCTGACGACCGGGACGACCGCGCCCTGGCGGTATGCGAACCTTATCGGGCGTGGTGTCTGTGAGCTTTGGAATTAATTTTCCCATGCGGTGTAGTTGACTTGGTAGTTCAGGAGTGCGGATGGGGTTTGCTGGTTGGTGTTAGGTTCGATACGCAGTTCCTGGAGTTGGAGTTGGGGCATGCGGGATTCGAGTTCGAGGAAGGCCCGCTGCATGGTGCGGAAGGTGCCGCGGAACACGATCCGCAGTTGCGACGAAGGCTGCGCGGTGACGCTGCCAAATCCAGCCTTGGTGGTGCTGCGCTCAAAGGCGGTTTTCTGGAATTCTTTGTTAGGCAAAGTTTCGGCGATGGCGCGGAGGTTGATGTTGACCGCGCTGGAGGGGTCTTCCGCCAGCAGTTCATTCCAGCGATCGAAGTGCTCGCGCTGGTGGGCGATCATTGTTTCCACATTGCGGGCTTTGACGCGATTGATTTCGTAGGTTTGAAAGAGGGCGTGCTTGTTGTCGTAGGAGTCCAGCATATTGGACTTTAGAGTGAAACCGAGTCCCGCGAACAAGGCGCAGGCGAGAACCGGCAGCGCGATTCCGAATAGGGCGATGGACTGACTGTAGAATTTCATGACTCAGGGAGCTTTGGCCACACGGATTGCCATAGGATCGGATGTCTCAAAGCGCTGGGTTATTGTCAAGTCAAAACTAAAAGAGTAGGAGGACTCGTCAGTATCATAGGTTTCCTCAAGTGGGAGTGGTTTGTAACTGCCGTTCTCCTGGGTGCGGACGTTGACGGCGATGCTGCGGGTGCGCAACGCGGGGTTGAAGACCGGGTTGCCGGTGATGCGGGCAACTTCACTGAATTGCGTGGAGATGCCTTCCTGGGTGTTGAGCGTGTTGAGTCGTTCGAGGGCTTCGTCGCGAGCCAAGCCGGTGATTTTCCATTCCTTGATGAAACCTATTCTGGCTTGTCCGGGCGCCGTGTCCGGACGCACCGCGTGAGAGAAGTTTTTCACCAAGACGCCGGAGCGCTCAGGAAATAGACGGCTGAGCAATTCCATGGAGGTCCAAGCTTTTGAACGATCTTCCAGCAGGTTGTCCCAGTGCTCGCTTTTTTGGAGTTCTGCGGTGAGTTTCTGGAGTCGGGTTTTGATGAAGTCTGCTTCGCTGGTGTTGAAGGTCCAAGCATCACGCCGGATGATTTCCAAGATTCCGAAAGCAAACCACGCCGCCACCGCCACGGCGATGATAAACGCTCCGACCCGCGCCAGTCTAAGTCCGTGAAGCAGTCTCATTTCGGCACGGGTGGGATAAATTTCAACCACCTCTTTGGGGGTAGGCAGGAAATCTTGCAGCGCCCATTTTTCGTCACGCAGGATGCCAAAGGTCAGGCTGGGAACCGCCGCGCCCTTAGGCGGTGGGGTGGCGGCAATGACCGGTTCCAGGCACCACGCCGGGATGCCGTCCGGGGTGGGAGGCGTGATGAGGGTGATGCCGCTGGTGGGAAAGGCGTTGCTCAGATCGCGCTGCAAATCGGCATCCAGATCCTGTCCGAGCGAGAGGATCAGGATATCCGGGTCGATAAACTCCAATGAGGCATTGGTGGTGGCCACCGCGTGCCGAAGCTGTGTGCTGTGGCGCAACAGGCGATGTTGGAGCGTGCGGATGAGCAGCAGATCCGCATGCTCATTGAAAAAAGCCAAGGCCGTGAACCACGGATACTGCAGAATTGCAATGGTGGATTTGCCCGGCACTGGCGGGGCATATTGCGCCAAGCCCATGACCGTGACCAGTGGGGCGCTCAGGGCGTGGGTGATGATGGGAAAGTTATTGGCTTCACCAGTTTGCCGGAAGGTCGCCAGAAAGGGCGCGTATTGGCGGCTCAGAGTAATGGTGGTGCCGATCACGCCGCTGCCCTGGGCTGGATAGGGGAGGACGCGCCAAGAGTTTTGTTCGGGCGGAATGGATGAGTCATCCAATATCGTGTCTGGCTTGTGAATCGCGGCCTCGCGCAATTCCTGAAGTGCCGCCGGGTTGTCCAATTCCGGATTGAGTTCTGCCGTGGCAAACTCATCACCAATATGGAGAATGACGCCGAGGGCAGTGACCTTGAATGAGCGCGCCTGCACGAGAATTCGTGCGGCGCAGGCTTCCATTTTCGCCGGGTCGCGGAGGTCTGCCTCCGTGAGTTCTGGACCTTTTGACCATCGCGCCTTGTGGCGCTCGAAGAAATATGCCAAGACCACCCGGCCGTCGGTGCGGATGTGAAGTTGTAAATCAAGGTCGAGGGCCTCCTGATACCATGCGGGATTGCTCGCCCGGGAGGTCTGGCGCAGTAACATACATGCCTGCCGATAGCGCTGCAGGGGATTGAGAGATGCCGGATGTTGGAAAGTAACCACGGGTCTGGAGGGTAATAGGTGGGCTTGAATTGTGATAGGCAATCGGAACCTCGACAAGGATAGGGCTCGCCTGCCAAGAGCAGGCGAGCCGTTGATATCATTCCCTAGAATAGGGTGGCAGTAATCCTACCATTCGGTGTATGTGGCAGGCACGTGAACATCACTAGCCGCCAGGCTGCATGGCATATAGAGAGTGCCTATGGCGGGGACTAGCACAGTCGTTTCAGTGTAAACGCCGCCGCCCGGGCAACGCGGTGTTTTCAGATACGCGGCATTGACGGTGTCCGAATAGATGGTCGCTCTGGGCAGGGCGTCACCCACGGCGAGGTTGTTCATGTTCTGATGGCCGCGCACCGCTTGTTGCACGTTGCGGATGTTGAGGATGCAGCCGGCACGGTCCGAGCCCTTCTTCCAGGCGCGGGCGCCGACGAAGAGGATCGCGATGAGGGAGAGCAAGACGAGGATGACGACCGTCAGTTCGAGGAGGGTCATGCCGGGCTTGCGCTTGATGGATGGTGTTTGTGTCAGTTTCATAATAGTGTTTTGCTTATATTATATTGTCTATGTCTTATTTTATGTTCGTTTTGTCTGGAAAGGGTGCTGCCTGGCGTTTCAAATGGGATTGATTCCTGATGATCGGCCGGGTAGTCCCTGGAAAGCTCAATAGCCCGGTCTATTACCATTCGGTGTATGCGGCGGGCTCGTGAACATCACTACCAGCCAGGCTGCATGGCAGGTAGAGAGTGCCAATGGCGGGAACCAGCACGGTCGTCTCAGTGTAGACGCCGCCGCCCGGGCAACGCGGTGTTTTCAAATAGGCGGCGTTGATCGTGTCGGAATAAATCGTTGCTCTTGGCAGAGCGTCACCCGCGGCGAGGTTGTTCATGTTCTGATGGCCGCGCACCGCTTGTTGCACGTTGCGGATGTTGAGGATGCAGCCGGCACGGTCCGAGCCCTTCTTCCAGGCGCGGGCGCCGACGAAGAGGATCGCGATGAGGGAGAGCAAGACGAGGATGACGACCGTCAGTTCGAGGAGGGTCATGCCGGACTTGCGCTTGGTGGATGGTGTTTGTGTCAGTTTCATAATGATGTTTGTTTGTTGTGCTCTTGTTATGCTAGTAACTATATATAACTACCGTTGTTTGTCTGTAATGTCTGATTTCTATATGTGTCTGTCTGCGGAGGGGACTGTCCTGCGTTTCGGAAGTGATTGATTTCTTAGGATTGGCAGGACTGTCTCGGAGAGTGTTTTCTATCGGCGTAATGCTCACCATTCGGAGTAGTTGGTTGGCACGTGGTTTCCATTGGCAACTGAAGCCTTGCTGCATGGAAGGTAGAGAGTGCCAACTGTGGGAACCGTTACAATCGTCTCATCGTAGGTGCCGCTGCCAGGGCATACGGGGGTTTTCAAATACGCCGTGTCCGCAGTGGCGGAATAAATCGTCGCCCTTGGCAGGGCGGCACCTTCGGCGAGGTTGAACAAGTTCTGATGTCCGCGCACGGCTTGCTGCACGTTGCGGATATTGAGGATGCACCCGGCACGGTCCGTGCCCTTTTTCCAGGCCTGGGCGCCGACGAAGAGGATCGCGATGAGGGAGAGTAAGACGAGGATGACGACCGTCAGTTCGAGGAGGGTCATGCCGGACATGTGCTTGATGGATGGTGATTGTTTCATGATGATGAGTGACTATATCACATCTTCATTGCGGTTCATTTTGGCGTTTTCGAAGGCTTCGTGGCTGATGAGGCCTTGATTGAGAAGGCGGCGAAGGTTGGTATCCCATTCAATATTGCCGGTGCGGCGGATAACGTCTTCGAGCGAGCGGGCCCCACCGTCGTAGTTGGCAATGGCGCTGGCGATGGCATCGTCGTTATTGTGGAGGAACTCGTAGGTGAGGATGCGGCGCTGGATGCCGTTGAGGAGGCCCTGGGAGTGGATGAAGATGAGGATTTCCGAGAGGCGGCTGAGGACGGCGGTGTGATTTTCCTTCGGATAGAGTTCAAGGATACGGCCGATGGTTTTTACGGCACCGGTGGTGTGCAGGGTGGACAGGACCAGATGTCCGGTTTGGGCGGCTTCCATGCAGGTTTCCATTGCCTCGCGATCGCGGATTTCTCCTAGCAGGATGATGTGGGGAGCCTTGCGCAGCACATCCTTGAGGCCTTGACGATAAGAGTGAATATCCCGTCCCACTTCCTGTTGGGTAACAATGCTGGGTGAGGGGATGCGGTGGCCAGGGTATTCCGGATCGTCCATGTCATCTGGATATTGATACTCGATGGGATCCTCGACAGTGACAATATGCTTGGGATGGTGGCGGCGCAGCCAGTCGATGAGGGAGGCCAGCGTGGTGGATTTGCCTGAGCCCGTGGGGCCGGTGACAAGGCAGAGACCGGCACGCTTAAGAACTCCGTGGCGGAGGGTGGAGGTGGTATCGGGGTCGATGCCGAGAGCCTCGAGTTCCGGGATGGAGTCATTGAGAATACGACAGGTGATGCCAAGACCGGAGGAGCTGAGGTGGGCTTGGATGCGGAGGCGCCCGGAGCGTGCGCCGTTGGCCCCCATCGGGATGCCATCGCAAGAGAAATCCGCAACCCGGGTTTTGGCGAAGTCGGCGATAGCCAAATGGATTTTTTCATCGACGCGCTGGTCGAGCGATGTGTCCAGGCCGAAGCCGTGGCTTCCGCTTTCGCGGTTGCTGATGAGTTCCTTGAGGATGGCATCCATCTGCGCAGGGGAGAGGCTGCCGAGGAAATCGAGTTTCTCCATGCCTTTGTTGGTGTGGATATAGATCGGGCGGGTGGCCCGCATCTGAATATCCGAAACCTTCAGCTCGCTACACACGCGGAAGATGATGCCAAGCAAATCCCCGCCATTCATACCCGCTGCAAAACGCTGTGCCGCCGCTGGCGCTTGGCTAGGCAGCGGTGGGGGTTCCAGGGTGGCGGTGAAGATGGACATGGGCGGAAGAAAAAGCACTAAAAAACAAGCATGAAATTCGAAACGGAAGAGTAAAAGATGGGGCGTCAGGTTCTTTGTTTGGAATTTAGAATTTAAAACTTAGGAATTAGGCGTTGCGTGGGTTTCGTTTTCGAGGCGGATGATGGTTTTTTCGGCGGCGTCACGGATTTTGCCGATGAATTGGCGGCGCATTTCGCATTCGGTGATGCGTTGGGGCGAGAGCAGGTCCCAATTTCTTGATAGGTCCCACTCCTGGGAGATGCGGGTGTAGCGGGCGAGGCAATGATCGAGGATGGCCAGGCATTGGCGCATCTGAGTCGTGTTATGCCTTGGCGTCGCATTGTGCTGGTCGCTGAACATCAGGTGCAGGATGTTGGTGGCGGCGGCGGCGGCGGTGAGTGCCGGGCGGGGATCATGGTCTTGGCGCAGGCAGTATTGAATGGTGTCATTAGCGAGTTTTGCGGCTGTGGGAGTGAGTTCCGGACGGGTGCCAACTGCCGGTTCCGTAAGGAAAAAGTGCAGAGAGTTGTAGTTTCCGTAATGGGCCGGATCGAGTTGATAGGCGAGGCGGAGTTTGTCTTCGGCCTGGCGCCGGAGGTAACGCTTGAGCGCGTCGCTTGCCGGCTTCGGATTGGTGCGAGCTGTGGAAGCCTTGTCCAAGAAACTGAGCAAATTCCCGAGGTGCTGCCCCAATGTGGCGTGGCCATTCTTGGTATCCGTTGGCGCGCTTGCTGCCTGCTCCTGTTCGTTGCCGTCCTTGTCAGCTTCCTGTTGATAGGTGCTGCCGGACAACCCGGCGTCGGTATAGGTATCGATGGGCCCTTGCATTGCCATGGCGATAACCTCGCCATACGGGCTGCGCTGGATGCCAAGCGGGTTGACCGGGGCGTTGAGGTCGGGATTGGCCAGCAGTGGACGCCCCGCAAATGCCCATGCCAGCCCGCCCGCGCCGATGATGGCAGTGGAAATCATAAGTGACGGCAAGCGTGACATGGAGTGGGGGAGTTCTATAATTTAAGTTCTAAATTTGAAACGGAAGGGGCAGAGAATTGCAGATTGGGTGCTATCTTATCATGACGAAAGTTGAGTGCGGAAGCACAGACGGGAGATGCCCGAGTAAACAGCAAGGATGCCGCCGAAATAGAGGGTCATGGTCCAAAAGGCTGCGGACGGCAGCGCGCCGCTTTTGAAGTAGAGACGCTGGGTCAGGTCAGCAAAACTGTAGTGTGGCGAATACAACCACAGGCTTTGCAGCACGGGGTTTTCCTCGAGTTTGAGCATGTTATCGAGATAACCGATGCCCCACAGGCCATACAGGGTGAGGCCCAGCGTGATGGCAAAACCGGTGATGCTGCCGAAGCGGGAGGCAAGGGCGATGGCCAGTGCTAGCAGCGGAGCGATCACCAGCAGAAAAAGCCCTGTGTATTGCAGGTTGAGCAGCCACCACATGGATTGTTCGGCTGGATCGGCGGGGTTTGCGCCCCATTGGCAGACGGCTGCCGTGGCGAGGGTCATGGGCGCGATGAAGCTGAATAGCGCGAGCCAAATTTCAAACAACTGGCGGTTGCCGGAGATGCCGGTGGTGAGGAAGTATTCGCCAATGCCGGACTTGGCATTGTCTTCCCCTTGGCGGGCGGCTGTGAACAAGCCCCACAGCAAGGTGCAGATCCAAAGCGTGTTCCACGCGGCGAGAATGCGTGCGGGTTGCACCAGAATGGGTTTCTCCGTCGCGCTGGAGAGCAGCGGCAGAGCAAAGGGCAGGGCGATGATGGCCACACTGCAAACCACCCATGCCTTGCGTTGCAAGATAGTCGCGAAAGTAAGTCGGAAGAGTCTCATGGCTGGAAACAGGACGGTGAGGCCTAGGTTTAAACGTTTTGTTGCGGATCAGTTATGTCTTTGGGAGGTAATCAGCTTATTGAACTGATGACGGTGAAACTATGGGGATTTGAGCCATCTGGCTAGTATGGGCGTTTGTGATACGGGTGTCACAATTTGAACTACGCGTGGATCCCTGCGCTAAATGAAGTGGGTAATGAGAGAAATACACTTTGTTACAGTGGATATGACATATAGCACGAAACATAATCCGTCATAAATGGCAAATTAAAAATGGCAAATTCTCCACGCCCCCTTACGGCTGCCTCTATAAATTGCAATCGACGACCGGCGCAGCACCGCGTGCCGGCCAGGGGTGAGGCCCTGACGCATACGGTGCGTTAGTTCCCGGTATAGAATTCGCGCTTACGTTCTTCGAGCAGCACCAGCCAGTTCATCATGGTGATGGGCGGTAGTTCGGCTGGATGGGTGATCGGGCGCAAGTTCACATGAATTCGGTTGGCTGCCACGGGGGAGCCATCCTGCACCTTTGAATCCAGCGGGCGGATGGGATTGGCGGTGGATTCACTGGCGAGCGAATCCACCTGTCCGGAGAGATTGATGCCGAAGGGAATCAGATCCACGCCGAAGCGTCGCTCCGGAGAGAAAACCGAACAAGGCGGATAATAGAGTCCCACTGGGGTATAGCCGGTCGGCGGCGTGGTGGCGACCGTATTGAAATCATCCCCGATATACAAACGCAGGTTGGTCACCAAGGAGAAGCCCTTGGTGAAGGCGGTCAGATTGTCGCATTCCTGCAGGATTACCCCATAATCCAGATCGTTGCAAGGAATCGCGGGCGTCGGCAGGCCCATGTTGCCGGTCACCGTGTAGTCCACGTTGACCACCAGCGAGTTGTTTTTGGCGGTGGTGTCTGCCCCCAATGCGGCCAGAAATCCGGGGAGGCGCTTTGGATAGACTGCGATGCAAGACTTGCCGGTGGCACCCAGGCTCTTGATTTCAAACGGGCGGCTCAGTCTGGAATAGCCGGCATAGCCGCCCTTTGGTGCCTTCCCGCCCGGATCGCCGAAGGTGGTCTTGTCGAATTTGATCGATCCGGTCCGATTCGATTTATAGAGATACTTGCCGGTGGCACCATAAGCCAAATCGACCGCCGTGGTTCCGAAGTTGACCGTTGTACCATCCTTGTAGGTGGTTGTATAATCCGTCGGCAAGGTGGTGGAAGATTGCGCGGTCACCAAATAAACCACGTCCACGCGGACGTCGCCGGGTTTCAAATACGAGAACCGCAGTTTGGTCGGCGTATAGTTCGGTGGCGAACTCGTCGCGCTCACCACGTCGGTGACATCCAGACGCATGGCGCATTGCAGGGCACCGATGGAATAGTTGTTCCAGGTGGTGGATGACAACACGCTGGTTTCGGCGGCATTGGTTTTGACAAACCGGTCGAAATAGTCGGTGCCGCGGTTGATCGGGATGAAAGCAGCCCGCCCGCTCTCCGAGGCCATCGAGACCGGGAAAAAATCCCCTTGGGTGAGTTGATAGGCCTCGCGCACCCCCGGTGCCAGCGGATCCCCAGTGAAGGTTTGGCCACCGACCGTGGTGTCGGCAGACAAGGAAGCACCACGACGGGTGGCTAGTGCTGGAAGGCTGGTCGTTCCCTCCACCACGGCCCGTCCGGCGAATATGTTGCCGGCAATGGTGACATTCTGCCAGGCATCGCCATCCGCATATTGGCCCAATGCCATGAACGATGAAGCGGAAATCGGCAACTGGGAGGGGATCTCATAAATCGACAACACGAAGTTCCGCCGCGATAGCACGGATTTGCTGGTGGTGGCGTCCGGTTCGGAGAGGTCCATGGAGAAGGCCCACCAATTGCGCTTGGCGACAAAGGGTTGGCCAGGCCGCGCATAGCCGAAATTGATGTTAGGATAGGTGATAAGGTTGAAATTAGGATAGGTGGCCACCGGCAGACCCACTCCGCTTTGCGCCAGCGTGCCGTAAATCTTTTTGTTAGACAGGATGGGCCAGAGCTTGTCGCGTGACGAGTCCGTGACATCATTGCAACTGAGTGGCACCGGATAACCGGTGCCGAGGGAGCGGTTGATGCCCACGGAGGTAAAGCCGGTTTCCGTGCCGAGTGCCTTGAAGATCAGGGAGGCATTGCCCAGGGCCGCATCGCCAGAGTTGGCCACGACTTGGCGCGAAGTGCCGAGCGATGCCAGCATTTCGGTTGAAATGGACTGGCGGGCATTGGCCATGACCAGCGCCTCGGTGAAGATATTTTCCCAGCGCAGGGGGTTGCTGTTGGTGGTGCTGGCGTTGGATTGATTCTGCATGGCGCGGATCGCCCGGTTGGGAACGATAGCCATGATTGAGCGCAGGATGGCTTCCTCCTTCTCAGCATAATCCAATTGCAACTGCACCGTGGCCTGGGTCGCTTGCGCGCTGACTGCCCGCCGATAGGCCAACACCATCAATAGCGTCAGCAACGATCCCATGGAGAGCACCAGCAGCAACGAGGTATAGCCGGCGGTGCGGCGATGGCGCGGGGATGTTGTCATCTGGTCATGGCTTCTGGACAGGCGCTCATCTGGCGGTGGGACCCGGTCAACGCCTGGGAGGGCCGTGAATCATTCAATGCTTCCGAACGTGCCGTTGACGTTGATGACCTTTTCGATATCAAAGCTGACATACGCTAGACGGTCGGTGCCAAACGGCGTCACTGTGACAATTTCCATCGTCCAGCGGCCATCATTATCAAACAGCGCATCGTAGCCTTCGAGCGTCAGCACGCGGCTTTGCGGCACGGCGTCAGTGACGACCAACGCGGAGCCCGGCACCACGTTGCCGGTGACTCCCAGCGCCGGATCGCTATGATAGACTTGCACATAGGTCGTTGAATTGGGATACAGGTTGTTGAGGGTGACGGTGATGACCGGCAGGGTAAGGCGGATCAACTGGCCTTGGGTCATTCCGGCAAGCGAGGCGCTGGCCACCGGCCAAACCTGGATATAACTGGAGGCAATCTGGGTTGCCGCCACCAAGGAGTCCGCCACCGAGTAAACCGCGAAGCGCTCCTCACCGCAGACCTTGGTGCGGTCGCTACCGGGAATGGAAGTCAAGGCGTAGGTCAGGGTCTGGAACCCGTTCTTAGTAATGGACGCCTGTGATAATAGGGTTGCCAGACTGCGGTCGATACCCACCCCGGTGCCGCCAACCCCATACGCTTGCACATACCGCAGTAACTTGACACTCTTGGAGGAGACCGGATCGGTGGTGCCACTAAGTAGGCCGGAGACCGTCACATCAACATAAAACGGTCGGTCAGCGCGGGTTCGCATAATCGGGCCATACGGATCTTGCGAGCGGATCGTCACCGTTGCCTTGGGGACATAGGTTCCGACATAAGCACTAGCTAACAGATAGTTGCCGAGGGCGCTGCTATCGACGGTATAGAGCTCGAAGCGGGACCCGCCCGAATCAACCCCCATCATGGACAGGCTGGTGCCAGTAGGTTCCACGGTCGCGTCCCATGCTACACCGCTGGGTAATTGGACTTGGCGGAGGAAATTCGTATAGGTTGCAGTTTGTGCCGGGGCCGCTGCGCAAGCGGCCAAAAGCAGCGGCAAGATGCGAAATAAGAGGGTTTTCATGGTTTGGATTTGGCGGTTGAAGTTGCGGGTGCGGCGGTTTTTTCTGGTGGTGGGGGCTTGAGCGGCAGCACTGAGATGGGCCCGCCCAAATAGGTGGCGACCACCAGAGCGGAGCTGTCCTTGAGGCGTGTGGTGACATCCGCCGCCAGCGGTTCATTGCCCTCGGCCTGGGCGCGGCTCACTTCCACGGTGGTGATCCAGCCGCGGTTTTTGGCATAAAACTCGCTCCAGCCCATGAGGGTGGAGCCGCGGAGGAACTGTCTGCGGTTGGCCAGGGGTTTGGGCTGCAGCAGGATCGCACGCTTGGGCACGAGGGTGGCCATGCCCCCAAAACATAGGACATCGGATTGGCTGAGCAAATCCTCCGGGGGGGTCTTTGCCGGATCCTCGCCGGTGGCCTCCGGCAACTGTTTCATCGGATCTTCCTGTTGAATTCGTGGCAAGCGCTCTGCCAGTTGCTCGTGAGTCACGGCGTCCTGCATCACTGGGGCCTCCTGGGCACCAATCCCGGTGGGCAGCAGGGTGACGAGTGCCAACCACCCGGCACGCCACGGCCAGCAAATCCATCCTAGCGGGTGAGAGTTCATAGTTTCAGGGTTTGCGGAAACTGGCGAGAAAGACCAGATCCTGTTCGTCGTATCCGGTATAAGTCGGATTGGTATGGGTCAGCTCCATGAATACGATCACATCCATGGGGCCAATCTTCACATGGTTTGAGGCATCCAGATAGGGTTTGAGGAATTTTTCCAGCGACGGCGCATTGTAATCCGGCACTCTGGAAGGACAGGGGTCGCCATCGACCAAGGCTTTCACGAGTGTGCCGCTTTGCGAGGACCGGAAGGTGCTCCAAGTGTTGTTGAAGAAATATTGTCCGCCAAAGTCAATCGGTTTGTTAGGGGTGGCCAGGAAGGTTGTGATGATTCCCTGTTGCTGGACGATGAGGTTTGTCTGCGCCCCATCGAAGATCGTGGTCCAGCTCGAACCGTTGCCACCGGTGATCATGCCTCTGGTTCTAATGAAAACGATGTGGCCTTTGGAATCTTGGGTGGTCACGCCTGCGCCCAGGATCCGCACGTCGCAATACAGATTCTGTTTGACCGTGACCGTGCCCGGAGCCGTGACCTGGATATAGTCCAGAACCGCCGCGGGATAGTTGATGTTCCAGGTGAGGGTGGTTTTGACGCCGGTTTGGACCACGGTGGGTGAGGCACTCAGCGTGCCGAATGGCACCGACGGGTTGGTGGCACCTTGCGCAAGCACTTGCGGCGAGGCCATGCCACAGATGGCAACAACAACGGCTGATAAGGCAAAGATGGGGTTGGCTTTCATGATGGTTGACAGGGGTTGACGATTCATGAGGGATTTCTGCAATTCCGTGAGCGGGACCCATGCACCTTGGATAAATTCGGCAGGGTCACAGTCACGCCGATGAGGATGGCCACCGTCCCATAATCCACTAGCTGCACTTTGGTATAATCACATCTCACAACCATTCGACTGGATCAAAGGTTAGGAAATGCGTATGGTCAGGGATCAAGCCGCAAGTGGCTGTTAGTTCCCGGTATAGTATTCGCTCTTGCGTTCTTCGAGCAGCACCAGCCAGTTCATCATGGAGATAGGCGGCAGGTCGGCGGGGTGGGTGATTGGGCGCAGATTGGCATGGATGCGGCTGGCCGCCAAAGTATTGCCACTGAGCATTTTGGTGTCCAGCGGGCGGACCGGATCGGTGTTGGTATCACTGGCCAGCGAGCCGATCTGGCCGGAGAGGCTCACCCCGAACGGGTCCTTATCGACGCCATAGCGTTTCTCTGGCGCGAAGATCGAGCACGGCGGATAATACAGCCCAGTGGGGGTGTAGCCCGACGGCGGCGTGGTGGCAACGACGTTGAAATCATCGCCAATATACAGCCGTAGATTGGTCACCAGCGAAAAGCCCTTGGTGAAGGCTGTCAAATCGTTGCACTCCTGGAGGATGAGCCCATAATCCAGATCGGTGCAGGGAATCGAGGGCTTGGTCAGCAACACGCTGCCGGTGGCTGCGGTGTAGTCCACATTGACCACCAGTGAGGAATTAACCGCCGTGCTGTCCGCGCCCAGTGCTGTCAGAAATGCGGGAAAGCGTTTCGGATAGATAGCGATGCAGGTATTGCCGGCGGGCAGGGACTTGATTTCAAACGGGTAACTCGGCTTGAAATAGCCGCTCTTGACGGTTCCCACCAGGGGGTCACCGAAGCGGGCGTTGTTGAAGATGATGGATCCAGTCATTCCAGTTTGATAGGCATAGGTGCCGTTTTTGCCGTATGCCAGATCGACCACGGTGGTGCCGAAGTTATAGGTTGAGTTTTCCTCGCAAGCATAAAGGTAACCGATCGGCGAGCCGGTGGCCACGCCGGCGGCCAGCGGGATTGTCAGGTCGTTGCGGACGCCAGCCTTGAAATAGGAGAAGCGCAGTGCAGTCGGTGTTTTGTTAGAAGCGTCCACTGCCTGGGTGATGTCCAGGCGCATGGCGCATTGCAAGGCACCGATGGAATAGTTGTTCCAGGTGGTGGAGGACAAGACGCTGGTTTCAGAAGCATGTGTGAAGCGGTCGAAATAGTCCGCACCGCGGTTGATCGGGATGAAAGCGGCGCGCCCGCTTTCGGACGCCAGTGAGACGGGGAAGAAATAGTCGCCCTGGGTGCTGAGTTGATAGCCCTCGCGCACGCCCGGCGTGAACGGGTCGGCGGTGAAACTCTGGCCGCCGACTGTGGCGCTGCTGGACAAAGACGTGCCGTGGCGGGTGGCGAGGGCCGAGAGCGCGGTGGAGCCATCCACCGTCGCCCTGCCGGTGAAAACGCCACCTGAGATGGTGATGTCCTGCCAGGCACCTCCGGAGGCGTGCTGGCCGAGTTCCATGAAGGAGGAGGCGGAAATCGCCAGTTGGGAGGGGATTTCATAAATTGACAACACGAGGTTGCGCCGCGACAGCACGGCTTTGCTGGTTGCGGAGTCCGGTTCGGAGAGGTCCACGGAGAAGCCCCACCAATTGCGCTTGGCCACAAAGGGCTGGCCGGGACGTGCGTAGCCGAAGTTGATGTTAGGATAGGTGATAAGGTTGATATTCGGATAGGTGGCCACCGGCAGGCCCACTCCGCTTTGTGCCAGCGTGCCGTAGACCTTGGTGCTGGAAATAATCGGCCAGGTCTTGTCGCGGGTGGAGTCAGTGGAATTGTTACAGGTGAGCGGCACCGGATAGCCGGTGCCGAGCGAGCGGTTGATGCCCACGGAGGTAAAGCCGGTTTCGGTGCCAAGAGCCTTGAAGATGGAGCTGGCACTGGTTAGGGAGGCATCGCCAGAGTTGCCTTTTAGCGTGTTTGAGGAGCCGAGTGAGGTCAATAATTGGGTGGAGATGGACTGGCGGGCGTTGGCCAGATCCAGCGCCTCGGTGAAGATGTTTTCCCAGCGCAGGGGATTGCTGTTGGTGGTGCTGGCATTGGATTGGCTCTGCATGGCGCGGATTGCCCGGTTAGGGACGATGGCGACGATGGAGCGCAGGATAGCCTCCTCTTTTTCGCCATAATCCACCTGCAACTGTACGGTGGTCTGGGCGCAATGGGCGGCAATGGCGTGCCGGTATGCAAACACCATCAGGAGCGTCAGCAAGCACCCCATGGAGAGCACCAACAGAAAGGAGGTGTAACCGGAATGACGGCGGCGGCGGGGGGAGGTAGTCATTGGGTCATGGCTCCCGAGTAAGTGATCAGCTCGCCGTTGGGGCCGGTCAGGGACATGCGGAGGATGCCCTGGTTCACGGTGAACGCCACATTTGTAGGCACCTTGGAGATATACCATTGCGGGGTTCCTAACACGCCGCTGAGCGGCACCACATAGTAGTAGAGCGCCGCGCCGCTGCCGCGGTCCTCGAAGGACAGGATGGCCGCCCGGATGACGCCATCGGGCTGGCGGAAATTGAGCACCAGCACGGGTGAGGAGGTGGTGCGGGGATTGGTGCCGGCGAGGGCGTCGGCCACCGTGCTGTGGAGGCGGAACCGCTCGGCCTTGCCCACCAGTTTGCTCACATGCAGGCTGATGAGCGGGGCTTCGTCAGCGAGAAAACCCTGCGCCTTGTAGATTTTGAGGAAGGCGAGTTGCTGGTTGAACAAGATCATGGAGACGGCGGCAATTGCCAGCCCCATCATGATGGCCAGCGACAGCTCGATGAGGGTGAAGCCCTTGCGTCCAGATGGTGGGTGGCTCTTCATTGGGAACGAATCACGGTGCGGGATTTGGCGTAGGTGCGATCACCAACCTTATAGGTCAGCACACTTTGCACTTTCCACACTTTCATACTGGCCGGATTGGTGGTGGTGGTGCCGGTGCCACTGTCAAGCGGTAGATTGTTAGAATCGGGGATGCGGGTGCGCATCACCGTGCCGGTGACCATGGTGCCGCCGGGCAAGGACCCGACATTCACCTGGAGGGAGTTGATAGTCGGATAGGCCGGCCACGGGGAGGTGCCGGAGGTCAAGGTTTGAAATGACACGCGTTCAGCATAGGCCCGCTCGTAGGTGACATAGGCATCGGTGAGCACCTGCTGCAACACCCATTGGCGCGGGCTCAGGATATTGAGCGAGAGCTTGAGCATGACCAGGCCGAGGAGGGTGAGAATGGACAGCGCGAGGGTGGCTTCGGCCAAGACAAATCCGCGGTGGCGGGATCCGCTCTTGCGGTGGGGCCGGGAACCCGGCAGAGTGTGGGGGTGACCGGACTCCTGCGCGCCCTGATCTGGCAAGCCGCCCTGCTGTTGAGCGGCAGCGGGGTGCTGGCGGCACAAGCGATGATCGAGCCGCCGTTCGGGTTGCGCTGGGGCGATTCCCCGGAAAAATTGTTGGGATGGGCGAGTCGCCATGCGTTGGATGTGACGATTGCCCTGCCCGGCGATCAACCGGCGCTGCGGATTTTGAAGATCCAGCCGCGCCAGGGGTTGCTGCCCGAGAGCCAGGCGGCGGCGGTGGAGGGGCGTTTTTTGGGCGGCAAGTTGTTTGAACTCACGGTGCACTACTTTGATGCCGAGGCCACTGCGGACACCCTGGCCGCGCGCTTCGAGGCCCTGCGCAAGCAACTCGGTGCCCAACATGGGGCACTCAGCGCCAACCAGCAACAGCGGACCGTGGAGGACAAGTTTGCGACTCGGACGGTGTCGTTTCATCGGGAACCTGTGAAGGGCTTGTTTTTACTCCTGGCTCTCACCGAAGTGGAGGACTTACTCCGAGAGTCCAAGGAAATACGCTTTTCCCTGGTTTATCGCAATGAGAATTTCAAGAATGAAGTGCAACGGGAATTGGACGACCTGAAGAAGGCTCCTTGAATCATTCGATGGTGGTGAGGGTGCTATTCACTCTGATGACTCTTTGGATGGTGAAACTAACATACGCGAGCCGGTCAGTGCCGAAAGGCGTCACTGTGAGAAGTTCCATGGTCCAGACGCCATCGTCCGTGAAGATGTTTTCGTAGCTTTTCACCGTCAGCACCCGGCTTTGCGGCACAGTGTCAATGATGACCACGGCGGAACCCGGCACAGTTGCTCCGGTAACCCCCAGTTGGGGTTCTCCCTGATAGACTTGCGCATAAGTCGTCGAATTGGGATAGAGGTCGTTGACTGTCAAGGTGAGCTGTGGGACGGCGAACTGAATGAGCATCCCTTGGGTCAGCCCGGTGATGGAGCCATCCGCCACCGGCCAGATCTGGACGAACTGCGAGGCAAGCTGTGACGCCGGAGCCTGGTAGTCCGCCACAGAAAACACCGAGAAGCGCTCCTCGCCGCGAACCTTCGCCCGCACCGCTCCGGGCACCGCGTTGACGGTATAGGTCAAGGTGTTCGCGCCGTTGGTGGTGAGCGTGGCCTGGGTCAACAAGGTGGCCTGGGTTCGATCAAGGTTCACGCCCGTGCCACCCGCGCCATAGGATTGCACATAGTGCATCAGCGTGGCGCTCTTCGACCCAACCGGATCTGTCGCTCCGCTGAGCATCCCGGCTATCGTGTAATCGACATAAAACGGGCGGTCCGCACGGGTTCTGGGGATGGCGGGATAGGGGTCCTCCGAACGAATGACCACGGTGGCCTGGGGCACGTAGGTGCCAACATACTTGGTGTCTAACAGATAATTTGTCAACGGCGAGGAGTTCACGGTCCATAATTGGAAGTTGGCCCCTCCTGGATTAATTTCCAGAGCGGACAATTGAGACCCTGATGCCGCCACCGTCGCGTCCCATTGGACCCCTGAGGGCAACTGGATTTGACGGATGAAGTTGGTGTAAGAGGGAGTTTGGGCCGAGGCCATTGCGCAAGTGGCCAGGAGCACGGGAACCATACGGAATGGAGTGGCGTTCATGGATTGTTTTGGTCAGGTGTTTTAACAGCGGCAGGTGACTTCGCTGGCGGCGGGGCTTTGGGAGGCAGCAAGGAAATCGGGCCGCCCTGATAGGTAGCCACAATGAGGTTGTGGCACTTGGTCAGCATTTTCTGGGTGTCTTCGGCAATCGGTTCCTTGCCCTCGGCCTGCACGCGAGTGATCTCAATGGTGGTGATCCAGCCGCGGTTGGCGGCGTAGAAATCGGCCCAGCCGACGATTTTTGCTCCGGGCTCGATTTTGAGGCGTGCGGCGTAAGTCTCCGGAATCTGAAGAATCGCCCGCTTGGGCACCAGGGTGGCCATGCCGCCAAGGCAAAGGAGATCGGACTGGCTGAGCAGGTCTTGCGGTGGATTGACTACCGATGGATCCTCAACCTTGGACACGGGCAGGGCTTTCATTGGATCTTTCTGAGCTGCCACGCGCTGGGCCAGCACAAGTTGCTCCTCGGTTGCTGCGTCGCGCATGGCGGGCACTTCGGCAAGGCCCCGGGAGGCCATCATGGCCAACACCGCTAGGCCGAGGCATTTTGATAAACGTCTGGCTTGCATGGAATCAGGAGGTGCGGAATGTGACAAGCAACACCAGATCCTGCTGGTCGTATCCAACGTCGGCAGTGTTAGTATGGGTCAACTCCATAAAGATGATCACATCCATGGGACCGATCCGCACCTTGTTGGAGGCATCAAGATAGGGCTTGATAAAATGTTCCAAGGACGGGGCGTTGTAATCTGGAATCCTGCTGGGACAAGCGTCGCCATTGACCAGTGTCCACACGTAAGTGGGGGTAACTCCAGAGGTGCGGAACGTGCTCCAAGCGCCGCTATAATAATACTGCCCCCCGAAGTCAATGGCCTTGGCAGAGGTGACGTTCAAGGTTTTGATGATTCCCTGTTGCTGAACGATGGCGTCGGTTTGACTGCCATCGAAAATGGTGGTCCAGGTTGACGATCCGTTGTAGCGGACTTTGCCTGCGGTTCTGATATAATTGATCGTGCCATTGGAGTTTTGCGAGGTTACGCCCGCCCCCAGGATCCTGATGTCGCAAATGAGATTCTGCTTGGGCGTGACCGTGCCACCGCCGGGGGGGGAGATGGTAATATATGTTTTCACGACCGAAGGGTAGTTGATGCTCCAGGTCAGGGTTGGCTTGGTGCCGGTTTGTACAACGGTCGGGAATGCGGTCAGCGTTCCGATCGGGATCGATGGCTCGGTTGTTTGCGCAAGTGCTTGCGGTGAAGCAAAGGCACAAAGGACGAGTGTCGCAACGGTGGCGAATGGGTTGGTGTTCATGGTGTTATGTTAGAGTGGGTTATCCATCAACAATGGGTCAGGGCTTGGGTATTGCTAGAGAAGATGGATTGAACCAATTGCGCCACGGGCCGCGCGGCACTTCGCGGTCTTCGGCGAAGCGCCACTCGACGCTGGCGCCGCTGCGGAGTTGCAGGAAATCGCGCACGGCGGGGCTGAGGTCGATGCCGGCGTTTTGATTGCGGTTAGGGTGGGGGCTGTCATTGCCGAAGACATACTGCCAGTGGTCGATCTCGAAGGGTCCGACGTCCTCCCACTGGGCATAACAGACGCGGCCCTCGTGGTGGATGGCCAGCCAGCGGCCCTTGCACACGGAAATGCCCTCGCCGCGATAGTTGGCCCAAAACCACGGAATCACTACGCTGGCTTCCGGGCGGTGGGCACCGCCGCGCGTCACATCGTTGTAGGGCAGGGCCACGTAAAACGGATTGAGCATGGGCGTGAAGCCGGTCGGTAGATAGCCGCTGCGCCGCTCCGGATCGTCATAGCCGCCGAAGTTGGCCAGCCAATTCTGATCCCACGCGCTCTTCGTGTTAGGTGTGGGGTTGTGCTCGGTTGGCAACTCGCCCACCCAGAACACGGTGGACACCACGTTGCGCTTCCAGCCCGTGCCGCCAAGCCCCCGTGCGTGCGGGCTTTCCAACACCACCCGCGCCGCCGCCGGCACGCCGAAGGGGTCGCTCAAGCCTGGCAAGGCCGCACGCCGGTCATTGAGAAACCGTTCGTGCAGGTTGCTCGTGCGCTCCATCAGGCGTGAGGCCGGTGCCGATCCGAGGAGGGCGATGCTGATGATAGCGGTGGTTAGAGCGGAGCGCTGCATGGACTATGGGCTTGTGGATCGCCCACAAAGTAGGGGAATGCCGCTGGCGTGTAAAGCACGCGCGTTCGTGATACCCGTGTCACGGTTTCAACGACACTGCTCAGTGCGGCGTGCCGTGGACGTGGACGTGGACGTGCGCCCCGCCGGTTGGCGTGTTAGAGAAATTCACGGTGCCGCAAAACGCGCCGATACGCTCGCGCATGCCAAGCAAGCCGAGGGCCTTGGTGCCCTCTAACGCCTGCGGCGGGAATCCCCGGCCATTGTCTTCAAGGATGAGATTTAACTCGCCGCCGGTGACGTCCATGCGGATGTCCACCTGTGTGGCCTGCGCGTGGCGGACCACGTTGGTTAGAGCTTCCTGCACGATCCGGAACAAGGCCAGCGCGAGATCCTGGGGCAATTCCACATCTCCCGCCGGCAGTGCCAGGTGGCAGACCAAGCCGCTGCGCGAGGTGGTCTCCTCGGCCTGCCACTCGATGGCTGCCGTCAGCCCCAGTTCAAACAAGACACTGGGCCGCAACTCGGCGCACATTGTCTGCGTCTGCTCGGTGAGGCGTTCTATTAGTGGCACCATGGCCACGATCCGGTCGCTCAAGAGTGCCAGATTGGGCGGCGTCACAGTCTGCAGGTGGCGGTCCATGCCCATCAAGTCAATCTGCAAAGCAGTTAGATGCTGGCCGAAGGTGTCGTGCAGTTCGCGGGCGAGGTTGGCGCGCTCTTCCTCGCGCACCGCTTGCATGCGTGCGGTGAGCACGTGCAGGGCGGCCTGGGACTCGCGCAACTCCTCGACCTTGGTGGCCAGGGTATCCTGCATATCGACCATGCGCAGGCCGACCTCGACGCGGGCGATGAGTTCACCCGGATCAAACGGCTTGGCCAGATAGTCGTTGGCCCCGGCGTCCAGGCCGGCGATGATGTTGGCCTTTGCGCTTCTGGCGGTGAGCATGATGATATAGGACGGGCGGTCGGTGGGTAGCGCGCGGATCCGGCGCAGGACCTCCGGGCCGTCCATTACCGGCATCATCCAGTCCAAAATCATCAAGCGGGGGGCGTCGGGTTGTTGGAGGGTTTGCCACGCATCGAAGCCATTGACGGTTTCTAGCACCTCATGGCCGCTTTTTTGCAAGATGCTGGCCAGCACGATGCGGGAGGTTAGATCGTCTTCGGCAATGAGGATGCGCATGGTTACTATGTTAGTTATGGGGTTGCCTTGATTCCCAGGTGCTCACTCGATGAGGTTATTGCTGATGGCGTAGTGGGTAAGCTCCGCATTGGTGTGAAGGTTCATTTTTTCGAGGATGCGGGAGCGGTAGGTGCTGATGGTGTTGCCGCTGAGGGAGAGGCCGAAGGCGATTTCCTTGACGGTTTTGCCGGAGCCGATGAGGCGCAGGATTTCGAACTCGCGGTCGGAGAGGCGTTCGTGCAAGAGGTCGCTGCCATGGTCGCCGAGGACGGCGGCTAATTGTTCGGCGAGCACGATGGAGACATAGCGGCCACCGGCGAGGACGCGCTCGACGGCGCGGATGAGCTCGGTGCCGGCGCTGGCCTTGGTGAGGTAGCCGCTGGCACCGGCGCGGAAGGCGCGCACGGCGAACTGGCGTTCAGTATACATGCTCAACATGAGCACGGGAGTGGTGATGCGCTGTGCTCGGATCTCCTTGAGCACATCCAAACCGCCGCGACCTGGCATGGAAATGTCGAGAAGGATGAGGGACCAAGGTTGGTGCAAGGCGGAGTCAAGGGCCTGTTGGCAGGTTTCGGCCTCGCCAAAGGTGGTCTCCTTGAATGCTTCCGCCAGCATGAGCTTGAGTCCACCGCGCAGCATGGCGTGATCGTCAGCTATCAGGATTCTCATGGGATTTTTGCGGATGGGGGAGATGGAAGGGTGCAGCACACTCGCACGGCCGCGCCTTTGCCTGGTTCATTGAGAAATTCCACCGCGCCGCCGAAGGCCCCGATTTGCTCGCACATGCCGAGCAACCCTGGTGCCTTCGCGCCCGAGAGGGAGGTCGGCGGAAACCCCCGGCCATTGTCTTGGATGACCATTTCCAGCTCGCGGCCCACCAGGCTGAGCCGGAGGTCCACTTGTGTGGCCTGCGCGTGGCGGACCACGTTGCCGAGGGCTTCCTGGACGATGTTGAGCATGGCTTGGATGAAGGCGGGGTCCACATCAAGCGGCAATGCAGATAGGGGCGAGGCAAAGGAATCGCGCAGGTTGAGGGCGGCGGTGGTTCCCTCAGCGGGGCCTGCGGCAGGCGGGCGGACGGGCGCAGCGTTGAGCTCGGCTTGGGCCTGGCGCAGTTCCTTGGTCTTGCCGGCCAAGGCGTCCTGCATCTCGTGGAGGCGTTGCTCGGATTCCACGCGCATCCGTTGGGCATTGGCTCGCTGCTGGTGGCGGCGGAGTTGCATTTCGACCATGCGTCGGCCGACCTCGACGCGGGCGAGGAGTTCGCCGGGATCAAAGGGCTTGGCCAGATAGTCGTCGGCGCCGGCGTCCAAGCCAGCGATGACATGGGGTTTTTCGCTCTTGGCGGTGAGCATGATGATGTAGGGCGGTCTGTCGGTTTGGAGTTCGCGGGCCCGGCGCAGGAGTTCCGGGCCATCCATCTCCGGCATCATCCAGTCCAAAATCACCAAGCGGGGGGCGTCGGGTTGTTGGAGTGCCAGCCAAGCTTCGGTGCCACTGCTGGTTTCCTCCACTTGGTAACCATGCATTTTCAACACGCCCGCCAGTGCGGTGCGGGAGGTCAAATCGTCTTCGGCGATGAGAATTTTCATAGGGCTTGGGTTGGATGGCGGGTTTATGGGGCTTGAGTCATTGCTTGCTGGAGGGCGGCGAACTGTATTTCCAGGTCGGGAATAAGGCTGGCGGCGGCGGATAGGTCATTGGCGGCGGCGGCCCGTTCGATCTTGGCGGCGAGTTCGCGCAGGCGTTCGCCGCCGACGTTGGCGGCGGCACCTTTGAGGGTATGGGCTTGGCGCTCGACAGCCAGAGCGTTGCCAGCTTCCAGATGGTTGGCAATGGCGATGATCTGTTGTGGAATGTCTAACAGAAATCCTTGGGATACCATTTGGATCAGCGCCGCATCGTGCATCAGTCGGGCCGTCATCCCTGCCTGGTCGAAGATCCCCAGGGCAGGCTGAAATGGGGTATTACTGTCCTCATCTTCCGGTGGGCCTTGGGTCATGTCCGCAGGCAGCCACTTCCTGAGGATCGCCGCCAGGGACTGGGGCGAGACGGGTTTTGGCACGTAGTCGTCCATGCCCGCTTGCAAGCATTTCTCGCGGTCACCGCGCAAGGCGTGGGCGGTCATGGCAATAATTGGCACCTGATGGTTGCGCACCGAGGACTGCGGACTGCGGATGAGGAGCGTCGCGTCGTAGCCATCCATCACGGGCATCTGCACATCCATGAGGACCAAGTCATAGGGGATGGTTTCGAGGGCCTTGACCGCTTCCGCGCCGTTGGCCACTGCATCTGCCCGCAGGCCGAGTTTTTTCAGGATGCTCTGTGCCACCTGCTGGTTGGTGATGTTGTCCTCGGCGAGCAGGATGCGCACCCTGTGGCCGCTGAACTGATTGAGTGCTTCGCGGGTCGAGTTGTGGGTAGTGATGGGTTGGCGTTGGAGTTCCATTCCGTCCGGTTCCGCCAGCACTCGGGAGAGGACGGCCTTGAGTGCCTGAGGCCAGACCGGTTTGGTCACGTAGGCAGCGAAGCCAATATCCTCAAAGTCCTGGGTATCATCCCAAGCGCCTAGCGACGTGAAGATCACCATGTGGATAGGGGCCAGGCGTGAATCCGCCTTGATTGTGCGGCCAAGGGTTGCGCCGTCGATGCCCGGCATCTGCATGTCGATCAAGACCATCTGGAACGCATCGGCCTCGTCCAACCCCTGATTGAGCGCCTGCAGGGCGGCGTTGCTGTCTGCGGCCTCCACTGGGCGCATGCCCCAGAAGGTCAGGCTGGTGGCGAGGATTTCCCGATGGGTGGCGTTGTCATCCACAATCAACACGCGCACCCCGCGCAAGTAAGCTGGCGGTTGATCCGCCGTGGGTTTGGCTTCCTCTTGGCGGCCCAGGCGGGCGGTGAACCAGAACTCCGAGCCTTTGCCGACCTGGCTGGTCACGCCGATTTCGCCGCCCATCAATTCGGCCAACTCCTTGGAAATGGCCAAACCCAGACCGGTGCCGCCGTATTGGCGCGTGGTCGAGGTGTCCAGTTGGGTGAATTTGCTGAAGAGTTGTGCGACCTTGTCGCTGGAGATGCCAACGCCGGTATCGCGCACCGTGAAGCGCAAGCGGACCTCATCTGGAGTGTCCGCCAGCAGGTCAACGCGCACTTCCACCTCACCGGACGAGGTGAACTTGATGGCATTGCCGGTGAGGTTGGTCAGAATCTGGCGCAGCCGCCCGGGATCGCCGCGGAGGCGTTCTGGCACGGCGGAATCAACGCGGCAGAGGAGTTCGAGATTTTTCTCGTGCGCCAGTAAGGCGAGCGTCGCGGTGAAGTCTTCTAACAGATCTGACAGATCGAAATCGAGGGTCTCCAGATCGAGTTTTTTCGCCTCGATTTTGGAGAAGTCGAGGATGTCGTTGAGGAGACCTAACAGTGATTCGCCGCTGGTGCGCACCACCTCGGCGTAGGCGAGTTGTTCATCGTCCAGATCCGTATCGAGCAGCAGGCCGTTCATGCCGATGACGCCGTTGAGAGGGGTGCGGATTTCGTGGCTCATGTTGGCCAGGAATTCGCTTTTGGCGAGGGTGGCCATGGCGGCCTGCGTCGCCATTTCGTTAGCCCGAGTGGTGGCGGCCTCGAGGTTGCGGTTGATGGTTTGGAGTTCGTCTTCGGCGAGTTTCTGGGCAGTGATGTCGCGCATGACGGCGACGTAGCTGAAGATTTCGCTGGCGGTGTTACGCACCGGTGAGATGGTCGTTTCCTGAGTGTAAAATGTGCCATCCTTTTTCCGGTTGATGAGGCGGCCTTGCCAGATATTGCCGCTGGCCAGGGTGGCCCACAGCAGGCGATAGACTTCCGCCTCCTGTTGTCCGCTCTTGAGGATGCGCGGGTTCTGGCCGATGGCTTCCTCGCGGGTGTAGCCGGTGATGGTTTCGAAGGCCGGATTGACATACTGGATGACGCCTGAAGTGTTGGTGATGACAATGATTTCCGCAGCCTGCTCAATGGCCGTTGCCAAGCGTTTGAGGTCGGCCTCGGTGCGCGTCGTGTCTTCGATGATGCTCAGCAAAGCCATGCGGGCCTGGTTGCTTTCCTCCAACAAGGTGAGCACCTGCGCCTCCGCCTGCTTGCGCTCAGTGATGTTAAGGAAGGTGGTGACGAAGTGATCCGGCTTGTATTGGTAGGCGACGCAATCATACCAACGGTCGTTGGGCTGGAGTTGCTGTTCCAAGCGGATGGACTTGCCGGAGCGGGCGACCTCGCCGAGGGTGCCGATCCAATCAAAGGCACCGGTGGCGATGCCGGGAAACGCCTCGGTCGCCGTTTTGCCGCAGGGGTTGACGCCGGTGATCTCCTGATAGCTAGCGTTGGCATCCAGGAAGAGGAAGTTAACCGGGTGGTCTGCGGCATCGTAGATCATTTCATGATAGGCCACGCCGATGGGACCCTTTTCAAACAGGGCGCGGAATTTCCACTCCGCCTCCAACCACGCCGCCTCCGCCCACTTGCGCTTGGTGAGGTCACGGCACACGCTCATGGTCACGGGTTGGCCATCCCAAGTGATGAGCCGCGCATTCACCTCGACCGGAATGAGGGAGTGGTCCTTGCACCGATGCTCGGTTTCATACGTGAGCCGATCGTTAACCATCAGCTTGGCGGAACGCTCCGCTGCGTGTGCCGCTGGTGCTGGTGCTTCCACTTGCGCGACGGTCATGGCCAGGAGTTCGGCGTAGGTGAAGCCGAGGCGTTCGCAAGCGGTTGGGTTGACTTCCAGCATGCGGCCATGCGCGTCGTGAATGAGGATTGCGTCACCGGCACTCTCGAACAAGAGGCGGTGTTTTTTTTCGCTTTCGTGAAGGGCCGCCTGTTGGGCCAGGATGCGTGCGTCGGCGCGCCGGAGTATGACAAAGATACTGCTGAGCAAGAGCGCCAGCAGCACCGCGCCGGCGGTTTCACACAGCGCCATGAGGCGTGCAAAGGCCGCCTTGGCAACGGTGATGTCACGCAGGATGAGCAAGTCGCCGACCGCCGCCCCCGTCGCATCCCGGATCGGCGATGCCGAGACCCGCCAGTCGTTGCCGTCGGTGGTCACTTCCCGCTGGATTTCCTCCTTGGCATAGTTGCCTTGCGCGACTTCATCTGCCAGCGGCATGAAGGCGTCGGCCAGACGGCCTTGAGAGGCGTAAATCACGACACTATGGGGCAGGAGGTCCCACTCCGCTTTCCGGCCCATCAGGCGCATGCCTTTTTCCCAGTTTTCCTGGTTTAAAACCCCCTTGCGCAGCAGCACCGTCAGGTGGGTGCCGGAGCGGATGTGCAGCATTTGGAGTTCACTCTCGATTTCCTTGCCCAGTTCCACGTATCCCACGAGTTGGGTGCCATCGAAAACCGGTTGCACCACCCGCAAGGTGAGGGTTCCCAGCGCGTCCAACTCGATGCCGGAGGCGGCCCTGCCGGTGCGTTCCGCTTTCAGCACGGTGGAATGATTGTTCAAATCTCCCCCTTGTTCGCCGGGCCTGTGGACGCGCAGCACGCAGCGGCGCGCGCGGTCGTAAAAGTAAAAGTGGCTGAGTTGGCGGGCTCGCTGCAACCGGTCAAACACCGGTTGCCAGGTGGCCAGCAGTTCAGCGGTATCGTTGCCGCGCAGCGCTTTGCGCACTGCGGCATCCTCGGCGATGGGTTGGGCCGTCGCGTTGAGGGTAGTGGCCCCCTGCTTGAGGGCCACGGCCAAGCCGCCCGCAATATTGGAATTGTCGGCGGCGGTTTCTCTGGCCAGCAGGAGTCGTTGTTGCTGCCACAACAAGGTTCCTGCGGCGACCATCAGCAGGCTGATGATGCCGGTCATGGGCGGCAGCAGGCGCCACAGGATCGGCTTGGGCGAGGCGTCCACCCGTCCGCTCGGCAGCGGGTGGGTGGCGTAGAGGACGGCGATGACCACAATGAGCAGCACCAACATCAGTCCCACCGGCAACATCACCCGCGCGGCCACATCCCAGCGCCAAGTGTTGGCGTCCACATCCATGCCCAGCACGGCAAGCACCTGCCCGGTTTGCGGGTTGATTAGCGGCACCAGTGCCGACACCCACGAGCCCCATTTGGTGGTGACGGGGCCGATAACGGTCGCATCCTTGGTATTGAACACCGGCCGGAAATTCGAGGGCACCTCGTCGTAGGTCTGCCCCGGCAGACTCATGTCCAACGCATCGGGTGGGGCACTATCGACAAAGAAAAAGATGGTGTCGTCAGCATGCGTCCCAGGTGCCTGCGCGCGCTGCGACAGGCGGGTGCTCGCCGGGTCGGTCCGCCGTCCCATCAGATAGAACCACTTGCAATTCGGGTTGGCCGGCACGATGGACACGAGTTGGGCCTTGATGCGCTGATAGTCTGCTGAGGTGCGGTCGACCTCGGTGCCGGTGAGGGTCTTGACGCTGTCGATGTTGAGCGACTGCGCGACGAGGCGGGCTTGTTGGAGGAGAATGGCTCGCTGTTGCCGGTCGGCGTGGCGGGCCGCCAACCAAGTGGCGGCGAGGATGAGCCCAAACGCGACCATTGCCAGCAGGAGGCGGCAAGCACCAGCGGTGAGGCGGTGGCGGGGTGCGGGGGGCATGGCGGTTTGATTTGTTAGATAGAATCGGGCGTGGCGTAAGGCGGGGGTTGGCCGAGGCGGGTGGCGAGGGCATTGATCTCACGTTTGAGTTCGGCGATGCGGTCCTCGCGGCCGAGGGTGACGGTTTGCCAGCGGCGTAATTCGTCGAGTTGGCGGGCGAGGGCTTCCGCGGCCAATTTGCGTTCGGTGATATCGCGCACGGCGAGGAGGAGGAGGAGTTGACCTTTCAAGGAAAACGAGCGGGCGGTGATTTCGGCCGGGAAGATGGTCTGGTCCTTCTTGCGATGCAGGCACATCGGGATGTGCAAAACCTGATCGGAAGGGGTTTGCACCTCTTGGCTGAGGTGGAGCATTTCCTCAGGGTCCGCGGCCAAATCCGTGCTGCAATGGCGGAGCAATTCTTGCGCGTCGTAGCCGTAGAGTTCGGTGGCCATGCGGTTGGCTTCGATAATCCGGTTGGTGTCGCTGGCGATGAGCAGCAGCGCGTCAGAGGCCGATTCGAACAACTGGTGGTAGCGTTGTTCGCTCTCACGTTGCGCCAGTTCGCTGGCATGCCGCGCCTTGTTTTCCTCTTGCAGATCTTCCAGCAAGTTGAGCATGGCGTGCTGGCTTTGTTGGAGGGCGCGGGTGCGTTCCGCCACCAGTCCGGCCAGGCGCTCCTTGTCGTTGCGCTGGTTGAGGGTGGCGGCCTTGATCTTGGCCATGGCCTGGATCTGGGCGCTCAGTTCAAGCACGTCGAAGGGCTTGGAAATAAACCCCTCGGCCCCAGCCTCCAAGGCTTTGACGCGGCTGTCCCGATCCGTCTTGTGCGCAATGAGAAAGAGCACCGGGATCATGCACAGATTCTCATCGGCCTTGAGTTTGCGACACACCGCGTAGCCGTCCATGCCTGGCATCACAATGTCGAGGAGGATCACGTCGGGGGTTTCCGCTTGCGCCACTTCCAAGCCTTGCGGGCCGTTGAGGGAGGTGAAGATTCTGACGCCGGGCAGGCGGTCCGTAACGACGGCCCTGAGCTCTGACAGGTTGTCCTGATTGTCGTCTATGGCCAGTATTTTCATGATATGCCTTTTTCTAACCGTTATGGTTATCAGTCGCGGGGGTGGAGCGGCGTCTGGAGCAGCGTGGGGTGGTTTAATCGGGATGGCTAAATAGCCGTTAGAGCCGCGGGCGAGGATATTCTCGCGGTTGGCACTCTGCGGTGGTGTGCATCATCGTTCATGGACGATTCGATATTTTTCCGGTTGGCTGGCGGCTTGCAGCAAAGCATTGACCTCTTGCTTGAGCTCGATCATGCGCAACTCGCGGCCCACCGTCACCTTGTTGAAGCGCTCCAGTTCGGCGTATTTTTCCCGCAACTCGGCATCGGCTTGTTTGATTTTGAGGCGGCGTTGTTGTTGTTCCAAGCTATAGACCACGGCTGGGCCGAGGCGTTTGATATGCTCCTTGATTACATAGTCCCAAGCGCCGGCCTTCATGCAATCCACCGCGGTTTCCTCGTTCATGGAGCCGGTGATGATGATAAAGGGCGTGTCCGGCACCAACTCCAACGCCAGTTGCAACGCGGCCATCCCGTCAAAGCGCGGCAGCTTGTAGTCGGATAAAATCAGATCCGGCTGGAACTCCGCGAGTGCCGCAAGGAAATCCTCACGGCATTCGACGCACTGGAATTCGCTCTCTGGCAGCACCCGCCTGACCTCGCGTTCGTTGAGTTCCGCGTCGGTGGGCAGGTCTTCCACAATCAGGATGCGTGTCGGGGTATTCATATGGATATCTCCGTGGAGGGGGGGGGCTGCTCGTCCATCATGCCCTTGGGTGGATGGTTGAGCAGCAGCCAGTAGAGGCCGAGTTTGCTCATGGCTTCGATAAAGGCATCGGCACCCACGGGCTTGACCACATAACTGTTAGCACCGAGGTCATAGGCGGCGGCGATGTCGGGGTCCTCCTGCGACGAGGTGACCACCACCACTGGGATGGCCCGCAGGCGCGGGGTGCCCTTGATGATTTTGAGCACCTCGAGGCCATTGATTTTGGGCAATTTCAGATCGAGCAGGATCACCTTTGGGGCACGCGATGACTTGCGCGCGGTGTAGTCCCCCTGGCCGAATATGAAGTCGAGTGCGGCGGCGCCGTCTTCCACTAGAAACATGGGATTGGCGATGTTGAGGCGGCGCAGGGCCCGGATGATCAATTCCGCATCCTGCGGGTTATCCTCGATCAATAAAATATCCACCGTGTCGGAGTGATTCATGGCTGGTCTCCTGGGTTGAGGGTGAAAAAAAATGTCGCGCCCATATCGAGTTCTCCCTTGGCCCAGATTTGGCCGCGGTGGCGCTCGATGATGCGGTGGACGATGGCTAGGCCCACTCCTGTGCCTTCAAACTCCTTGTTGCTGTGGAGGCGCTGGAATACACCGAAAAGTTTGCCCACATATTGCATGTCAAAGCCCGCACCGTTGTCCTGGATGGAATAAACCACGGCACCATCAGCCACCTCGGACTTTACCTTGATGCGCGCCCGCGGCTTTTTGGACGAGAACTTCACCGCGTTGGAAAGCAGGTTCACCCAGAGTTGGCGCAGCAGGGTTGGGTCGGCCACGGCCGCCGCCAACGGTCCGACACGCAAGTCGATGCGCGCGCGGTCCGCGGGGCTGGTCACCTCGTAGAAGAGTGAATGGACGAGAGTCTCCATGTCAACGGTGGAGAGTTCCAGGGAGGTGCGGCCGATGCGGGAGAAGGCGAGCAGGTCGTCAATGAGTTTGCCCATGTTTCTGGCGCTCTGGCTGATGACGGCGCAAATCCGCTGGCCCTCGTCACTGAGGTTGGGTGCGAAGTCATCGAGGAGCATGCGGGTGTAGCCGTCAACCGCCCGCAGTGGGGCGCGCAGGTCGTGGGACACGGAGTAGGAGAAGGATTCGAGCTCCTTGTTGGCGGCCTCCAACTGGGCGGTGCGTTTTTGCACACGTTGTTCGAGTTGCGCGTTCAACTCCTGGACTTCGGCAGCGTTGCGGCGTTGTTCGGTCACGTCGCGGAATGACCACACCCGGCCAATGTGCGTATCGGCTTGAATCATTGGCGCTGAATAACGTTCAAACACCCGACCGTCCTTGAAGGCAAGCGTATCAAAGCTCACCGCGTCCGAACCGTAGAGCTCCTCAACCTTGCGGATAAACGCGGCAGGATCGCTCAATTGGGTCAGCACGCACTCCAACAGGGCCTTGTCGTCGCCGTCTTCCAAGAGCTGCCAAGGGATTTGCCAGAGCTCGGCGAAGCGGTGGTTGGCACGCACAACTTTGCCGCTGTTGTCCACGGCCAGAATGCCGTCGATGGTCGATTCAAGGATCACCCGTAGCTGGGTTTCGCTCTCCAGCAGGCGCTCCTCGGCCAGCTTGCGTGCCGTGATGTCCACGTAGGTGCCCAGCGTGCCGATGACGTGTCCCTGAGCATCGTGCAGTGGCACCTTGCAGGTGTCCAGCCACGCCTGCTTGCCGTCGGCCTGTCGTTGGGGTTCGATGATGTGATAGGCAGCCTGGTCGTTTTCCATCACCTGACGATCGAGCCTGACATAGAAATCGGACTCCTCCTTTTTCCAAGCCATGTCGTAGTCGGTTTTGCCGATAATCTGGTCCGGGGTGCCCACGCCCGCAGCCTGGGCAAAGTTGTTATTGCAGCCCAGGAAGGCTGAGTTGCGGTCTTTCCAGAACACGAAGTCGGGAATGTTTTCGAGGACGAGCTGGAGGAAATTGGCGGCCCGCTTGCGTTCGGTGATGTCGCGGATGAAGGCCACCAGGTGGTGATCATTGGCAGCTTGGTAAAGGACGCTGACCTCCACTTCAAACAGGCTCCCATCCTTGCGGCGGTGCGTGGATTCAAAGCGATCCGCTCCCTGCTCAATGATTTTTTGGATGCGGTTGGAGGTGTCCACTGCTGATTCATGCACTTCCAGATCGCTAACCCGCATGGCCAGCAATTCCGGCTCGCTGTAGCCGCTCATCCGGCAGTAGGTCTCGTTGACCTCCAACAGTTGGGACTGGTCACCCACCAGCCAGAACCCGTCCATGGAAGTCTGGATGATGGTCTTGTGGCGTTGCTCTATCTGTTTTACCTTGCGCTCGGACTGATGCTTGTAGAAGGCGAGGTCGATGACGATTTCCAGTTCGCGGTCTTCGAAGGGTTTGAGGATATAGCCGAAGGGCTCGGCCAGCTTGGCCCGTTGGAAGGTGGCACCCTCGGCATAGGCGGTGAGAAAAATCACCGGCAACTGGTGGCGCTTGCGCAGCTCGTGAGCTGTCGCGATGCCGTCCATGGTGCCTTGTAGGCGAATGTCCATCAATACCAGATCCGGCTGGATTTGCTCGACCCGCGCGAGGGCCTCCTCGCCGCTGGTGGCAGTGCCTGCCACCTGGAAGCCGAGTTGGGTCAGCCGAATGGCGATATCCGCCGCGACGATTGCTTCGTCTTCAACAATGAATAGGCGTGGCTTGTTCATGGAAGGGGATTGGGGAACACTAGCGTGAATTCCACGCCGGGTCCAGCGCCGATTTCAAACTGCCCGCCAAGCTGGCGGGTCAGATCTTTGACCAGTTGCATGCCCAGTGAAGTGAGGTGATCCATGGTGAAGTCAGGCGGCAGGCCCACCCCGTTGTCCGCCACGCGTAGGCGCCAGCCAGTGGCGTCGGGGAGGGGTTGGAGGTCCACCCATACCTCGCCGCCACGCTGGTTCGGAAACGCGTGCTTGAACGCATTGGAAATCAGCTCGTTGACCAGCAGGCCGCAGGGAATGGCCTGATCAATTTCGAGATAGACGGTGGTCATCTCCAAGTGGAGTTGGATGTGGTCGCTCTCGGTCACCAAAGCGCGGAACAAGCGCTGGCAGAGTTGGGCGAGATAGGTGGAGAGGTTGACCGAGGCGAGGCTATCGGAGCGGTAGAGGTGTTCGTGGATGAGGGCCATGGAGCGCACCCGGTGTTGCATGTCGCGCAGCGCGGTCTGGGCGGCTGGGTTATCGATTTGGCTGGATTGCAGGCTCAACAGGCTGCTGATGATTTGCAGGTTGTTTTTCACCCGGTGATGGATCTCCTTGAGCAGCGATTCCTTTTCGCGCAGCGAGTTTTTCAACTGTTCTTCCCCGCGCTTGATCTGCGCGATATCCCAGGCCAAGTCGGCCAACCACACTACGGCATTGGTGTCTTCCTTGGTGTAGTCGCTGGTCTTGTTGCCCACGCCCAGAATCGCCACGATCTTGTCGTCCCGCAGCACCGGCACCACCATTTCGCGCACGATGGTGGCGTGTCCTTGTGGCAGGCCCTTGCGGTGGGGTAGTGCGGCGTAGTCATTGTGGATGACCGTGCGCCGCTCGCGGATGCAATCCACCCACACACCCGCCTGATCCACCGGGTAATGGCGCCCTGCCCCTTCCGCCTGGCACATGTGCTGGAGCGTGTTGCTGGACCAGGCCTGGAGCGTGAGCGTGGACTGATCCTCCTCCAGAAAATGATAGAAGCCGACGCTGCTCTCGGTCAGTAACTCCGCCTCGTCGAGGGTGGCGCGCAGCAAGTCATCGAGCGTGTGGGTCTGGGCGAAAAACAACAGCCGTGAGCGTGCCCCCAGAATCAATTCATGCTGCTTGCGCCGCGAGACATCGCTGAGCGCCAGGCGGGTGATCAGAACGCCGTTTTCCTCCACGGCGGCTGCGGCGATCAGGAGAATCCAAAAGTCCGGGCCCTCAGCCTGATGCATGCGCAATTCGATGCTTGGCGTTTCCCGGGTTTTAAAGAGTTGTTTGAGATAGACGTGGTAGCGATCCTGGTCTTGCTGGTGGATATAACGGGTGAGTGGCCGGCCGAGCAACTTCCCGCGTTCCGCTCCTAACAGGGTGGCGACCGTGAGGTTGGCTTGCTGGATCTGCCCCGTTTTGTTGAGGGTGACGTAGCCCACCGGTGCCAGATCATAGAGGTCGAAAAAGCGCGCTCGCGAGTGTTCCAGTTCCACCCGGGACAGCCGCAGCTCCTCGTTCTGCATCTCTAACTCGATCTGATGCACCCGCAGCTCCAAGATCTGCCGCTGCGTCTCTTCCGGCGTCAGCACCGCCTGGCTTGCCGGTTGCTGGGCGAGTGCCGCCTCGGCGGCCTGGCGGAGTTGGGTTTTGTCAGTCATGGCGGTGGTCTTTGTTCTTGTTGCTCTTATTCTCCCCGAATTGAATGTCCAATATCCAACATCCAATTTCCAATTTCCAATTTCCAATTTCCAATTTCCAAGTGGAAGAATTTGCGTGGCGTTGTCATTTCTTTGCGATCTCCCGTTCCGTGGTGGCGATGGCATAGATTTCCCCATCAGCGTTGAGCAAGGCTGTGGAGATGATGGAAACTTTCACCGTCGCCCCATCCTTGGTGAGCCGCAGGGTGCGATACGGCGCGAGCACCTCCGCCTGGCTCAGTTGGGCCAGGGTGCTCAACGCGCCCTCGCGCAGGTTTTGCGGGATGCGCTCACGGGAGTTGAGCATGAGCGCCTCAGCTTCACTCCAGCCATAGATCCTGGTGGCGGCGGGGTTCCAAGCGATGATGCGGCCGGTCAGATCCTGCACGGTGACGGCATCGTGCGCATCGCGCACCACCACCGCCAGGCGCAATTGGTCGTTGGCTTTCTGCAACGCTTCTTCCGCTTGCTTAATCTTGCTGATATTCACAAAGGTGATCACCACACCTTCGATAACGTTATCGGTGGTGCGATAGGGGATGATACGCAACGAAAACCAGGCACCATTGCGGGTCTGCACACTCAGCTCCAAGGGGGTTAGCGTGTCGAGCACCTCCTGGGTGTCGGCCACCAGGTTCTCGTAGTCGATGAGGTTGGTTGCCAGATGGCCCACTGGGCGGCCCATGTCGCCAGGGATGAGGTTGAGGATAGCGCTGGCAGTGGGCGTGTAGCGCATGATGAGCAGTTGAAGATCCACAAACACGGTGGCGATGCCGGTGCCCGCAATCAGGTTGTTGATGTCGTTGTTGATCCGTGAAATATCGACTAGCTTGGATTGCAGTTGGGTGTTGATGGTGGTCAGTTCCTCGTTGACTGACTGCAACTCCTTTTTGGACGTTTCCAATTCCTCGTTGGTGGATTGCAATTCCTCGTTGATTGACTGCAATTCCTCGTTGGAGGATTTAAGTTCCTCGTTGGAGGTTTCCAGTTCATCCTGGGTGCTGCGGATGTATTCATCCTTGGTCTCCAGTTCCTGAGTGAGCGCTGCGATGCGGGCATCCACCTCCGGCGCCGACCCGGGGTCGGCGGCAGTCGGGTGGACTTCCGTCTGGGGTGCCTCTTCCAGAATTACCAGATACAAGGGTTTGACCGACTCTGAAGCAGAGTGGGCTTGCAGTGGCTGGATGCGCAGGTTGGCAGTGGTGTAGTGGCCGTTGGTTTTGACGCGCAGGCCGGGGCGGCTCACCGGTCGGTGGGTGACGGTCGCCGTATGCAGGGCGGTGGTTAACTCATGCTTGAGCCCTTCGCGGGCCATCTTGAGGACATTGTTGGTGGCCGTTTCCCCCGGAGCGGGTTCCAGATACATGCCGCTGCGACCGTGCAGATAGAGAACATCCCCCTGGCCATTGACCAGTGCGGCCACCAGGGCTATCTGCCGCAGCAGCGTCTGTTCGGTTAGATCACGCAACGAGGGTTTTATGTGGTGGGGTGTCTTGCCCCCAGTAAGCAGAAGGGGCGTGGGCTGCGCCGACCTGGGCAGCGTCAGGATGCTTGGCGACACCCTCTGCGGGGAGCCGTAAAAATCCCCGCGGCTCTGGTAGAACTTGGCGCTGCGATCCAGCGTGGAAAATAAATTGCCGAACTCGCCGATGGTCTCCGAGGTGCCCAGAAACAGGACGCCGTCCGGGTTGAGCGCATAGTGGAACAACGGCATAAGCTTTTTCTGCAAGTCCCCATTCAGATAGATCAAGAGGTTGCGGCAACTGATCAGATCGAGTTTGGAAAAGGGCGGATCCTTGATCACGCTCTGCTCGGAAAAAACCAACATGTCACGGATGGACTTGTGAATGCGGTAGTTGCCGCTGTCGGGCTCCAGCGTGAAAAAGCGTGCCAGGCGCTCCGGCGTGATATCCGCCGCGATTCCAGCCGGAAAGACGCCCGTGCGCGCCTTGGCAATCGCCTCGTTGTCAATGTCGGTGGCAAACAATTGCAGGTCGTATCTGATCTTCAGCGCTTCCATGCGCTCCTGCAGCAGGATCGCGATGGAATAGGCCTCCTCGCCGGTGGAGCAGCCCGGCACCCAGCCGCGGACCGTGCCACCGGCTTGCTTGCGGGCAAGAATCGCGGGCAGGACCTGCGTCTCGAGCACTTGGAACGCCTCCGGATCGCGGAAAAACCGAGTCACGCCGATGAGCATTTCGTGGAACAACGTCTCCACCTCGGGTGTCGATTGTTGCAGGTATTTGACGTAGTCATCCAACGTGTCGATCTGGTGCATGACCATGCGCCGCTCGATGCGCCGGTGGATCGAGTTCGACTTGTAATCGGAAAAATCGTGACCGGTCTGTGTCCGCAACAGAATGAACACTTTCTTGAGCGCATTCTCAGCCTTGGCTGACGCCAGCGGGCTGGCCTGCGCGGGCATGGCACCAACTTGCGATCTAAACGCGTGCGAGGTATAGGCACGCGAGGTGTATGCCATGAGTTGGGCCGCCATCGCCGTCGGCGGCAACGTGAAATCCGCCAGGCCGGTGGCGATGGCACTCTTTGGCATGCCGTCGTATTCGGCGGATTCCGGGCTTTGGACCATGACCATGCCGCCCTCGTTCTTGATCGCTGTCAGCCCCAGGGTGCCATCACTGCCAGTGCCCGAAAGCACGATGCAGATCGCCCGCTCATGCAGGTCCTCTGCCAGCGTGCGGAAGAAAAAGTCGATCGGCAAGCGGTGGCCGTGCGGCACGTTCGGGTCTAACAATTGCAACGTGCCGTTCAGAAAAGCCATGTTGTAGCCCGGCGGGATGATGTAGGTGCAGTTGGGCTGCACCACCATCCCGTCCTCCACCTCGAACACCTGCATGCACGTGTAATGCCGGATCAGGTCGGCCAGCATGCTCTTGTGGTCCGGCGCCAAATGTTGCACCAGCACAAAGGCCATGCCCGGATCCTCCGTGGCGGGAATCCCCGAAAAGAAGGCCTCAAACGCCGCCAACCCACCGGCCGAGGCACCGATGCCCACGATCGGGAATGCCGCTGGTGTGGCGGCTTGCGGCGGCGCATCAGGAGTGGTCTGGGGGGGCGCGCGGCGTGACTTTGGCTGCTTTTTTGGGGGCTTCATAATGGTAGGCGTGTTGGTGAGAGCGGGGGGCTTGGTAGGCGCGTTCGTGAGAACGCGGGGGGCTTGGTAGGCGCGTT
>JBAXOF010000002.1:0-55396 GCA_037133375.1 Verrucomicrobiota bacterium | reverse complement strand
CCGTCCCCTGCGGAAATTGCAGCCTGTCTGCCCTTGCTGCGTGCGGAAATCGCCATCGTCCGCCCGCAATGCATCATAGCCCTTGGCGGCAGCGCGGCGGAAGGAATGTTAGACATGGGTGCCGGCGTCAACTCGCTGCGCGGCACATGGCATGACTTTGAGGGCGTGCCGGTGCGGGTGACCTATCATCCGAGTTATCTCTTGCGCTCCACCAATGACACCCGGACCAGGCGCATGGTGTGGGAGGATATGTTAGCGGTGATGGAACGCACCGGCCTGCCGATCTCCGCCAAACAACGCGGGTTCTTCCTGCCAAAAAACTAACCGGCTGGTCCGGCTCTTGTGCCGAGCCCGCGTTCACGCCCGTTGGCGTAACTCGACGTGGCGGGTCTTGCCGCTGGTGGTTTTGGGCAACTCGCCGACAAACTCGATCGCGCGCGGATATTTGTATGGTGCCACCGCCTGTTTGCAATGGTCCTGCAATTGTTGTTTGAGGGATTCGCTAGGTTCAGTGCCATGGCAGAGCACCACAAACGCCTTCACGATCTGGCCGCGGATCGGATCCGGCTTGCCAACCACCGCGACGTCCAGCACCGCGCTGTGTTCGAGCAGGGCGCTCTCAACTTCAAACGGCCCGATCCGATAGCCGGAACTCTTGATGACGTCGTCCTTGCGCCCGATAAACCAGAAGTAACCGTCCTTATCGCGGGTGGCGCGATCGCCTGTTAGATACCAGTCGCCGCGGAACCGGTCGGCCGTCACTTCCGGGTGCTGCCAGTATTCCTGGAACAAGCCGAGCGGGCGGTTGGGTGCCACGCGCACCGCCACTTCGCCTTCCTGGCCGGCGGGCAATTCGTTCAAATGCTCATCTAACAAAGCAATCTCGATTGCCGGGTTGGCGCGGCCCATCGAGCCGGGTCGGACCGGGGTGCCGGTGCAGCGGAAATTGCCGATGAGCATCACGGTTTCGGTTTGGCCGTAGGCTTCGTGCAAGGTCAGGCCGGTGGCGCTTTGCCACAGCGCGAGCACTTCCGGATTGAGCGGTTCGCCGGCGGTGACTGCGTGGCGGAGGTGCGGGAATTTATACTTTGATAGATCCTCGCGGACTATCAGGCGCAGGGCGGTGGGTGGTGCGCACCAGGTGGTGATCGGATAGGTTTCGAGGATGCGCAGGGTTTTGACGGGATCAAATTTGCCACGGCTGTCGGCGACGAAGACGCAGGCTCCCATCTGCCACGGCGCATAAAAGCTTGACCACGCGGCCTTCGCCCAGCCGACATCGGAGATGTTCCAGTGGACGTCGTCGGGCTTGAGGTCGAGCCAATACTTGCCGGTGAGCCGGTGGGCGATGCCATAGCTCGCTTGCGTATGCAGCACCATCTTCGGATGGCCGGTGGTGGCGCTGGTGAAAAACAAGATGCCTGGCGCGTCGCTGCGGATGGGTTCATCCGCAAAAGTCTCGGCGGCAGCGGCTGCGCCGGTGTCAAAGTCGGTCCAGCCGGGAGTTGCCGGACCGACCCCGATGCGCACGCCGTCAAAGCTCGAGAGTTTGGCGGAGCCCTCGGCGTCGGTGATGACTGCGCCGATCTTGGCGGCGGCGATGCGGTAGTCCAGATCGCGTGATGTTAGAAGGGGTGTTCCAGGCACCGGCACCGCGCCGAGGCGGATCAAGCCGAGCATGGCAATCCACCATTGCGGCACCCGGTGGAGTAATAACAACACGCGGTCGCCGCGCCCGATTCCGCTGGCTTGAAAAAAGTTCGCCGCTCGTCGGCTGAGAGTGGCGAGGTCTTGGAAAGTGTATTGCTCCTCACGTGCGTCGTCGTTGGTCCACCACAGGCCCAAGGCCGTGGGGCGCGTGGCGGCCCAGCCCTCAATGACGTCGGCGGTGAAATTGAAATGCAGCGGGACATCGAGCATGCCTGAGTCGTTAGAAAAATGTTGGGTCGGAGCGTGAGGCATGAGGGCGGGGGAGTGGGTAAATAGGAGCATACGGAGTGGCCACCCAGCGCCAAGCCAAATGATCTCGAAGGGAGGGTCTTCTTTCCCGGTTTAGTCGGCATGCCCCCACCAACGCGTTGTCACCAACGTGCCTACGAAGCGCGGGCAACCCGCCCCGCCCACGTAGGCGCATTCGTTAGAATGCGGGGGGAACAAGTCCGCCTTTTTCCGTGCCGCCGGCATGCCCCCACCAACGCGTTGTCACCAACGCGCCTACGAAGAGCGGGCCACCCGGGGGCTCACTTAAACAAGCTGGCGCGGAAGCGCGGCTGGTTTTTCCCCGGATCCCAATAGCCGAAGCTCGCTTTCCATTCCCACAGGGTCCACGGGATCTTGCGGGCTTCGGCGAGCGTTCTAACATCCTTGAGATAGCGGGCGCGGCTGGCAATGTCGCCGGCATTGTGGCAGCCGAATTCACCGAGGTGGATGGGTCTGCCGAAATACAGCGACCACTCGCGGGCACCATCGAGGGTTTCCTTGACGGCGCGGGCGGAGCAGGGGTTTTGCACGCCAGGCAGCGTGTTGTATGCCAGCACGAAGGAGCGCACGCCGGCGTTGTCGCGCAGCGAGTCGGGAATCTGATAGGGCGAGTCCGGCGGTCCTGGATAGATGATGCCACGCAGATTCTGCAACTGCACCCAGTTCGCCCCCTGATGGGTGAAATGAAACGGCTCATAGCAATGGATCGTGACGATGAGCCGGTCATCGGCATCCGGCAACCGGAGTTTGTCGAGTTCGCCTATCTGGCCCCAGTTGCCCGGGCTGACCACGAGGATGCGGGTGGGGTCGATGGCGCGGATGGCGGTGATGGTTTTCTGATAGACAGGATTGGCCGTCGCGGTGGTGAGGGCGGCGCACGGTTCGTTGAGCAACTCGAAAAACAGCCCGGATGGCCAGGAACGGAAATGTTGGGCAATGGCTCGCCAGCCGCTGGTAAAGCGATCAAGGTTGGCTGCGGGGTTGGCGGTTAGGTCATCGAAATGATGCCAATTGAGCATGACGTGTAGTTTCTTATCCACCGCCCGCCGCAGCACCGGTTCGAGGTCTGCGAGCAGCGCCGGGGAAATTTCCCAACCCGCGTTGCCGGGCTTGAGGTGGTAGTGCCAGGCGACGGGCACACGGATATGGTCGAAGCCTTCGGCGGCGATGCGGTCGACGTCCTCGGTGGTGAAGCGGATGCCCCACGTGTAGGGCGGGGGAGCCTCCCAACCGTTGCCGAGGTTTACGCCGCGCTTGAGGCCGGCCAGTGCGCGGTGTGCCGGCGTGTCGCTGCCGAGGCGCTTGGGCGGCGTGAAGTCTGTGGGCGTGGCCGCCTTTGCATGGAGCCGCAGGACCACCTTTTGGCCGGCCCTGACTTGGAGCGTCTGGGCCAACGGACGGTTGTGCCAGCTGGCAGCCACGGCCTTGCCTGTGAGGGGGGCGGCACCCGCCAGCGGCCAAGCATCGGGGCTGGGGTAGGGAGCCCATGGGGCCTGCCAGTTTGCCGGATGCCGTTCCTCCACCTGTTCAAAACCGCCGTTTAGAACAGTCGTTCCATCGGCGCTGATGTCATCCCACAAAATTTCCTGGCGGACGATGGATCCAGATGGATCCTGCGCCCATGGGCCGCTAAGCATCAACTCGACAGGTCCATCCTGTGCGGGGGTAAAAGCGATGGCAAGCTCGCTCCATGCCCACCAGCGAATCGGAAACACCACGTCGGTGTGACGCTCGCGCACGGCGGGGTCCTTCTCCCATGAGGCGGGCGCGGCAGATCCGTTAGATACCTGGATGTCCCGCAGCGGTGCCTGCCCGGCCGGGACTTTGAGCCACACGCGGGCTTGGGAGGCTTGGCGGATCGGTTCCTGGGCGGAAAGCACCGTGGCAAGCGCGAACAGTGACAACAAAGAGCGGAGCATGGGCGGAATGGGGAAGGTCGCGTGGCAGATGGATGTTAGATGCGGCGGGTTGCCATATGAGCGGAGGATAGTGTAGGTCGTCCTTGCGGCAAGGCTATAGTATGACTCGCTGCTTGGGCGAATTTTTTGCAGAGTGGGAGAGCCGGAGCGGGACGCTCCGGACACGGCCTGCGGCGGGACGCCGCAGCCACGAAGCCGCAGCCACGAAGCCGGAGTCGCGGAGCGCCGATCATAAGCCACGTTTGGGTTGCGGCGGGCGGAAGGTGGAGTATGCTCCACTCACGTGGTTTCGCAGGGGGCTGTCGGTTCGGCTCGTTGCGAAATCGCTCACGAACCCGATCGGAAAGGAGTCTGTCATGAAACCAACCCAATTCCTGTTGTCAGCCCTGATTTCCAGCGTCGCCCTGAACGTTGCTGTGTTCGCTGAGCCTGCCGCCAAGCCGTCCGAGGTCGATCTCAAGGCGGCCCGGGCGCTGGGTGATGCCTTTGCCAGCGTCGCCGAACGCGTCAAGCCGGCGGTCGTCAGCATCCACTCCACCAAGACGGTCAAGCTGCGCCGTTTTGACATGCGGATGCCGTTTGGCGGAAATTTTCCGTTCCGCCATTTCTTCAATGATGACGATGCGGACGACCCGCCGCAGTCCCAGCCGCGCGAATACAAATATCATCAAGGCGGTCTGGGCTCCGGCATGATCATCGACAAGGATGGTCATATTCTAACCAACAACCATGTGGTCAACGATGTGGATGAAATCAAAGTGACCTTGCCTGACAAGCGCACTTTTGGGGCCGCAGTCACTGGCACGGACCCGCGCACCGACCTGGCCATTATCAAGCTCAAGGGCACGGTTCCCAGTGATCTTCCGGTGGCAGAGTTGGGCAACTCCGACACGCTGCGGGTGGGCGAGTGGGTGCTGGCGATCGGCGCGCCATTTGGCTACGAGCAAACCGTGACGGCGGGGATCATCAGCGCCAAGGGTCGTGCCAATGTTGCGGATTCCGAGATGTTCCAGGATTTCCTGCAAACCGACACGGCGATCAATCCCGGCAATTCCGGCGGACCGTTGGTGGATCTCGATGGCAAGGTCATCGGCATCAATACCATCATCGCCACCAGCACCGGTCAAAATGCCGGTGTCGGCTTTGCGGTGCCTATCAACATGGCGAAACAGATTTTGCCCACCCTCGTCAAGGGTGGCAAGGTCAGCCGCGGCATGTTAGGCGTGGTGATCCAGGAAGTGACCGAAGATCTGGCCAAGCATTTCAAGGTGCCTGAGAGCAAGGGCGCGCTGGTGGCCCAAGTCACCCCGAACTCCGCCGCTGAAAAGGCCGGCATCAAGATCTACGACGTGATCATCCGCTACGACGGCAAGCCGGTGGGCGGCGTCAGCCAATTCCGCAATCTAGTTGCCGCCACCGCTCCCGCCGCCAGGGTCGAAATCGTCCTGCTGCGCGACGGCAAGGAGCTAACCGTGAAGGCCCAACTCGGCGAACTTGCCGCGGAACCCACAGCCGCAGCCAAGCCCGAGAAGGCAGCCGATGGCGTGGATCTCGGACTAACAGTTGAGCCGCTCACCGCGGCCAACGCGCGGCAATACGGCTTCGACAAGGGAGAGGGCTTGCTTATCACCGATGTCGAGGAGGGCGGAGTCGCCGCGCTGGCCGGCATCCAAGCCGGTAACCTCATCACGGAAATCAACCGCGTGAAAGTCACGACCCTGGCGGAATACCGGCAAGTGCTGGCCAAAGCCAACGACACCGTGCTGGTGCTGCTCAAGGTGAGTGAGGGCGGCAGCCGGTTTGTGATCCTGCGCGTGAGGTGAGGGTTATGCCAGTTGCTCGAGCAACAGCTTGAGGATTTTGCGGGCGGAGTCCGGGATGACGGTGCCGGGGCCGAAGATGGCGGCGGCACCGTTTTGATAGAGGAAGTCGTAGTCCTGGGCGGGGATCACTCCACCACAGACGACCATGATATCTTCGCGGCCGAGTTGCTTGAGGGCGGCGATGAGTTGTGGCAGCAGGGTTTTGTGGCCGGCGGCCAGCGAACTCATGGCGACGACGTGCACATCGTTTTCAACGGCTTGCTTGGCGGTTTCCTCGGGGGTTTGGAACAGCGGGCCAATATCGACGTCGAAGCCCATGTCGGCATAGGCGGTGGAGACCACCTTGGCGCCGCGGTCGTGGCCGTCCTGGCCCATCTTGGCGACCATGAGGCGTGGGCGGCGCCCTTCGAGCGTTTCGAATTGTTGGATGAGGTCGGTGATGTCTGACATATCTCCTTGGTTGCTGAATTCCTTGCCATAGACGCCGGAGATGGTCCGGATGACGGCTTTGTAGCGGCCGAAATGTGTTTCCATGGCATCGGAGATTTCGCCGAGCGAGGCGCGAGCCTGAGCCGCCTCGATGGCGAGGGCCAGCAGATTGCCTGCGCCGCCGCCGGCGCAATCGCACAGGGCAGTTAGGGTGGCTTGGCAGCGGGTGTCATCGCGTTCGGACCGGAGTTTGGTGAGGCGCTCAATCTGTGAGAGTCGCACGGCGGTGTTGTCCACGTCAAGGATGTCGATTGGGGCTTCCTGAGCGAGGCGGTACTTGTTGACGCCGACGATGGTTTCCTCGCCGGAGTCGATGCGCGCCTGGCGGCGGGCGGACGCTTCCTCGATGCGCATTTTCGGGATGCCGGCTTCGACGGCCTTGGACATGCCGCCGAGTTCCTGGGCTTCCATGATGTGCGCCCACGCCTTGTGAATCAGCGCGTCGGTTAGTGCCTCGAGATAATAGGAACCGCCCCAGGGGTCGATGACGCGGCAAATCGAGGTTTCGTCCTGGAGGAAAATCTGGGTGTTGCGGGCGATGCGCGCGGAAAAGTCGGTGGGCAGCGCGATCGCCTCGTCCAGCGCGTTGGTATGCAACGACTGGGTGTGGCCGAGGGTGGCGGCCATCGCCTCGATGCAGGTGCGCGCGATGTTGTTGAACGGGTCTTGTTCTGTCAGACTCCAACCGGATGTTTGCGAATGGGTGCGCAGCGCGAGGGACTTGGGGTTTTTCGGGTTGAAAGTTTTGACAATCTTGGCCCACAGCACGCGGGCGGCGCGCATTTTCGCCACCTCCATGAAGTGGTTCTTGCCCTGCGCCCAGAAGAACGAGAGGCGCGGGGCGAAGGCGTCGATGTCAATGCCGGCGGCGATGCCGGTGCGGAGGTATTCCCAGCCATCGGCGAGCGTGTAGGCCATCTCGAGGTCGGCGGTGGCGCCGGCTTCCTGCATGTGATAGCCCGAGATGGAGATTGAGTTGAACTTGGGCATCTTCTGCGAGGTGAACTCGAAGATGTCGGCGATGATCTTCATCGACGGACCTGGCGGATAGATATAGGTGTTACGCACCATATATTCCTTCAGAATGTCATTCTGGATGGTGCCGGCGAGTTGTTCATAGGTGGCACCTTGTTCGAGGGCGGTGACGATGTAGAAGGCGAGGATGGGCAACACCGCGCCATTCATGGTCATGGAGACCGAGACCTTGTCGAGCGGGATGCTGTCGAAGAGCACCTTCATGTCGAGGATCGAATCGATGGCAACACCGGCCTTGCCGACATCACCGACGACGCGCGGATGGTCGGAATCGTAGCCGCGATGAGTGGCGAGGTCAAAGGCGACGGAGAGCCCCTTTTGACCAGCCGCCAGGTTGCGCCGATAGAACGCATTGGATTCCTCCGCGGTCGAGAACCCGGCATATTGCCGGATCGTCCACGGCTGGAAACAATACATCGTGGCATACGGGCCGCGCAGGAACGGAGCGATGCCGGCCTGGTATTTCAAGTGCTCCATGCCCGCGGTGTCCTCCTCGGTGTAGAGCGGCTTGACCGGGATTTTTTCCATGGTGTCCCAGACAATGTCGGCGAGGGGCTTGCCTTGGTCGGCTTCGAGGGCTTTGCACCAGGCGGCATAGCTGAGGTTGGCCGCGGGCGCGGTGTAGGGAATGGTGGTGAAGGTGGGGCGGCTCATGGGAAGAAGAAGCTGAGATGGGAAAGGACGCAAGACTTCAAGACGCAAGAGGCAAGAGAAGAGCAAGCATGGGGTGGAGTGATTAGTGGCTGGTGAGAAGTGGAAGGAGCAGAGAAGATATGCAATGGGACGTCGAGGGCAGGCGAAGAGTGGGTATTCTTGTCTTGCGTCTTGTGTCTTGCAGTCTTGTGTCTTAGAGATATTGAGGTTTAGAGAACTCCGGCTAGAGCTAGGAGTTGGTGATTGAGCTCGTAATTGTTAGAACGGACGTTGACGAAGTTGTCGACACCGGCGGCGCGCCAGGCGGCTTCGTGATCGCCGGGGGCACCGGCGACCAGCAGGGTGAGGTCAGGGCGGGCAGCCTTGACGGCGGTGGCGAGCGGGGCGACGGCCTCCAGATAGGTGGCGTCGTCCGAGGTGATGACGGCGATGCTGGCTTTGCTAGAAGCGGCGGCTTGGGCGGCGTCCTCGATGGTCTTGAAGTCGCGGCTGCCATCAATGACGAAGCCGGCGGCTTCGAAGAACGAGGCGGTCCAGTCGGCGCGCAGGCGGTAGCGGCCGGACGGGCCGATGTTGAGTTGGAGAATGGCGGGTGGGGCCCCGGATTTTCCGGCGAAGGCGGCGGAGGCGTCGCGCAGCGCTTCATATTCCTCGGCGGCGCGGTGGGTGGGCAAAGACGTGACGGTGGGGGCGTCGGCGTTGTTAGCCAGGCCGGTGGCGATGGCGATGGCGAGCTTGCTGGCACCGGTTTTGGCAGCGGCGATGGCTTGTTCGACCATGGCGGCATCCGCAGCAGCGGTGACGTCCACGGGGTGTGGTGACGGGGCTCCGGGGACCGGTTGGCCGGCCGTGCATTCCGGGGTGAGCATTTCGAGTTTTTTGCCCTTGAGGTCGGGATATATGTTAGAGCCGACGATTTTGTCCTTGCGGCGGCGGATGTTCTGGAACTTCTCCTTGCAGACAGCTGCGACGGCCTGTTGCACGGAGCCACTCTCGAGGGCGGCGATCATGCCGCCCTGTTGCTCGATGCCTTGGAAAATTTCCCAGCTTTTGGCGGCGATCTGATCGGTGAGCCACTCGATGTAAGCGGAGCCACCGGCGGGGTCGATGACCCGGTCCAGTCCGCATTCCTCACGGAGGATGGTGTGGATGTTGCGGGCGATGCGGCGTGAGAACTCGTCGGACTTGCCGGCGATTTCATCGTAGGGACCGATGTGCATGCTGTCCACGCCACCGACCACGGCGGCGAAGGCTTCCGCCGTGACGCGCAACATGTTGGTGTGGGCGTCGTAGGTGGTTTTGTTCCACTTCGAGGTGCAGGCATGAAGGTGGATAGGCACATTTTCGACGTCATAAGCGGCGGCGACCTTGCTCCACAGCCAGCGTGCGGCGCGGAGCTTGGCGATCTCCATGAAATAGTCGGAGCCCACGGCGAGGCTGATGCGGATATGCGGCAGGACGCTTGCCGGGGAGAGCCCGCGGGCCTTCATTTCCTCGATATAACACACAAGGGTGGCGATGACATGACCGAGTTCCTGGGTGGCGGTGGCACCGGCGTTGTGATAGACGTCGCCCTTGACCGCAATGGTGTGGAGTTGCGGCGCGTGCTGGGCGGCGTAGTCTGTTAGAGCGGCCATGTGGTCGAAGCGGACCTTGAATGACTGGCGCAGCGACCCATGGGAAACGAGTTGGCCGAGCGGGTCGTTTTCGAATCCCCCGCGGAGCTTGGCTGCGGCCACACCGAGTTGTTCGGCGGCGGCGATGACCAGGGCGGCGACCGGCACACATGACGGACCGCACTGCCAGTAGGTTGAGATGGCATCGATGGCGACACCAGCGAGTGCGGTTTTCACGTCATCCGTGGTGTTGAGGGCGACCCCGCCATGGCAACAAACGGGCTGGCCGCAACCCACGACAAGGTTCAATTCGCTTTGGCCGCCGTTGAGTCCTTCATGGATCACCTTGTTGAGAGTGGCGGGCGAGGCTGCCTTGAGCTCCTGGGAGACTTCCCAGCCGGCCTTGAGAAATCCGGTGGGATGGCTGCCACGGACGCGCGAGCCTGAGCCGGGCAGATGTTTCCGGTGCTCCAGATTGAGGATATCGGCGCCGCGGTAGAGCGGCTGGATCGTGATGTCTTCGTAAGTCTTGCTGACGAGGAGCTTGTCAAAGGAGGCTCCTTTGAGCAGTTGCTCCGCAGCTTGATGCCATTGTTCGTAAGTGTGCTCGGGAAATTCCGCGAGCAGGGGGGCGGCGTGGGCGGGGGGGGACATGGGGGGATGACCGGTTAGAAGGTGTCGGTTATTAGTTGTTAGGTAACCGGCTACGCCATGGACACCATGGAATAGTTCGGCTATCACGGGATGCAGGCCGGCAGGGTGCCGCCGCTCATTTGTTAGAATGTGGCGTCGCGCATGTCGCCGGTTTCCAGAAATTTCTCATGGAAGGCAAAGGCGGAGCGGAACGATTGCGGAGTGTGGCCGTTTTCGGTTAGTTTGAAGTAGGTCCAAAGCAGATCCCGGTAAGAGGGATCGACGCAGTTGTTGATGACCAGTGCGGCACGCTCCCGCGGGTCCTTGCCGCGGAAGTCGGCGACGCCGTGCTCGGTGACGAGGATTTGCACCGAGTGCTCGCTGTGGTCCATGTGGGAGCACATCGGGACGATGGCCGAGATGTTGCCACCCTTGGCGGTGGACGGGCAGGTGAAAATGGAGATGAATGCGTTGCGGGTGAAGTCACCCGAGCCGCCGATGCCATTCATCATTTTCTGGCCCAGCACATGAGTGCTGTTGACGTTGCCGAAGATGTCGGCCTCGAGGGCGGTGTTGATCGAGATGATGCCGAGGCGGCGGATGATTTCCGGGTTGTTGGAGATTTCCTGCGGGCGCAGCAGCAGGCGCCCCTGATAGGACTCCAGATTGGCATAGATGTCCTGCAACAATGGCCCCGAGACCGTAAGTGACGAACCGCTGACGAAGCTTACGCGGTCGGCCTTGACCAGCGAGATGACCGAGTCCTGAATCACTTCCGAATAGATTTGAAAGCGCGGAATGTCCGGGTGTTCGCCCATGGCTCCCAACACGGCATTGGCGACATTGCCGACGCCGGATTGGATCGGCAGGAACGACTTCGGGATGCGCCCGGCCTTGAGTTCGGCAGCCAGAAAGCCGGCGACGTTGCGGCCAATTTTGTTAGTGGCGTCGTTCGCCGGGGTGAAACCCTTGATTTCATCGGGGCGGTTAGACTCGACGATGCCGACGATTTTTTTCGGGTCGACCCAGACGCGCTGGGTGCCGATGCGGTCCTCGGGATTAACGAGCGGGATGGGACGGCGGTGGGGCGGGTTTTTCGGCTCGTAGATATCGTGAAAGCCGAGGAGTTCCTTGGGATGGTAGCGGTTGACCTCAATGAGGATGCGTTTGGCTTTGGCGAGGAAGGTGGGGGCGGCGCCGACGCTAGTGGTGAGGAGGATTTTGCCGTCAACGGAGACATCGGCGGCCTCGACGATGGCCCAATCCAGCTCGCCAAGGAAGCCGTAACGGACGTATTGCGGCAGCAAGGACAGATGCATGTCGAAGAAATGCGTTTTGCCGTTATTGATGCTTTCGCGCAGATCCTTGTCCGATTGATAGGGCGTGCGGAATTTGATGGCATCGGCCCGGGCGAGTTCGCCATCGAGGGATGGACCGGTGGAGGCACCGGTGAGGACCCCGACTTTAAAGGGGCGTCCCGCAGCATGTTCGACGCGGGCTTTGGCGGCAATGGCAGTTGGAATGACCTTGGCTGCGCCAGCCGGAGTGAAGCCGCTGAAGCCGATGATGTCATCGTGTTGGACGAGGGCGGCCGCTTCCTCAGCGGTGAGCATGGGGTAGGTTCTGTGCATGGGTAGATGATGGGGGAAGGGGCTGAATGGCAAGGACTCGGACCCGCGTCAGCAGGGGGCACCCCCTGTGGTCGGTCGGGTGCTTGTCTATATGCAATCTGGGTGAGTCTTGAATGCTGGCGACAAATCCGTTAGCTGAGAGTGTAAAGGGCCTGGCCTTCGTCAACCGCATCACCCGGGTTGACATGAATGGCGGTGATGGTGCCATCGGTGGGGGCATTGATGGACGTATACATTTTCATGGCTTCAAGGGTGATGACCGGATCGCCGGCTTTCACCACGGCACCGACCTTGGCGTCAACCGCCTTAACGATGCCGGCGAGGGGACTGTGGACATCCCCCGGGGCGGCAACGGCCTTGGGTGCGGCTTTGGGCATGGCTACGGGGGCGGCCGCGGCACTCACTGCCCGCACCGGAGCCGGGGCAGGCATGGGAGTGGCGGATTCCGGAGCGTCGAGTCTTTCGACGGTGACATCGTAGGCTTTTCCTTCAACGGTGATGCGGAGCTGTTTCATGATGAGTTGGTGGGGAGGCGGGTTGATTTGTTAGCAAGGTCAGCGGATGCGGTGCGAGGAGAGCACGGCTTGGCGTCCGGCTTTCTCCCACGAGGTATCCTGAGGTTTGATGGCGATGATTTTGTGCTTGTCACCGAGCATGTAATGCACGGCTGCGGCAATGACGGCGACGGTTTGGGGTGGAATGGCAGGGGCTGCGGTTGCGACGGGTCCGGACGCAGCGAGGGTCGGTGCGGCGAGGGTCGGTGCGGCGAGTTTGGGCGCGACTGAGGCTGGAGTGATAGCCGGAAGTGCGACCGGTGACAAGCGCTTGATCAGATAGGTGATCAGGCAATAGGCGCTCCAGATGACGGAAACGAAGATGATGCCCGAGCCGATGAAGTGGGCCAGCGTGTCGAACATGGAAGTCACTGTTGTTGCCGTGGTTGCCGCGAACAGATTGAGGTGGTGCATGTGGGGTTAGAGTGGGATGTTGCCGTGTTTCTTGGGGGGGCGGCTTTCGTGCTTGTTTATAATGCCGCGGAAGGCCAGCGCCAAGGTGGAACGGGTTACCGCAGGATCAATGACGTCGGTGATCATGCCATTGCTGGCAGCCTGATAGGGCGAGGAAAACTTCTCGCTGTAGGCCTTGCGCAGTTCTTGTTCGAGGGCTGCGGGATCGGCCGCCTCCTCGAGTTCCTTCTTGTAGAGCACCTTCATGGCACCCTGAGCACCCATGACGGCGATTTCCGCGGTGGGCCAGGCGAAGACGAAGTCCGCACCCAGATCCGTGGGGCACATCGCCAGATAGGCCCCGCCGTAGGCTTTGCGGCAGATGAGGGTGATTTTTGGCACGGTGCCCGAGGCCCATGCGAAAAGCATCTTGGCACCATGGCGGATGATGCCGCCGCGTTCCTGGGCCAGGCCGGGCATGAAGCCGGGGACATCGACCATCGAGAGAATCGGGATCGAGTAGATGTTGCACACGCGGATGAAGCGTGCGGCCTTGTCGGACGCGTCGATGTCGATGCAGCCGGCCTTGACGGTCGGTTGGCTGGCGACAATGCCGATGACGAGGCCTTCGAGACGGGCGAATCCGATAAGGATGTTGGGGGCGAAATCCGGCATGATTTCAAACCAACTGTCGCGGTCCATGACACGCGCGATGACTTGCTGCATATCGAGCGGCGACTTTTGATCCGCCGGAATGATTTCATGCATGCCGGGATCTTCCACGATGGCGATCTGCTCGTTCATCCGATGCGGAGGATTGCTCAGATTGTTGGACGGCAGGTAGTCGAGGAGCCGTTTGCACAGCGCAAGGGCATGGGTATCGTCTTCGGCGATGAGATGGATATTGCCACTGACCTGGGCATGGGCGTCGGCGCTGGCGAATTGATCGAGCGAGGCGGTTTGGCCGGTGGCAGCGCGGATGACATCGGGGCCGCAAATGAACATGTTGGAGTTCTTGCGGGTCATGATGATGAAGTCCGTGAGGGCGGGCGAGTAAGCGGCGCCGCCAGCGCAAGGGCCGGCAATGATAGAGATCTGCGGCACGACACCGGAGGCGAGGACGTTGCGGAAGAAGATCTGGCCATAGCCGGATAGGGCCTCGATGCCTTCTTGGATGCGGGCACCACCGGAGTCATTGATGCCGACCACCGGCATGCCGGCCTTGATGGCGAAATCCAGCAGGTCACAGATTTTTTTGGCGTGGATGGCACCCACGGCCCCCCCACCGACGGTGAAGTCCTGGGCGAAGGCCGCGACTTGTCGGCCATCGACAACGCCGGTGGCACAGACGACACCATCGCCAGGCATCTTGCGTTTTTCCAAACCGAAGTTGATGCATGAGTGATGGGCATGCATGCCAAACTCGATGAAGGTGCCTTCATCGAAAAAGGTGGCAAGGCGTTCGCGGGCCGTGAGCATGCCTTTTTCATGGCGTTTTTTGATGCGGTCCTTGCCGCCTCCGTCGAGGGCTTCCTGGCGGCGGAGATTGAGACTCTCCATGAGTGATGGGTCGATGGCCATGGGTGATAGGTGGTTAGGATTGGGGCGGTTCGAATTGTTGGAAAATCAATGCTGGCCTTGGCAAAACTCAGTGAGCACGCCAAAGGTGGATTTCGGGTGGAGAAAGGCCACGAGCTTGTCGGCAGCGCCTGCGAAGGGGACTTCGTGGATGAGGCGTGCACCGTTGGCCTTGGCCTGGTCGAGTTGGTCGTGGATCGCGTCGGTGGCGAAGGCAATGTGATGAATGCCAGGGCCGTTCTTTTCCAGAAACTTGGCAATCGGGCTCTCGTCGGACGTCGGTTCGAGGAGTTCCAGATGGACATCGCCGACCGCAAAAAAGGCGGTTTTCACTTGTTGTGATACGACTTCTTCGCGGCCTGCGCATTTGAGGCCCAGAATGGATTCATAATAGGGAAGGGCTTCATCAATGGATCTGACAGCAATGCCGAGATGGTCGATTTTGGTGATCATGGTGTGGGACTGAGGGAACTTCGTGTAACGGCGGTTAGTGTAGGGGGCCCGGGGCGGGTTGGCACTGCGGGAAGTTGCTAAGGCTGCGCATATTCTGCCATTCTTGATGGTTTCCCCAAACGGCTCATCGACGGGGGGGCATGGATTTGTCAATGTTTATTTTGTTATTTCAAGGTTTTGACAGGCTGGTGCAAATGGGTATGTTGCGGCGCGTTGCGGGATTGCGGAACGCAACCAAGCCCCACAGTATGAGCAACACGACCAAAGAACACCACCCGTTTCAAGCCGAGATCCGCCAACTGCTCGATTTGGTGGTCCATTCGTTATACACCGACAAGGAGATATTCCTGCGCGAGTTGATATCCAACGCCTCCGACGCGATGGAGAAACTACGCCACCTTGAGGCGACGGAGAAATCCGTGGTGGCACCCGAGTTGCCCATGGAGATCCATCTCACCACCGATGAGGCGGCGCGGACGCTGACCATCGCGGACCACGGGTGCGGCATGACGCGCGAGGAATTGGTGAAAAACCTCGGGATGATCGCCCACTCGGGCACCAAAGCGTTTTTGCAGATGGTCAAAGACGGCGGCGGTGCCCCGGGCAAAATGATCGGTCAGTTCGGAGTGGGGTTCTACTCGGCCTTTATGGTGGCCGATGAGGTGACCGTTTACACGCGGGGGTGGCGCGCCGCCGACGAGGAACTGGTGTGGACCAGTGACGGGGTCAGCGGGTATGAAATCGAGGAGGCTGCTGGCCAGGCACGCGGGGTGAAGATCGTTTTGCATTTGAAGGAAGAACAGGCAGAGTACGCACAGGAGCAGCGGGTCAAAGGCTTGATCGAGACGTATAGCAACTTCGTGGGATTCCCGATTTTTCTCAATGGCAAGCGCATCAACGAGGTCGAGGCCTTGTGGCTCAAGAACAAGACGGAGATTTCCGAGGAGCAATACACGGCGTTCTATCAGTTTGCCGGCAAGGCGTTTGATGAACCGGCCTATCGCCTGCACTTCAGCGCGGATGCGCCGTTGGAAATTCATGCGCTGGTGTTTGCGCCAAGTGAAAACCCTGAGCGCATGGGCTTTGGCAAGGTGGACGGCGGGGTGGCACTGTATTGCCGCAAGGTGTTGATCGATGCGGAGCCCAAGGGCTTGCTGCCGGAGTGGTTGCGCTTCATGAAGGGGGTGGTGGATAGCGCCGATCTGCCCTTGAATATTTCCCGCGAAACCATGCAGGACAGCGCCTTGGTGCGCAAACTCAACAACGTGATCAGCAAACGCGTGCTCCGGTTGTTTGAAAAAGAGGCCGAGGCCGATCCGGAGAAATACCGGGCCTTTTACCGCAAGTTCGACCGGTTTTTCAAGGAAGGTGTGGCCACCGATTACGCCAACCGCGAGGCGCTGGCGAAGTTGTTGCGCTTTGAATCATCGCTCACCGAGGCGGGCACCCTCTGCGGCTTCGCCGATTATGTGTCACGCGCCAAGGATGGCCAGCAGCAGATATTCTATCTGGTCGGCTCGAATCGCGAAAGCCTGGAGGCCAGCCCCTATCTGGAAGCCTTCAAGGCCCGCGGCCTCGAGGTGATCTATTGCACCGATGCGGTGGACGAATATGTGGTGGATGCACTCGGCGAATTCGCCGGCAAAAAACTCGTGTCCATCCGGCATGCCGGCGTGGACATGGCAGATCACGATACGGCGGCGCAAGGCGAGGCGCTCGATGCTGGGCAAACAGCGGCTTTGTGCGCGTTTCTCAAGGAGGAATTGGGCGAGCGGGTGACCGCAGTGGCCAGTGGCAAACGCTTGGTGGAGAGCCCCGTCATCGCCTTGGTGCCGGCCGATGGCCTGAGCCCGCAAATGCGCCAGATGATGCGCGCCATGGACGAGAACTTCAAGGACGAGGTGAAAGTCGAGCTTGAGATCAATCCGCGCCACCCGCTGCTGCGCAAGCTGGCCGCCGCCAAGGACAGCAACCCGGAGCTGGCCAAACTGGTCGCCCGGCAGTTGTTTGACAACGCCCTGATCGCGGCTGGATTGTTAGAAGACGCCCGCGACACCGTCAGCCGCATGAACACGCTGATGGAAAAAGCGCTGGGGTAGGCCGGCGGCCCGGTTAGGCACGGCCCTCTAGCGGCACATAGCTGCGCGAGATCGGGCCGGTGTAGATTTGGCGCGGCCGGGCGATGCGGCTGTCCGGGTCTTCCATGACTTCCTTGAAGTTGGCGATCCAGCCCGGCATCCGGCCGATGGCAAACATCACCGTGAACATGTCCAGCGGGATGCCGATGGCGCGCATGATGATGCCACTGTAGAAATCGACGTTCGGATAGAGTTTGCGCGAGATGAAATAATCGTCGTTGAGGGCGATCTCCTCGAGCTTCTTGGCAATGTCCAGCAGGGGATCGGACTTGTGCAACTGCGCGAGCACCTTGTCGCATTGTTCCTTGATGATGACGGCGCGCGGGTCGAAGTTCTTATACACGCGGTGGCCGAAGCCCATCAGGCGGCGGTTGCCTACCTTGTTTTTGACTTCAGTTAGGAACTTGGTGCCATCGTCGCCTTCCTTATGGATGGCCTCGAGCATTTCGAGCACGGCTTGGTTGGCGCCGCCGTGCAGCGGGCCCCACAGCGCGCAAACACCGGCCGCAGCGGAGGCAAACAGGTTGGCGCGGCTGGAGGCCACCATGCGCACCGTGGCGGTGGAGCAATTTTGCTCGTGGTCGGCATGCAGCAGGAATATCAGATCGAGGGCGCGGACGATTTCGGGTTTGAGTTCCCAATCCTCGTTAGGAGAGGAAAACATCATGTGGAGGAAGTTGGCCGTGTATTTGAGTTTGGATTTCGGATAGATGACGGGCAGGCCGTGGGCCTTGCGATAGGAGAAGGCGGCAATGGTGCGCACTTGTGAGATCAGGCGCGCGGCGTGATGTGGAAAGCGCTCCTGGCGGGTTTTGCCGCTCACCATGTTGGGATAATAGGAGGAGGCGGCATTGATCATGGCCGAGAGAATGGCCATCGGATGGGCAGAGGTGGGAAAGCCTTCAAAGTGAAAGCGCATGCCCTCGTGCAACATCTGGTTGTCGGTGAGCATGCTCGAGAAATCCGCCAACTGCGCGGGGGTGGGCAGCTCGCCATAAATGAGCAAAAACGAGGTTTCGATGAAGGTGCTCTTGGCGGCGAGTTCGGCGATGTCATAGCCGCGGTATTGGAGCACGCCCTTTTCGCCATCAATAAAGGTGATGGCGCTCTTGCAGGCACCGGTGTTGCCATAGCCGGGATCAAGCGTGATGCAGCCGGTCTTATCGCGCAGGGTGCCGATGTCGATGCCAACTTCTCCTTCCGATCCGACGATCATGGGGAGTTCCAAACGCTTGCTGTCAATGATGAGTTCCGCTGTGCCAGTCATACGCGCGCGATTTCAGCACAACTCGCTGCCTAGAGCTAGAGCGAATCTTGGTTCTTTGCAAATTTCCCGAAAAGCGCGGCGTTTTCTGCCATTATGAAAGCCAAATTGGCCATGGATAAGGAAATCTGCGGATTTGTCATTCGCGCCGATAATGGATTGGCATTGCATATAGCGGGTTGCCAAGAAAATATGCAGTGTTTTCTCCGAGGGCAGCCTCGGTTTTTTACCCGCTATTCACCTACTTTTCAGTACCCCCATGCAACCTGTCACATTCAATAACACCGTCTTGCGCGATGGTCACCAGTCCCTCGCCGCCACCCGCATGAGCACTGCCCAAATGCTCCCCGCTGCCCCGATCCTTGATGATATGGGCTTTAGCGGCTTGGAAACCTGGGGCGGCGCGACCATTGACTCCTGCCTTCGCTACCTCAATGAGAATCCCTTTGATCGTCTGCGCGCGCTCAAACGGGCCGCACCGCGCACCCCACAGATCATGCTGCTGCGCGGCCAGAACATCGTGCAATACACCAGCTTCCCGGATGACGTGGTGGAGGCCTTCGTGAAAGCTAATGCCGCGGCAGGGCAGGATGTGTTCCGCATTTTCGACGCGCTCAACGACGTGCGCAACCTGACCACCGCCATCAATACGGTGCGGGCCTGCGGCAAGCATGCTCGCGGCGAAATTTGCTACACCATCAGTCCGGTCCACACCATTGAGGCGTTTGTCGAAATGGGCGTGGCGCTGGAAAAAATGGGCTGCCAATCCCTCGGCATCAAGGATATGTCTGGCATCATGTCCCCGCAGGTCGCATTCGCCCTGGTCAAGGAATTGAAGCGCCGCTGCGCCCTGCCTATCACCCTGCACACCCACGATACCGCCGGCCTTGGCGCGGCCTCCTATCTGGCGGCCATCGATGCCGGCGTGGACACGGTGGAGACCTCCATCGCGCCCTTTGCCAACGGCACCGGCCAACCCGACACGGTGCGCATGCTCGCGCTGCTCAAGGGCCATCCGCGATGCCCGCAATTTGATCCCGACAAGTTGCAGCAACTGCGCGAGTATTTCGAGGACGTATACAAACAACTCGGTAAATTCACCAGCCCCGCCAACGAGCGCGTCGACTCCGATATCCTGATTTTCCAGGTGCCCGGCGGCATGCTTTCCAATTTCCGCAACCAGCTTGCAGAGCAGGGGATGAGCGACAAGTTTGACGATGTTGTTAGGGAAATTCCGGTGGTGCGCGAGGCGCTCGGCTGGATTCCGCTGGTCACGCCCACCTCCCAGATTGTTGGCACCCAGGCGATGATGAACGTCAAGTTCGGCCGTTGGAAAATGATTTGCCAACCCGCGCAGGACATCGCGCTGGGCAAATACGGCAAGGCACCCGGCCCGATCAATTCGGAAGTGCTGGCACAGGTGGTCAAACAAAGCGGTCAGCAAGTGGTGACCCAGCGTCCGGCTGACTTGTTAGCCCCGGCCATGGAGCCGTTGCGCAAGCAATGCGCCGACAAGGGCTTGCCCACCGATGACGAAACCGTGGTCCTCTATGCGATGTATCCGCAGCAGGTGGAGGCGCTTGTCAAAGGCCTCGCCGTGCCCGTGGTGCCGCCGCCGTCCCCCACCGTGCCGATCGTGCCGCGCGTCCTGGCGGGTGAGATCACGCCGTTAGCCGGGATTGCGGCTGGCGCAACCTATGCGCACCTCGCGGCCGGCCAAATCAATCACATGGTGCTCAATATCAACCGTGCGCGCTATGAGGTGACCGTTGAAAACTTGGACTGAGGCAGGGGATTAGCTGCTAACAATTCTGCCAGCCGGGTCAGATGGGAGTCGTCAAAGCCGATGGCCCGCTTGAGGAAAACATCCCGCTCCAGCAGGTTGGGTTCCCGGCGGGACCGCCACCAGGTCTCGCGGTCGATGAGGCCCATGCGCCACGGGCCGAAGCCGCCGACGGTGATGGGAAAATCGCTGCCGTGGATGATCCTGTGCCTAACTGGTTCCGGCAGGATGGCCGGCAGGGTGTGGCAGCGCAGCGGACTGCAGAGGGCGGAGTTGTCGCCATACAGCCGCGGCCATTTTTCAAACATTTCGAGCAGGACCGCCGTGTAATCCGCATCCCACAGCCCGGAACGCCCGGCGCAGTGGGCGGCTATGACGGTCACTCCGCAATCGAGCGGATAGCGCAGCAAGCGGGGGTCGGCCAACTTGGGATTGATGACAGGCAACGCAAACTCGCCGCCGGTGTGAGACAGCAGAATCATGTTGGACGAGGCCATCCTCTCCCAGAACGGGCGGTGCCGGGAATCGGCGTAATCCACGTTGAGGCAGTTGGGCAGCAACTTGAGAATTCTGACTCCAGCAGCCAGACAACGCTCGAGTTCATCCAGCGCATCGCGGCGGGATGGATGGATCGAAGCCGCCGGAATAAACAGCTCGGGATGGCGTGCGCAGACGTCTAGAAGATGATTGTTAGGAACAAAGAACGCGCCTTGCTCCGGCAGCGGCGTGCCGTCGTCGCGATGCGGTAGATCCTGGGCGAGCAAGACCACGGCATCCAGCGAGGAATCCTGCACCCGCTCGACCAGGCACTGCTCCAGTTGCGCATCCAACCCCAGTCGCAGCGCGCTGGGCGGCAGGCCAGCAGTGCGCACGAGGACTTGCGCCATCAGGCGGTGGGCCATGGATCTTAGCTGCAGCCAGCATCCACTGCCAGAACTGCCATCGCCGAGGAGATGGACGTGGCAGTCGATTTTGCGCAGCGGCGTGGGTGGCATGCAGCTATCCTAGCAAGGTCGGGCCGCGGAGGCGAGCAAATCCATACGCTTCAGTGACCAGCGTAAGAGCGGGGCATGGAAATTGCGGGGGGGGAGCAGCGGCTACGGCTGGAATGCGCTGGAGAGCAAAGGAGGCTCCTTTTGATCTTACAAGTCATCCCTGGTTTCCACCTTGAATTATTCATGGATGGTTGTGGGTTTGGCTGGCGGGTTGCGGTCATTTTCCGGAGATGACATTGAGCCAGATGAATTCCTCGCGGAAGACGGGTTGGGCCTCCTTAAGAGATTCCATCACCAGATAGAGCTGGCGCGGAACCGGGTCGGTTGGGGGGACGATGAACGAGATATTTTGGCTGGCGTGGCAGCCCGGTTCGATCTGGCAGGGGATGTCGGCGCCGGCCACGGCCAGCGGGCCATCGGGCCGGTCCCAGTGTGCGCTCCAGCGCAAAGTGAGCTGGTTGCCAAAGAGTCCGCCGTTGAACACCTCGATGTGGCGTTCCACGGGCTGGCCGACGGTGCAGCTCGCAATCTGATAGGGCCAGCCGGCCCGGCCCTGCGCCTCGTCGCGGGGCGGGTCCGGATTGGTCGCCAAAATATCGCGGTCCTGTAGCAGATAGGGATGCAGGCTGCGCTGGGTGAAGGCCACGATGGGCGAGCCCCAGCCGTCCACGCCGTCCTTGCGGTCGGGATGATTTTGGGGTTTCCATGCGTGCAAGTCATGGTTCATGCCTTCGAGGAAATTGGGCCAGTAATTCAGCCAGCACCAACCGGCCATGTAGCACCAATCGTTCATGCGCAGAGTGCGCACGCCGACGGCAAATTCGCCCATGCTGTTGCGCTCCCAGAAGTGCTCGCCCATGCCGCGGATGCCCTTGCCCGCGCCGACCTTCTCATGGATGTTGGTGTAGTGTTCCATGATGAAGGCATGGCCGCCCTTGACGCCTTCGACCCGGCCGCTGCCCAGATCGTGCAACTCAAACACCAGCGGGTGCAGGTCGTCCACCTCGCGCAGGTCGTCGATGGCGGCGCGCCATGACCAGGCGGCGGCGCGCGGTTCGCGCACCTCGTTGGTCAGCGAATAACGGGCCAGGCTCGGGTGGTTGCGGCAGAGGCGGCCCAAGTCCTGATAGGTCGTGGGGCCGTAGGCCGGGTTGTAGCGGCTCAGGTCGTTGCCCCACACCGGGGCCTCCGCCACGAACATGAAGCCGGTCTCGTCGGCGGCATCGAGCATCGTGGTGGTGGGCGGCGAACAATGCAACCGGTTCATGTTGATGCCGATGCGCTGGTAACGCCGCCAGGTCTCCGGGCAACCGGTGGCGGGCCCGGTGGGCGGCAGGAACGCCGCCGCCCGCCCGTAGCTGTCATAATAACTGATGCCGCCCTCGGGCGTGCCGTCGCTGATACCCGTGACGCGCACGCCATTGACCGTGTAGTAGAACGGCCCCTCGGCGTGCTCGACAAAACCAAATCGCTGCGGAAATTTTTGCCAGATCCTTGTTCCCTCACTGACCGTTAGATCGAGCGTGTGCAGTTGCGGAACGTAGTCCTCGCGGAAGGGAATGTTAGGCCACCAATAACTATCAGGTCCAAGGCCCCAGGCCACCGGGCCCAGCGCCACTTTCATCACGCTTCGCGCGGGCAGCGTGACCTCGACGGGCGCGATGGGCGGATACTTCCAGTCGCGCTTGTTCCATGACGTGAGCGCGGCACCGAGCGTGACCTTGCGCTCCCGGGCCGTGGCATTGCGCAGCCACACGGCGCAAACCAACTGTTGTTTTACCACCGACGGTTGGACGAACACTTCCTGCACCTGCACCGCGGGTAGCACCACCAGCGCGATGGAACGCAGGATGCCGTAACCGACCTTTGAATTGCCGTGCCAGTCGCACCAAGTGTTCGCCTCGGCGCGTGACGCGGGGTCGCCGCCTTCGGGGAAATCCCAGCCGACGGCCACCTCGGCGGCCTTGTGCTGGCCGGGTTGCAGATAATGGCGGCGGTGATACGCCTTGACCTGCAAGGTCTGCCGGTGTCCGGCGCGCGCCGCATCCGTTAGGTCGAGTTCGAACGCCACCTGCGGGCCGTGGTGCTCGCCGACTTTTTTGCCATCCAACATCACCTCGCAGCCGTGGGAGACGGCACCGAAACGCAGTTGCACCACCTGGCCCTGCGCTGCGGCGGGGATGTCGATTTTGCGCTCATACAGGACATAATCCTTCACGTCCTGCAGCACCTGGATGGGCGGCTGTTGGAGATCGGAATTCCAACCGCCGCCGGGCACCTTGACCGGGCGCGGCTCCCCACCGTCGAGACGGAGCGTCCAGTCCGTGTCCGAGGCCAGGTCCAGGGTCGCCAGCGCGCCCGGTGCCGCCAGGGTCCCATAGGCGTCGTTTTCGAGTTTGGGCACGGGCACCACCGCATCGTTGACCGGCGGCGTGGCTGCGGCCGGACTCGCAGAGTCGGCCGCCATAAGCGATCCAGCCGCCATCACCACCCACATCACACACAGGTATTTGATGTTCATCGTGGAGAAAATGTGGAGAAAATGGCGAGATAAGGAGAGTCCTTTTATAAAATAGTTTTTGCGCTTAGGCCGGCTTACTCTTCTCATACAGTTAGGGGTGGGGAAGTCAAGGGATTGCATGAGAGTTACACATACCGGATGCACGATTTGAGTGAGTTCATGAAGGGGCTCATGCAACGCCACCTGTAATGGCGGCCACTTAGGCTTGTAAATGCCCGGCAGGCAGTTAAGTTTTGGGGCGTGATTCCCAACGTCCTCGCCGAACGCTACGCCTCGCCCGCCATTCAAGCCATTTGGTCCGCGGAGGGCCGCATCGTGCTGGAACGCGAGTTTTGGATCGCGGTGATGAAAGCGCAGCGCGACCTGGGACTGGCGGTGCCAGCTGAGGCGCTTGCCGCCTATGAGCGGGTCAAAGACCAGGTGGACACCGCCTCGATCATGGCACGGGAAAGAGTCACCCGCCACGATGTGAAGGCGCGGATTGAGGAATTTAATGAGCTGGCGGGCCATGAGCAGGTGCACAAGGGACTGACCTCGCGCGATCTAACGGAAAACGTCGAGCAATTGCAGGTGTATCGCTCGCTGCTATTGATCCGCTCCAAATCCGTGGCGGCCTTGCGCCGGCTGCGCGAGCGGGCGGAATTGTGGGCGGACCTGGTCCTCACCGCGCGCACTCACAATGTGGCGGCCCAACCGACGACGCTGGGCAAGCGGGTGGCGATGTTCGGGGATGAATTGTTAGGCAGTCTGGCCGCGTTGGATGGGGTGATTGGCGGCTACGCGGTGCGGGGGTTGAAAGGAGCGGTGGGCACGCAGATGGACCAGCTTTCGTTGTTTGATGGCGACGCGGGAAAGGTGGCGCAACTGGAACAACGGGTGGTGGCCCATCTTGGATTGCCCGCTGTGTGGTCCAACGTCGGTCAGGTCTATCCCCGCTCGTTGGATTTTCGGGTGGTGGCGGCCTTGGTCGATCTGGCGTCAGGTCCCTCGTCGTTCTGCAAGACGCTGCGTCTGATGGCCGGCCATGAGACGGCCAGCGAGGGGTTTGCGCCGGGCCAAACCGGCTCCAGCGCGATGCCACACAAAATGAATTCCCGCTCATGCGAACGGGTCAACGGCTTGCATGTCATTTTAAAAGGCTACCTGGCGATGGCAGCGGGCCTGGCCGGCGACCAATGGAACGAGGGTGATGTGTCCTGTTCGGTGGTGCGCCGAGTGATGTTGCCGGATGCGTTTTTCGCGATCGACGGCTTGTTGGAGACTTTTCTAACGATATTGCTGCAGATGGACGCGTGGCCGGCCCTGATCGCCGCGGAAACCTCGCGCTACCTGCCGTTCCTGATGACCACCACCATCATGATGGAGGCGGTGAAGGCCGGTGTGGGGCGGGAAACCGCGCATCATGCGATCAAGGAGCATGCCCTCGCCACCGTCGATGATTTGCGCCATGGCTCCGTGGAACGCAATAATCTGATAGACCGGCTGGCGGCCGACCCCCGCCTCGGGCTGTCCCATGCGATGCTGGAGGCGATTGTCGCCCGCGGCGACCGCGAGGCCGGCGCGGCAAAATCCCAAGTCGCCGCGTTTGCCGATAAGGTGAGAGAGCTCGAGGCGGCCAATCCGGCGGCGGCGGTGTATGTGCCGGGGGCGATCCTGTGACCATGAGCGCCTGGCCTAACAAGAACTATTTTCCGGTGGTGGCGGCGGACGAGGAGCGTCCGTTTGACCGGATCCGGGAGTTTTATCTTTACGAGGAGCCGGCCCTGTTGGCGGCCATCAAGCTCGGCGACCGGCGGGAGGCACGCCGCATCATCAATCATCTGTTAGTGCACATCTACAGTGCCGGCGGAGAACGCAATGAACTGCTCAAGGGTCTGCTGCTGGAACTTGTGGTGATGATTTCCCGCGCTGCGGTCGAGGCCGGCGCGTCGCAGACTGAGTTGTTAGGAATGCGCTTCTCACATCTGGCGGAATTGGCGGAGATTGATGACGACGAGGCGCTGGCGGCATGGTTGAGAGGGACGCTGGAGCGCATTTTCACCGCCATGGAGCAGCAACAGCGCTTTGATGTGCCGGTCTTGGTCACCTCCACGCTGCGTTTCATGCGCGAGCACATTGTGGGTGAGTTGACCCGCGAGGATCTGGCCCGGCATGTGGGGATTTCGTCTGGTCATCTCACGCAATTGCTCAAGGAGCGGACCGGTCGCTCGTTTGTCGAGTTGCTGCGCGAAGTGCGGGTGCAGGCGGCCTGTGAATTGTTGGTGCAGACGGACAAGCCGCTGGCGGAGGTGGCGGCGGACTGCGGGTTTTGTGACCAGAGTTATCTAACGCATGTGCTCAAGGCCCTCCGGGGCATGACCCCCAAGCAATACCGCGACAATGCCCGGAGTGTCGACACGGGCGGCAGCGCGGAAACGCCTGATAGAACGCCATGAAACCGCCCCCGCCGATTGCCCTGTTGATATGTGATGTTTTTGAAAAGGAGCTGGCGCTGGTGACTGCGGGAGCCACCCACATTATCGAGCAACGGATGCTGGAAATAGCCTTGCATGACCGGCCTGAAATCATGCGGGGCGTCCTGCAACAGGCGGTGACGGAACTCGACCAGCGGGATGACATTGAGGCCATTGTGTTGGTTTATGGCTTGTGTGGGTGCGGGGTGGTCGGCTTGCACGCGGCGCGGCATCCGCTGGTGATTCCGCGGGCACATGATTGCCGGGCAGTGTTTCTGGGTAGCAAGGAGGAGTTTGCCCGCAGGCAGGATGCTTGTCCTGGCTGTTACTATTACACACCGGGCTGGAATCTGGCACGGCGGGTGCCGGGGCCGGACCGCGTGGCATTCTTGCAAGAGACGCTGTCACAGAAATTTGACCCGGAGGATGTGGAGTTTCTCATTGAGAGCGAGCAGGGGATGTGGGCCAGTTATGACACCGCGGCATTCATCGATATGGGCACCCCGGAGGCCGCGCGGGAGGCGGCTTATACCCAGGCCTGTGCGCAGGAACTCGGGTGGAACTTCGAGCACATTCAGGGAGACTTGGCGTTGTTGCATGATTTGATTTGGGGCCCCTGGGATGCCGGGCGCTATCAGATCATTGCGCCGGGCCAGCAGTTAGGCCATTCCCCGGATGCGGCCATCCTGCGTGCGGAACCCGTGAAAAACCAGCTATGAAACCCGCCGAATTGATCATTCTGGAAGGCACGGACGGGGCCACGCGGCATCGTCTTGCAATCCCCGCCGCCATGGCCGGTAGTACTCTAACGGATATTCTGGCGCATTTTAATTTCCCGCTCAACGCCCGCTGTGGTCAGCGCGGTTGGTGCCGCGGTTGCATGGTGGAATTGCGCGAGGGATGTTTGTTAGATAAGGCAGGTGTGAGCGCGGCCCCCGGTGGCAAAATCCGCTCATGCCAGTGGCGGCTGCCGGAAGGCGGCCGCGTGGTGGTGCAAATCCCCGCACGCGTGCAAATTGGTGCCGCTCCCCAGGTGGGGGAGACGTTCAGTATTGACGTACCATACGGCTTGGAGCCGTTGTTTCCCGCCGCGGCGGGCAGGGACACTGGCTTTGCCGTGGATATTGGCACCACCACCGTGGTGGTTTTGTTAGTTGATCTGACAACTGGTCAGATCCTGTCCCGTGCCGGTGGTTTCAACGCGCAGATTCGCTTTGGCGACAACGTGCTGACGCGGATTGGCGCGGGTTCCTCGGGCACGGTGCGCCACGCGATGCGGCGGGCGCTGGTGGAGGAGACCCTCGGGCCTCTGCTGCTCAAGGCTTGTGAGCGGGCGGGGCGCGAGCCATCGTGCCTGGCCGGAGGTGTGGTGGCAGGCAACACGACCATGTTGCACATTCTCGCCGACGAGGATCCGACGTCGTTGGGGATTGCGCCCTTTACCGCCAACTTTCTGGAGGGGCGCGTGTTGGATGCCGCACAAATCGGATTGCTAGACAGCGGCTTTGATCCTGGCCTGCCGCTGCAATTGCTGCCGGGCCTGGCCGCCTACGTCGGCGCGGACATCACCGCCGGCGTGCATGCCACCGGCATGACTTACGATCTCACGCCAAGTTTGTTAGTGGACATGGGAACCAATGGTGAGGTCGTGCTGTGTGTGGACGGTCGTCTGGTCGGCTGTGCCACGGCGGCCGGTCCGGCGTTTGAGGGTGCGGGTTTGTCATCCGGCACCCGTGCCCAAGACGGGGCGATCGAGACGATCCGGCTGGCGCTGGCGCCGTTTGCCGTGGACATCGCCGCCATCGGTGGCCAACCTGCGGCGGCCGATGCCGGCGTTTGCGGGTCTGCGTATGTGGATTTTCTAGCAAGCGGGCGGGCCTGCGGGTTGCTGCAGGCCAACGGCCGCTTTGATCGCGCGCGGTGGTTGGAGGTGCCGTCAGCATATCGGATAGAGAATGATGACGGGCGGGCCTTTCGTCTGGCGGGCAGCCATGGTGGTGACGGCCCGCGCATCAGCGAGATCGACATTGCCCACTTGCTGCAAGCCAAGGCGGCTATTGGCGCGGGCATTGACACGTTGTTGGATGTCACCGGGATTTCAGCGCAGGCCATTGGCCGGGTTTATCTGGCGGGAGGGTTTGGCATGCACATTGATGTGGCCCACGCCATTGCGATGGGGTTGTTGCCGGGGTTTGCCGAAGCGCAAGTCCGGGTGGTGGGCAACACTGCGCTGGCTGGCGCGTTGCTGGCCCTGCTGGACCGCAATGTGCTGGAGGAAATGGAGACCCTGCGTGGCCGCATCGAGGTGATCGAGTTGAACCTGCAGCCAAACTTCGAGGACCGTTACATCGACCACTTGAGTTTGCCAGGTGCTGCCGGGAGTTAGGCGCCAGCGCCCCATGCGGGCCAGGAGCGGTTCGCGAATCGCCAGGAAAAACTCCAACAGCGATCCACCACGCCTTGTTTGATTCCTTAGCTATCAGTTAGATCGCCGAGTGTTTCCCGGTAGACCCGGGTGGCTGCAGCCGCGTGGGCGGACCACGTGAAGCGTGCCGCCCAGGCCATGCCCTCCGTCTCGCGTTGGCGGCGTTCGGCAGCGTCCATGGTGGCGAGGCGCGTCATGGCTGCGGCGATGGACGCCACGTCGAGGCCATTGAAAAGAATGCCGGCGGGGCCGGCGACTTCGGGCAGGCTGGTGGCGTCGGCGCAGGCGATGCGCGAGCCGCAGGCCTGCGCCTCTAACAACGGCAAGCCAAAGCCCTCCATCAACGAAGGAAACACCAAGGCTTCTGCGGCGGCATACCACAGCGGCAAGGCGGCATTGTCGACAAAGCCGGCCAGTCGGATGCGGTCGCGGAAAGGACTGGCGGCGACGGCTTGGGTGATAATATCCGAGCCATGCCAAGGCGCGCCCGGCAAGACCAAGTGGCCGGAGAACGCGCCGGAACTAGCCAGCATCTCGAAGGCGCGGATGAGGCGCAGATGGTTTTTTGCGGGATGTTCCAAGCGTGCCACATAGAGGAAAAACGGTTGTGGTAGCTGGTGGTGCAGGCGGAACGCGGCGATGGCTGCAGGCGGCGGCGGGAAAAACATCTGATGATCGATGCCGTTGGGAATTACCGTGACCTTAGCCGCAGGCACTTTCATCCAACGCACGACATCGATGCCCGTGGTCTGGCTCACCGCGATGACGCGTTGGACGCGCCGTGCGAGCATGGGCACAATCACCCGTCCGAAGAATCCGCGCGCTTGGTCATATTTTTCCCTCAGGATGAATGGTGCACAGTCATGAATGGTTGCCACTTGCGGCACCTCACAATGCCACAGCATGCGCCGGTAGCTTGGAATGTGCACGAGATCAATCTGCAGGCGTCTGACCATCCGGTTGAGGCTCACCTGGTGCCACCACAGGTTGGCGGCACCGCCAGACCGGTTGGCTGGAATGGTAACCCAGCGCTCCGAGCGCACCCAGGGAAACAACGCGCGGTCGGCATCCAAGCCGGCGACGTAGAGGTCCATGGCGGGGTGTTCGCGGACCAGCGCCTCGCTCAAGGCGATGACATAGCGGCCGACCCCGGAGCGGCCGCCCTGAATCATGCCGGCGGAGAGCAGGACCTTCATAGCGGCAGTTGCCCTTTCCATTCCGGGATGATTTTATCCAGATGCAGCAGGCGGATGATTTCGCGCAACGTCGGATTGGCGCCCGCGAGAAACAATTGGCCGCCCCTGGCGGTCATGGATTTCCAGGTCCGGATCAAGCCGCCCACCGCCCGACTGTCGAGAAACGTCACGGCGCTCAAATCCACCACTAGGGAGTGAATGGTGGTGGCGTGGTTCATGATCGCCGTTTCCAAAATTGCCATCATCTCATCATGATAGAGCGCGTCCAGAGCGCGGTTGAAGGTAACCCACACCACGCCGTCAGCAGCCACCTTGCATTGTCCACCGCTGGCTTGGTGATCGACTATCATGTGCATGGCGGCGGCTTCCGACGCCGCCATCTGAAACAGAAACTCCATCTGCACCTTTCTAACCACCATCTTGAACGTCGCCGAGGGCTTGACCACTACTAACAATTGATCCGCCATGCGGCACATCCGAATCAGCAAGGCCAGGCGTCCCAGACCGGTGCTATCCATGCTGGTGACCATGGATGTGTCTAGCAAAACCGGCAGCGCGACGCTGGCAGGCACTGGTGCGCCGGCCAGACCGCCTTTGAGCAAGTCGCCGTGCCACTCGATACGCAGCACCGGGACGCCCAGCGGGGGCGCCATTGGCTGGGGTTCCCGGACATTTTCGGCCAGGACTTTGCGTCGCCGTTGCGAGCTTGCCTGTTGCCAGACCGCCTTCACCAGAAACAGCAAATCCTTGCGGTAACGCGAGATCAGGCGCGAGGGGCTGCCCGACATGCGCCAAAACCACTCCAAACCCGCAGTTTGCATCCAACGCGGCGCGCGTTTTTGTTTGCCGGTAATAAAATCCAAACTGGCACCCACGCCTATGCTGAGCGGGATGCCGGATTCACGGTGATGCGCCCAGATCCAGCGCTCCTGCTTGGGACAACCCAGGCACACCAGCAGCAAGCGCGCGCCGCTGGCCCGCATCTTGGCGCACAGCGCTTCGTTATCCCACTCAATGACCGCCCCGTGCGGCGGGGCGTCGAGACCCGCCACTTGGAGCCCAGGGTAGCGTGTCTCGGCGATGTCCTTGGCCTCCTTCAAGGTCGCCAAATCACTGCCAAAAAAATACACCGGATAGCCGTGCTTGCCACATATATCTAACAATTGTGGCACCATGTCCGAGCCCGTCACCCGCTCGCGCAGCGGGTGGCCGAACCACCGCGACAACCACACCAACGGCATCCCGTCGCAGACAACCCGGTCGGCAAAAAACACGATTTTGCGCAAGTCCGGGTCGTGGTAGGCTTGGGTGGTGAAATCGACATTGGCGGTGACCAGGAAGCGGGGGCGGTTGTCCCGCATCGCTTGGGCGCAATACTCGAGGGTTTCCGCGAGGGTGAGATCATGAAACGGCAAACCTAACAGGACCGTCAGCGGGGGTTCTTGTGACAGCGTACTCATTGTTAGATGGTGGTGAGGGTGTGCAGGCGCTCCGCCAAGCGCTGGCCGAGCGCGGCCCAAGTATAGTGTTGCATGATGCAGGCGCGTCCGGCCAGCGCCTGGCAGCGGCGCAAGCCGGCGTCATGGACATAGCGGAGGATGGCTTCGGTGAAAGTCTGCGGTGTGTCGGCGAGCAGCAAGTGGTGGTCGTGGTGCAACTCCAGTCCCTGCGCGCCGAGCGTAGTGGAGACCACCGGATTGGCCATGGCCAGGCCCTCGGCGATTTTGAGGCGGGTGCCGCCGCCAATGCGCAGCGGCACAATCTGCAGCCACGCCTGCTGATAGAACGGGCGCACATCCGGGACCTCGCCGGCGAAGTCCACCCCTGGCAGCGCCGCGTATGCCCGCACTGCGGCAGTGGGTTTTTTGCCGACGAGAATGAGTTTGAAGTCCGGGCAGCGGGCCAGCACCTGTGGATGGATGGTCTCGAAATACCAGGCCAGGCCGTCGGTGTTAGGGGTATAATCCAAGGCACCGCAAAACAAGGCGGTGGGCTGCGGCGTGGGCTGGGCTGGCCATTCATCCGCGTTGAAGAAGCCGACGTTGGCGCCGTTAGGCAACACGAACACCCGCTCGCTGGGCCCGAGTTGTTGCTCGAGAAAGGTTTGGTCATCGGGGCCGCAGACCACTGATAGGGTTAACTCGCGGCGCACCTCGCGTTCCAGACGGGCGATTTTCCACAGGTTTTCCCGCGCCTTGAGCTTGGCGAACCACCCCTGCTGGAGCGTGTGCAACAGCTCGGTCTGATATAACCAATCGACCCGACTGCGGTCCATCACCCGCGCTGGATGCAGCGGAAAGACGGCCTTGACGTAGGGCCAGAGCACGAGATCACAAAAGTCCACCACGGCATAGTGCTGGCCGGTGGTGAATTTGCGCAGGGCCGCGAGCACTTGCGGCGACCCCCAATGGCGCACGGTTACCGGCAGCGGATGCCACAGCCTGTCTGTTAGAAAGGGTGCCCACGGCGGGTGTTGGAACGGCTCGAAATGCACCCGTCGGCAAAACCCTAGGAAGCGCGCCAGATGTGAGGCGTCCTCCGGCTCCGAGGACAGGCAGAACAGGTCGATTGAAAAATGCCCGGCCAAAGCTTCGGCCAGGTGATAGACACGTTGATAGGTGCCCCGCATCAAGGGGTATGGCACATAGGGCAGGAAGATCAACAGGCGTTGCATAGGATCATGCGTAAGAGGCCCACCACGTGGCATATCCAGGTTGCCAGGTGCCGGGGAGTGAGGGGTCGCCGACTGGTGGTGGCAGAAACCGTCCGGCTTGGGCCACCCCGCCGGGAGTTAGGCCTAACAAACAAGGCAAGGCCCGCATCAGGCCCGCGCGGGGGTAATCGCCGAGTGGGCGGAGGCAGCCGCCGCGCTGCAACTGGTCGCGTGCGGCGAGCGCCAAGTTTTTGGCGAAGGAAGTGCTGTGGAGCAAACGTGGCAACGCCAGATAGGCGGAGAAATCCGCCAACTGCCGTTGCAGGCGCCATGCTTCGACGGCCAAATACAGTGTGCCCCAGGCCGCTATCAAATGGTGGGATTCCGCCTCGAGTTGCGGCCAGGACGAGCCGTCGGCCACGGGTTGGAACTTGAAGGCCACCCCCTGCGCATGCCACGCCCGCAAGCCGGCGAATTCCGCCGGCAACTCAGCTGCCGCGAGGCGTGCGGCGCGCGCGCGGCAGGCTGAGACATACTGGCCGTGCCAGCAGAGCCAAGCATCGCCGAGGGCAAGTTTGAGTTTGGCGTGATTGCGGATAACGAATTGCTTGGCGGCGGCGTCGCCGCGCATTTGGCAGCGGGCGAAAAACCCTCCGCTGCCGCGGTTCCATAACAAGCGCGTGGTCTCCTCCGGCGCAATCCGCGAACAATCCAAGCCCTCACGCAGCCGCGCCAGAAACCCGCCATCCCCCGCCACCACCACATGTCCCGCCACCAAATCGGCAAACATCATCGAACGGCTCGGGTCGCCCAGCGCTGCCGCCCGCAGGCACTTGATTTCCACGTCAATGCCCAAGGTCGCGCTTTCCGTGCGCTCTTGCAGGCGGCACCACGCCTGCAGTCGTGGCGCGTCCGGCGCGGCGGTGAAGAGGAAATAATCCAGATCGTTAGAGAAGGCGTCGCCAGCGGGGGTGGTCATCACGCCGCCTTCGCCGCGGCCATATCCGCCCCCCAGCACTAAGGCCCCGGGCCAGCCATGGTCAGCAAAGGCCTGGCGCATGCGCGCCAAATGGCACTCCAACCGGCCTGCCAACGCCGGATGATTACCCTCGAAGTAGCGTCCGGTCATCACCGCAGGCGGGTATTATTTGCAGGGTTGCAGGTCAAATTGGCGATGCACGCGCATCAACTCCAAGGAGGCCATCAGCTTGGTGCTCACGCCGGTGAGGCGCACCGGGCGCCGCGCCGCTGGCAACAAATTGTTAAGGTGGAGCAAGGCACCCACGCCGGAACTATCAATAAATTCCAACTGTGAACACTCGACGCTTACCATGCCTGTGGAGGATTCAATGGCCAAGCGTGCGGTTTCCCTGAATTCCGCAGCATCGGCACTGGTCAAGGTCATGGCCACGACGGTCAACACCAGTGTGCCATCACTCTGCAAGTTTGGTTTAACGATCATTTTTTGTTTGCGAAGTTTATTGGGTTGGTGAAAACGGTGCAGGCGGCTGTGAAAAACCTTGCAAAAAGTGCAATGCGAGCTTTCCAATGGCAAGCCCATAGTTTAACAAAACGCGAAATGAAGATCGACCCGGCAAGTTATTGGAGCCAAACCGTGCAGGACGGCACCCTCGAACGCTGGAGCCGCGACGCACGCCGGAAAATCCGCATTTGGCGTGGCACCATTTTTTTGGCACGGTTCCTCAAGCGCGGGTTCGACATCGTTGGCGCGCTGGGTGCGCTGGGTGTGTTCGCGCCGGTGTTCATTGTAACGTCCATACTCATCAAGCTCGAAGACCGGGGGCCGGTGTTTTTCCGCCAGCAGCGGGTGGGTGCCGGGGGGCGCCTCTTCGGGATTTGGAAATTCCGCTCGATGGTCATCAATGCCGATCAAATCAAGGACCATCTGCTGGCCGACAATGCGCACGGCCAAGCGGGCGTGACCTTCAAAATGAAACACGATCCACGTGTCACCAAGGTCGGCAGATGGCTGCGCAAACTCTCCATCGACGAGTTCCCTCAATTCTACAACGTGCTGCGTGGCGAGATGTCGCTGGTCGGCCCGCGGCCGCCGGTGCCGCGGGAAGTCGCCACCTACAAAGCGGCCCACCTGCGCCGCTTGCGGGTCAAACCCGGCATCACCTGCCTGTGGCAAATTGGCGGGCGGGCGGATATTGACTTCGAAGGCCAGGTCCGGCTCGACCTTCAATACATCCGCTCCTCGAACGTGCTCTACGATATCATCATTTTGCTTAAAACCGTGCCAGCCGTGCTGTTTGGCAAGGGCGCTTACTAAATTTCCCCAACCCCGCCACCCCATCATGTCTGCCGCACGCCTTGAGTTGGTCTTGCCCGATTGGTGCAACATCGACAGCGTCCGCCGTTCGCCGCTGCCCTTCGCGCTGTGGACCATTGGCGATCAATGCCTGCTCCATCATTGGCTCGACTACGCGGTCAACCAGGGTGCCACCAGCGTCCATGTCTATGCTGCTGACCGCCCGGCGGCCGCGCGTCACCTGTTAGATGAGGCGGCGCTCTGGCCGATTAAAATCGCCTTCACGGCGATTGCCACCACCACCGCCGCACCGGCCGGTGCCATTCATGTGGACTGGTTGCCGGGGGCCGCCGCGCCGCCTGCACCCACCACCGGCTGGGAACTCATCGCACGGGCCGCAGCGATGGATCACGCCTGGCTCGATGGTCTGGCCGCCGGGCCTGATTTCAATCTTGTTAGCATAGGCTTTGCCTGCAAGATTCATCCTGAGGCCACGCTCATTCCGCCCTATTTCATCGGCGACAATGTGTTTATTGGGCCGGGTTGCGAGATTGGGCCCTATGCCGTCATCGGGCAAGGCTCGGTGATTGCCGGGGCCAACCTGGTGGCCCACTCGCATGTGGCGGCGCGCTCGTTCGTTGGTCCGGTCACCGCCCTCGAGCACTGTCTGTTGGACCACGGTGTGCTGTTCAATCTGAAACATCAGGTGAAGCTCGACCAGATCGAACCCCACCTGGTGGCCAGCCTCGACAAGCCGGCCTCCAGCGTCCCCTTCAAGGACCGGCTTGGCGCGCTATGGCTGTATTTGCGCCTAGGCGCGCCCAGGGCCTCCGCCCGCTCTTTCGTCACCTTTGACGGCCGCGTGCTGCCCGGCGATCCCGCCGCCGGCCTGAGCAACCGCGGCGCGTGGCTGCCTCTGGTCTGGCAAGGGAAATTTCCCCTGCATGGCGTGTTGCCGCGCACCACTGAGCAGTTAGAGACGCTCTCTGAGGATTGGCAAAATGTGCTACGGCACGCACCCAGCGGGGTGTTTTCCTATGCCGACAGCCAAGGCTGCCACACCCCGGCAGACCCCGAGGAGGCGGTGCATGCCGTCTATCAGGCGACGCTGCCGCCCGCCGCGCTCAGCGCCGCCATTAGCAATTTCACCCGCGGTTTGAACCCCGCGGATCTGACTCGCACCCCCCCGCGCCCATGAGCTTGCAACAACTCTTGACTCCGCCCGTCGAAGCCGTCCGCTACACCATCCCGGCAATTCAAGCGCTGGTTGAGCCGTTGCGTGAGCGCTTCATAGGCACCATCTCCAACGGTGAATTGACCGATGCCGATCTGGGGCAATGGGAACTGGTGTTTCAAGAATTGTTGATCAATGCCCTCAAGCATGGCGCGCACAATGATCCACACCAAACCATCAGCGTCGAGTGGAGCATCACGCACAATGCGATCATTCTCTCCGTCCAAGACCCCGGCCCGGGTCCTGCGGAGGCCATGTTGCAGGCTCCGGCACTGCCGGCTAACCCGCTGTCTGAATCCGGGCGCGGCTTGTTCATCATTGCCAGCGGCTCGGACGAGCGCCGGTGGTGGCGTGGATCTAACGGTTTTCGCATGGAAGTGCTGAAGTATTATCCGAGCCAAGGGTTGCCGTTGCCCAGCAGCCCTGAGCTCGATGGGGTGTTGGACGAACTCTCCGCCTGTTATGAAAGCCTCTCCGTGTTCCACCGCCTGACGGGTAGTCTGATTGAAAGCGCCACCCTGCGGGATTTCATCGCCGGTTCGCTCGATGAATTCATCTCGCTGCACCCGCTCGATCAGATTCTTTTTCAAGGTTCGGCGACCATTCCGGGGACTATCCGCAACTTGCTTGGCACGGCAGTGTGGTTCCTCGATCAAAGCGATGCGGATCCAACCCTGCGCACCCTCGGCATGCTTACCCGTGAAACCGTCTGGGAAAATGTGGAGGATCTTAGTCGCCAGCACATTGACATCCAGGCGCTGCGCACGGTGGGTGCGGGCTGCGTGTTTCCAATCATTGCCGGCGGCATTCACTTTGGCGCGCTCATCGCCTTGCGGAAGCCCACCATCACGGAGTCGAAGAGTCGCTCGCTGGGCACGTTGCGCACTCTGGCCGATCTCTGCGGCATAGCGTGCGCCAACGCCCATTTGTCGAGCATCCGCGATGAAACGCAAAAGGATTTGCGGGAACTTGAAATTGCCGTCGCAATTCAGAAGTCGCTGCTGCCGATCCTGCCCGCGCCCGTTGCGGACCAGTGGCTGGTCTCCATCTATCAGGAAAGCTCGCTCAGCATTGCTGGGGACTATGCCATCGCCAAGACGGATGCGGCAGGCAACCTTGTCATCGCCATGATCGACGTCATGGGCAAGGGGGTGTCCGCCGCCTTGCTTGCCAGCATTTTCCGCACCGCCTTCGATCTGTCACTGCATATTCCCACGGCCAACGGCATCTTGGAAACCATCAACCGAACGCTGTGCAACCAACTCGGCAACCTCACCATGTTCATTACCTGTGCCATCGCGCGGGTGTCTGCGGACGGCAAAACCCTCGACCATGCCAGCGCCGGCCATTGTCCGACGTTTTTCTATCAAGCTGACGGAGTCCGGACATTTTTCGAGCCCTCCGGCCCACCGATCGGCATTCTCGCCGCGGTCAACTACGTCAATGATCGCGTTGCGTTGCAAGGTGGGGAACGTCTGGTTTTTGTCACTGATGGTTGCTATGAATGGGACCGGCAGGACGAAGACTTCGGCTGGCAACGCTTTGTCAGTCACATGGACCAGGAGCGAACCTCTCCGCCGAATGAATTATGGACTCGTCTGCGCGAGCGCATCCGTGACCAATACGGACCCAACCTGGAAGACGACTGCACCCTCATCACCCTTGACATCCTCCAATGAAACGCATCCTTGTCGCTGAAGATGATATTGTTATATCCAAACTCTATCAACTGCATTTCCAGCGCAATCAGCTCCACGGCCGCTTCTTCGCCACCGGTGACGGGGTGATCCAGAGTGCCAAACACGAACGCCCGGATCTGGTGATCCTGGACTTTGAGTTGCCCGGTCTGAGTGGTCCGGAGGTCATGCGTGAACTCCGCCAAATCCCCGGCTGTGAACACCTGCCCGTCATCTTCGTCACCGGTCGCGCCACCACCTCCGTCATCGAAGACCTGCACAAGGCGGGTGCCCACGCGGTTTTCGGCAAGCCGTTTTCCCCCATGCAGCTCATGCAACTCATCACCCAACTCACCGCCACCCAGGCTCAATGAAGCGTCGCATTGACATCTTCATCTTTGCCGACGCCCTCGGCTGGGCGCTCGCGGCGCGGCGCAGCTTTGCCGCGACCCTGCTGCCCGTGCGCAACCGCTGCGAGACTCTGCTAGGTTATTCCTCCACCTGCGACCCGACGATTCTAACCGGCACACTGCCCTGCGACCACCGCCACTTTTCGTTTTTCATCAAGGCGGCGGCGGGTCGTTCGCCGTTTGCGTCGCTGCGGCACCTCGGGTTTTTGCCGGAACTCGTTGCGGGCCATCACCGCATTCGTAACAAGGTATCCAAAGTCATCGCCCGCCGTCACGGCTACAGCGGCTACTTCCAGCTCTACAGTGTGCCGTTCTCGAAGTTGCCGTTCCTTGATTACTCGGAGAAAAAGGATATCTATCAACCAGGCGGCATCAACGGCGGGCAGGCCACCATTTTCGAGCACTGGCAACACTCCGGCAAACCCTGGGCACGCTCCAACTGGAGACTCAGCGATCCGGAGAACATCGCCCATGCCCGCCGCGAGATTGAAAAGGGTGACGTTGAATTGCTCTATCTGTTCACCGCGCGGTTGGACGCGGTCATGCACCAACACGGCGTCGACCACCCGCAAGTGGATGCCGCCTTCGATGAGTTCGCAGCCAATCTCCAAGCGCTGGCGGACCTGGCCGCCCGCCATTACCGCGAGGTGCGCCTGCATCTGTTCAGTGATCACGGCATGGCGGATGTGAATATCTGCTCCGATCTCCTGCCGCGCTGGGAGCGACTCGGGCTAAAATACGGCCGCGACTATATCGCCGTGTGGGATTCCACCATGGCCCGCTTCTGGTTCAGCGATGAGGCGGCGCGCGCCACGGCCACCGCCTGGCTCGCGGAGCAGCCGGACGGTGCGATTCTAACAGACGAGCGGCTGGCCGGCTATGGTTGCCTGTTTCCTGACCGCAAATACGGCGAGCTGTTCTATCTGCTGCCGTCGGGATCGCTGTTGGTGCCGTCCTTTCTTAACCAGCGCAAGGTCACGGCCATGCACGGCTACGCCCCCGAGCATCCGGACAGCGCCGCCGCCTGGCTCAGCAACTGTGAAACCCTGCCGGTCACCGCTCTGACGGATATTTTCCCAGTGATGCACGCCGCCGCCAACTCCTGACCATGCAAAGAGCCATGAAACCGCAGCCTCTTCGTTTAGAATTTAGGATTTAATATTTAGTGCTTTCATCTCTATGTCACGCATTCTGCATATTCCACGGCGTTTCGCCCTCGATGAATGGGGCGGCACTGAGAGCGTCATCTACAACCTGTGCAAACAACAGTTGGCCAGCGGTCAGCAACCGGAAATCCACACTTCGCGAGCCCTCGCGCCCACGCCGCGCGAGGTCTGGCGCGACATCCCGATCCGCCGTTACCGCTATTGCTATCCGTTTGTTGGCCTGACCACGGCGGATATCCTCGCCCTCGACAAGAAAGGCGGCAACCTGCTCTCGCTCGATCTGTTCTGGCATCTGCTGGCCGCGCGCGACGTCCGCATCTATCATGCCCATGTCCTCAAGCGCATGGGCGGCGCGGTGCTGACCGCCGCGCGGTTGCGCCGCAAACCCTGCGTGGTGACCCTTCACGGCAACATCTTCGACGTGCCGGCCGCCGAGGCGGCCTCCATCGTCGAGGCCCAACAAGGCCACTGCGAGTGGGGCAAACCCTTCGGCGCGCTGTTTCGCTCGCGTCACTTGTTAGACGAAGCCGACGCCGTGCTCTGCGTCGGATTTTCCGAATACGAAAAGGCCAAGGCAGCGCTCGGCCACGACCGCGTCTATCACCTTCCTAACGGTGTCACCGCGGCGGCCTTTGCCGCTGGCAATCGCGCGGCTGGCCGCCAGGCCCTCGGTTGGCCGGAGGACGTTATTGGCTTCGGCTGTCTCAGCCGCATTGATCCTCAGAAGAACCAGCTTTTGTTAGTCGAGGCGTTTGCCGCGCTGGTGGCTGCCCACCCGCGGCAGGCGCACCGGCTGTTGTTAGGTGGGCCGGTCACCGCGCCCGGCTATCTTGAGGACATCCGGGAGTGCATCGGTCGTCACCGGTTGGAGGCGCTGGTGACGCTGCATCCGGCGGTGGTGGCGGAATCCAGCTTGCACCGCGACCTGCTGGCCGCGCTGGATGCCTTCGTGCTGCCGTCCCGCCATGAGCCATTTGGCATCGTCATCCTGGAGGCCTGGGCCGCCGGTCTGCCCGTCATTGCGTCCAACATCGGCGGCTTGAGCCAACTCGTCAGCCATGAACGCGACGGTCTGCACTTTCCCGCCGGCGATGCCGCCGCGCTAAGCGCCGCGCTGGCGCGCCTTGCCGGCGACGCCGGTCAGCGCCGCGCCCTGGCCGTAGCAGGCCAGGCGAAGATTAGCGGGCATTACACCTGGGCTGCGGTCAACGCGCAACTCGAGCAAATCTATCAACTCACGGAGATCCGCCACCGATGAACCCCAAGCCGCCAGCCGTGTCCGTGATCATGCGCAGTTTCAACGAGGCGTGGGCCATCGGCGACACCATCCGCCAACTCTTTGCGCAGGACTATGGCGGGGCCATCGAACTCATCGTGATTGATTCCGGTTCGAGCGATGGCTCCCTTGAAATCATCAGGGCGGCCAAGCCGGCCAAGCTCATTGAAATCCCCCTCGGCTCTTATGTTCCGGGCGTGGTCCTCAACCAAGGTGCCCGTGTGGCCTCGCATGAGTGGCTCATCTATCTGAATGCCGACGCCACGCCGGTGGGCGCCACCTGGCTCAGCGAACTGCTGGCACCGTGCCTGGCCAATGCCAAGTTTGGGGCGGCGTTTTCGCGGCAAATCCCGCGGCCGGATTGCCAGGCGGTGTTTGCCCATGATTACGCCCGCTGCTTCGGGCCCACCCGCGAATCTGACAGCTGGGGACATTTTTTCAGCATGGTCAGTTCGGTCACCCGGCGAGAGGTGTTAGAGAAACATCCGTTCCGCGAGGACCTGCAATATGCCGAGGATGACGAATGGACCCGCCGCCTGGCACAACATGGCTTGGCGATTCTCTACGCGGCGGACTCAGTGGTGATGCATTCGCATAACTACAGCATGCGCCAGACCTATCAACGGGCCTTCGGTGATGCCAAGGCGATGGCCGCTGCCGGCACCCTCGACGGGCACGCCGGGGTGCTGGCCGGATGGTGCGCCGACGTCTGGCGCGATGCCAAGTGGTGTCTGCGCCACCACCGCCTTGGCGGCCTGCCCCAGGCCCTCGGGGTGCGCCTCGCGCAACGTCTCGGCCGGCGTGCCGGCGAGTGCCACGGGTGCCACGTCTAACCCCATGCAAGCATGAAAATTCTGGTTATCACCAATCTCTATCCGCCCCACGAAATCGGCGGCTATGAAATCCGCTGCCGCAGCGTCTGCGAACGGTTGCAGGCGTTGGGGCACACGGTGCAAGTGCTCACCTCCGACCATCAGGTGGCGGGCCGCCGCGGGACGGACCCACCCACGGTCAACCGGCAGTTGCAACTCCACGGCATGTATGGTCATGCGTGGCTGCCGATTCAGCGGCTGTATGCCCAGGAAAAGCACAACCATGAGATGCTGCGGCAGGCAATAGCCGCGCGGTGCCCCGATGTGATCCACGTCTGGAACATGGGCGGTCTATCAAAATCATTGCTGCTGCGGCTCGAACACAGCGGCTTGCCCGTGGTCTACGACGTCTCCGATCACTGGATCGCCCGCAGCTTGCGCGCCGATGTGTGGCTCGCCTGGTGGAATGCCCCCGGCTCCATACCGCGGACCATGACCCGTCGCATTCTCAGCTGGCTTGGTATCCGCCGCCTGCTGGATGCGGCGACGCCGACGGCGTCGTGGGACACGCTCCGCTTCAAGCACAGCTATTTCTGCAGTGGATTCCTGCGCGATCTAACACAAGAGAGAGGCTGGCCGGTGGCGCACGCCGGGGTGATTCATTGTGGCATCGACACCGCCGCGTTCTCTATCAAACAGGATCACTCGCGCTTTGAAAAGTTGCTGTGGGTCGGGCGCTTGGCCGAGGACAAGGATCCGCTCACCGCCATCCGCGCGCTGGCCGCCGCCCACCGCGCCGGTCATACCCACCTCACGCTCGATCTCTACGGCCACGGCGAGCCCGCCTATATCGCACAAATCGAGGAGGAAATCAGCGCCCTTGGACTGCACCGGCACGTCCAGCGCAAACTGGCGCCGGCCGCGGAGATGGGCCGCCTGTATGGCCAATATGACGCGCTGCTTTTCACCTCCAATTGGGGCGAGCCGTTCGCCCTCACCCCACTTGAAGCCATGGCCTCCGGCTTGCCGGTGATCACCTCGCTCGATGGCGGTCAAGCGGAATTGGCACGCCACGGACACAATTGTCTGGTGGCCGCGGCCGCCGACCCCGAGCTCTACGCCACACGCATCGCCGAACTTGCCGGCGATGCACGGCTGCGCGCCAGCCTCGCCGCCACCGGCGTGGAGGAAGTGCGCCGCCGCTTCGACATCGCACCGGTCACCGACCAGATAGAGTCCTTCCTGCGCGCTTCTCTAACATCATGAGCCTGCTCTTCTACGATGATAGTCCGGTGTTCGGCGGCCACGAGGTGATGACGCTGTTAGGATTGGAGGCGGTGCTGGCTGCGGGGCCGGGGCCGGTGCATTTTCTTGCGGCGGCGGCCAATCACAAGTTGTGCGCAGCGGTCGCCGCCATGGCCGTCAGGCATCCCCGACTGAGACTCGAACCCCTCGCCTACCAGTCATCCAAGTTTGAGGCAATCCGCAACCAACTGCGGCCGTCCCGCGTTGACCGACTCGCCAAGCGTTTGTTAGAGCTGGCGCCGGCGCTGGTCGTCGCCATCCAAGGCAACATCGAGCACTCGTCGCTTGCGTTGCATGCCGCCCGGCGCGCGGCCGTCCCGGTGACCAGCTACCTTCCGGTGCCTCATTCCAATGCGGCCATGGGGGCGCGGTTAGGTGCGCTGCGCGATGTATTTGCCAGCCGCCTGTTCCAGTTGCCGGACTCCTTCATCACCATCAGCGATGAAATGGCCAGGCTGCTGCGGTGCCGCGGCGCCACCGCGCCCATCCACATCGTCTACAACGGGGTGGACACCTCGCGCTTCCAGCCTGGCGAGCCAGCCGCCGCCTGCCAGCGCCTCGGCTTGCCGGCGGCTAAAATTCTGCTAGGCATCATCGGGCGCATCGAGTTCCGACAAAAACAGCAACACCTGCTCGTTGCGGCCCTCGCCGCCAATCCCGCGCTGCGGGCCACCTGCCACCTGGTGTTTGCCGGCGACGGGCCGGATAGCGGGGCGCTGCAAGCCCTCATCCAACAACACCGGCTTGCCGCCACGGTCCTGCCGTGGTGTGATCCGGCACTCCTCTATCAAGCCCTTGACGCGCTGGTTATTCCGTCTCGTTACGAAGGGTTGCCGCTGGTGATGTTGGAAGCGTTGGCCTCGGCCACCGCCGTGTTGGCCAGCGATCGCGACGGCATGAAGGACTTGCTGCCAGCCGTCTGGCGCTTCGAACCTAACAATCCAACCGCGCTCGCCAGCACGCTCACGCAATTTATCGACCAGGGGCGACCGGCCGCGGCCGCCGCATTGGTCGCCAGAGTGCGCGCTGAGATGTCGCTGGAGGCGTTCGGGCGGGCGTTTGCGGCCACCATCCACACCCTAAAGTCATGTTAAGCTGGAACACGAAATGGAACCACAGCCAGAAGCCAAGAGGACAAGTCGTTTGAGCACACCATTGATTTCCCATCCCATGCAACCCTTGCGCGTTCTAATCATTGCCGAAGCAGCCAATCCCGCATTGACCAGCGTCGCCCTCATCGGCTACTCGCTGAGCCAGGCCCTGGCTGAGGTCTGCGATGTCCACCTCGTCACCGAGAGGCGCAATGCAGCATCCCTGCTGAACGCCGGGGTGGACGCCGGTTCGTTCACCGCCATCACCAACCCAGCCCAGCGCATCGCCTTCCGCATTGCCACTATCCTGCGTGGCGGCACTAGCCTCGGGTGGACGATTCACTCGGCCCTAACAACCCTGGCCTATCCGCTGTTTGAGCGCAAGGTCTGGCGGCATTTTTCCGCGCGCCTGGCTAACGGCGACTTCGATTTAGTCCATCGCATCACCCCGCTCAGCCCGACCACGCCAAGCTACCTCGCCAAGAAGCTCGCAAAAATCGGGGTGCCTTTCATTCTTGGTCCGCTCAATGGCGGTATCCCGTGGCCGTCCGGCTTTGAGCGGATCCGCCGCGCCGAACGGGAGTGGCTCGGATATTTTCGTGACCTCTATCGCATTCTGCCAGGGCTGAAAGCCACCCGCAAGTATGCCACGGCATTGGTGTTGGCGTCACGCCACACCTACGCTGAAGTCACTGCCAAGCAAGCGCAACTTGAGCACAAGGCAATCTGGCTTCCCGAAAACGCGATTGATCCAACGCGCTTTCCAGAAGTTCTTGTCGAGCCAGCGCGCCCACCTGCTGGGGGCCCGCTGCGCATCGCCTTTCTTGGTCGCCTGGTTCCCTACAAGGGTGCGGACATTCTGCTAGATGCGGTGGCGCCGCTGGTGCGTGAAGGGAAGGTGACTGTTGAAATAATTGGCGACGGTCCGCACTTGCCGGAACTCAAGGCCATTGTGGCACGCGAGAACCTTGGCGATGCCGTGATGTTTGCCGGTTGGGTCGCACACGCACAGGTGCGCCGCCATCTTGCCAAGGCGCAAATTTTCGCATTTCCCAGCGTCCGTGAGTTTGGGGGTGGCGTGGTGCTCGAAGCCATGGCCTTGGGCCTGGTGCCCGTAGTCATCGATTATGGCGGCCCGGCCGAACTGATTCCGGAAGGCTGCGGCACGATAGTCCCGATGGGCAAGCGGGAAGAGTTGGTCGGCTCGTTCCGCCGGGTGCTGGCCGATCTAACAACAGACCCGGCCGCCGTGCACGCCACCGGTCTGCGTGCCCAGCAGCATGTCCGCGCGCATTTCACCTGGTCGGCCAAGGCCAAACAACTCCACAAGGTATACGCATGGACGCTACAGGGGACTCCCGCTCTCAAGCCGGATTTGTGGGGGGACACCAGGTGAGCCCGTGATTTTCCGCGCCGCGCTTGCTCACCTCCTCTATCCTCTATCCTCTATCCTCTATCCTCTATTTTTGCGCCGCGCCGTGCCTGGCGCCGCCACCACTCGGCCCGTGCCAGCAGCGCGCACAACATCACCCAGGTGGTCAGGTTCTTGGTCTGGGTGAGCACCCGTTCGACCTGGACATGGAAATAAGTTATGGTTAGGGCCACCGTCACGCCATAGAGGAGCAGGCCGAGCGGAGACTGCCAAAAGAACACGGTGGAGCGCAGGCCATACCACAGGGTGAGCGCGGCAAATAACAGGAAGGCGGCGCAGCCCAGCGTCCCGTTCTCCGCTAATATAAGCCAATACAAGCTTTCTGTTAGGGGGTTGGCGCGGTATTTTTCCGGGTAAATGCGGCGTCCGCGGTTTTCCTCCCACCGCTCTAACACCCGCGAGTATTGCGCGCCCTGGGGTCGGCTGTCAGCCAGGCCATAATTGTTCCAGCCGATGCCGGTGAGCGGACGATCCCGGTGCATCGCCGCCGCCTGTTGGTTGAGCGCGTAACGCAGGTCATTTTTCGGCGAATCATCGCCGCCCATCCGTGCCATGAAGGTATTGGCCGCCTTGGCCAGGACCAAGGTGCCGCACACCGCGCCCAACACCCCCAGCGCCACGCGCCGCATGCTGAGGCCCTGTGCATAGGTGCCCATCATCACCAGCACCGAGCCCACCACGAAGGCCGCCAGGGATGCCCGTGACACCGACAGCACCACCACCAGACCCGCCGACCCGAAGGCTGCGAAAAACAACAACATATCGCGCCGGGAGGTCTCCTTCGAGAGGGCCAATGCCAGCAGCGGCAAGGCGATCATATATGACCACATGGCCATTGGGTTTTGATGCTCGAACCAACCCATAATGCGGAAGCCGCCAAGCACGTAGCGCCCCCACATGCAATTGATCATCTGGATGATCAGGGCGATGGCGAAGCCGCGCATCATCGCCTTGATATCGCGCACGTCATGCAGCGCGGCAAACACGCCCACGAACACGAGGCCCATTTTGATAAACTTGAAGGCCGGCATCAAGGCATAGATAGGATTGATCGCACTCGCGATGGAGAGCATGCTCACGCCCACCCATAACAGCCAGGCCCACAAGCCGGGCGGCAGGAAACGAAAGTCCTGGCGCCTTTCCAACAAGGCAGCCAGCGCCAAGCCCAGTGCGATGGCCTCGATCCAGTTAAACTCAAAGCCTCTGACATGCCCCCGGTAAGTTTCAACCGAGTAGAGCATGAGGGTGAAGTCCGAGCGTGGGCGCACCAACCACCAGGCCATGAACCCGAGGGTTATCCGCCGCGCCACATCCCGCCCTCTGAGAAAATAGCCGAGGAGCGGCCCGATTCCCAGATAGACAAAGGCGATCAGCAGCACCTTGAGTAGCGTCTTGACAATGTCCATGGCCCTCGCCGCAGTCCACCAGCATCGCCGGGCGCTGGCGAGCAGATTCGTGCTGGGTTTTCGCGCTTGCATTGGTGTGCGTCACGGCCCCATCTTGCGCTAACCCAACGATGAATGTTCATCCTCCCCATGATTCGCCCTCGGGATTGAATCCATCAACCGGTACGGACCCCGCCCCGGAGGGGGGAGCTGTGGCGTCACGCGCGCGCCCGTTGTTTCGGTTTCCGCTGCCGTTTGATCCGGTGCGTCTGGTGGCCGGGGTGTTGACACGCTGGCCGTGGTTGGTTGTCGGAATGCTGGTTTGCGGCACACTTGGCACCCTGGTGGGCATCGGCATCACGCATCCATCGTTCACTCTCACGGTGTCGCTGATCAAGCGCCGGACAGCCAACACGGTCCAGACCTCGGAAATCGGCCAAGCCTATCGGCCGGTGGATCTCAATGATGCGACGCTGCACGCCACGTTGCTGGCCAGCGAACCGCTCGATCTGGCGCTTCAGCGTGCCCATAACGGGATTGATTCGCTTAAAATCCGCACGCTGGTTGAGGCCAAGCAACTGGAAGGCACGGATATTTTTTTCGTCACCTATCATTCGCCGGTGAGTCCCGCCGACGCGGTGGCCTTCAGCGCCGTCTGGGCGGCGGAAATCAATGCCTACACCCAGCGCTTGCAACAGAGCGAAGCCCACGAAGTGCGGCTGATATTGCAGAAGGAGGTGGCTGATCTGGAACAACAAATGAACGCGATCAACTTGGAAATCCTCAATTTTTCCAAGGCGAATTATTATCTGGGTGGGGAGGCGCAGGTGGCCGCCGCGTTAGCCAAGCTGGCCCAAATTGAACTCGAACTGGAAAGCGCCCGCACTGCGGCCGCAGCCAAAGCCGAGCAAATTAAAACTCTCAGCGAGCAGATTCATCGCCAAAGCCCGATAGAATTGCAACTGCGAACCGCCAAGGAAGAGCTCGCCAATCTGCGGGCCACCTACACCGATGCCAATCCCCTGGTCCAAAGCAAGCTGCAAAGCATTGAGTATCTTGGCGGGCAAATTGAACAACTCAACGGGGTGGGGGACAAGGATCTGGATTCCTACACCGGCACCCCGCTTGGCAACCAACTTTATCTAAGTATCCTCACGCTGCGCAACGAGCAGCTGGAAGCCAAAGGCAAGATCCAGTCATTTGAAAAGCTCAAAGCCGCCACTGCGGCTCGGATTGAGGAGTTTCCCGCGATCATCAGTGCCTACGACGCCTTGCAAAAAAAACGTGAGGCGTTGCGGGGAAGTCTGTCCTTAATGAGCAACCGCCTCAAGGAAGCTGAAATTTTCGCCTCCGGTGCGCCCGGCTATTGGCAGATTTTCCAAGCGCCCGACGCGCGCAGCATCGTCCCGTCATCGCGGGTGTTAAAGCCTGCGCTGCTGGGAGGCTTGGGCGGGATTCTCGGTGGCTGGGTCGCCGTTTTGCTGGCGTTGCGTCTTACTCATCGCAGCACGCAACGTTCCATCCTCGAATGTTGCGCCGCGACCCAGGCGCCGCTCATTGCCTGCGTTCCCGCCACCGTAGAGGCGGCCGCAGTAAGTGCCGTCGCCCACTTTTGGGTTACCCATTTGGCCCCCCGCATGCACTCGCCGCAGCACCTCTTGCTGTGGACTCCGGCGCTGGACCCTGCTGACGAGCGCCGTCTCTGGGCGTTGCTCGCTGCCGCTGCCTGGCAAGATTCGGGAGTTGTGCTCCGCGTCATTGACCTGACCCCCGACGCTCTGTGGAGCGATGCAGGCATGCCGGACGCCTTGGAATGGCAGGTGGCGACACCTGCGGAGTCTTCACCCGGGCCGCACTTTGCGGCCAGCCTCCTGCGTGCCTCCGGGTTGCCATGCGGTGAGGCTCGCGAAGGCCTCGCCCAAGTGGACTATTGGCTGACGGCTGTTGCCGGCACACAAACCTCCCTGCGCCGCGCCAGCCATTTCCGCCAGTTGGCTAAGGCCTATCTTCCGCCGTGTGACGGCACCCTCGGCTGGACCGAGCGGTCGGCCGGGCGCATCGGTGCGGCGGCCGATGCTATCTCCTATTTCTTAGCCAAGAAATTTTCCTAAGCTCCCGATCATGAAATTTCCTTTGTGCATGCTCATGCTGGCGGTTTGCGCGGTGGTGCCGCTGACTGGCCAAAGTGCTGCGCCGGCTGCGCCAAGTAAAGCTGTTGGCATGGTGCCCGGTAACCAGGGGCCAAGTTCGCCGGCGTCGTGGCGCAACCGGTTTGAACTAGGACCTGGTGATGTGATCAACTTTGCGCTATTTGGCCGGCCGGATCTGGCGCGGCCGGGTTTTCGCGTCGCGCCTGACGGCACCGTCAGCTATCTGCAAGCCCAGAACATCAAGGTGGCCGGCCTCACCCTTGACGAGGCACGGCTGGTCATTGAAAAAGCCCTCGCCGCCAACTTTCGATCGCCGCGGGTCATCATCACGCCCCAGGAGGTGGCCTCCAAACGCTTCACCATAATCGGTAAAGTGGTCAACCGAGGCGTGGTCACGCTCGAGCGGCCGATCACGCTGGTCGAAGCCATTGCCAACGCCGGCGGCTTGGAAACCGGCTTGTTCGAACAGAATACCATCGAACTCGCCGACCTTGACCGCTCATTCATCACGCGCGGTGGGCAGCACTTGCCGGTGGACTTCCGGCGCCTCCTGCATGATGGGGAGATGAGCTTCAATATTGAGGTCGAGCCTAACGATTTTATCTACATTGCCTCGAATATCTCCAACGATTACTACGTGCTGGGGGCCGTCGCGTCTCCCGGGGTGCAGGGGCTCACGCCGGATGCCACAGTGGTGGCGGCCATCACCCGCCGCACTGGCTTCACCGAGCGGGCGTGGAAACAGCGGGTGCTGGTGATTCGCGGCAGCTTCAACGAGCCCAAGACTTTCATCATCAACGTGAAAGACGTCCTGGCCGCCAAGGGGAAGGATTTCAAACTCGAACCCAAGGACATCGTGTATGTGGCGGATCGCCCGTGGATCGCGGCGGAGGAAATTCTCCAAGGTGCGCTCTCCGCCTTTGCCTCGAGTGCGGCTTCCACCTGGGTTGATCAAAACCTTAATCCGCTCACCAAGAAGCCGTGATATGAGATGCTTCCCGTTCCCTCAGATCGTGGCACTCGTGCTTGGCCTCGCCGCCCAGTCCTGCCAACAGTTGATTCCCGATGCCGCGTTTGATCCGCGCCAGGGCGACGAGGCGGTCAAAAATCTCACCTTCACCAATGTGAGTCTCAAGCGCACGCTGGATCCCAAACTCCTGCAGGCCCCCACTGAACCCTATATCCTCGGCCCCGGTGACGTCATGGAAATCGAAATTGCCGAGGTTGGCGGCACTCTTGCCCGCACCTTCGTCATGCCCGATGGCATGGTCTACTACAACTTGGCCGGCGGAGTGCGGGCGGAAGGTCTCACGCAAGCGGATTTTGCCAAGCAACTCAGTGCGGCTCTCAAGCAGGATTATGCCAATCCGCTGGTCAACGTCAGCCTGGTGGAAGTGCGCTCCCGCCGCTACTGGATGCTCGGGCGGGTTTTCAAACCGGGTATTTTCCCGTTGCGCCAGCCGACTACCCTGCTGGAAGCCGTCGCCGAGTCCGGGGGGCTGTTCACCTCGCGGATGTCGGGCACCACGCAGGAACTCGCTGACTTATCTAACAGCGTGGTGATTCGCAACGGCGACCTGCTGCCGGTCAATTTTGATAAACTCATCCGGGCTGGCGACACCTCGCAAAACATCTATCTGCGCCACAACGATCTCATCTATCTGCCATCCGCCAACTCCTCCACCGTCTTGTTGTTGGGGGCGGTGGCAGTCCCGCAAGCGGTTGGCTACCGCGACTCCCTCTCGTTGATTGATTGCATCGCCCAAGGCAAAGGGCCGACCAAAGACGCCTATCTCAACCAAATCGTCATTGTGCGTGGCAGCCTCGACAAGCCCAGCGCCGCTATCGTCAATCTCAAGGATATCCTCACCGGCAAGGCCACCAATGTGCGCTTGCAACCCGGCGATATCGTATGGATTCCAACCCGGCCGCTTGGCTTGCTGGAAGCCACGGTGAAGCTCGTGTTCGCGGATTCCGCCCGCAGCATCGCGGCGAGCCAGGGCGCACGCCTCGGCGGTAGCACCCAAAGCCCCGGCGTTCCCATTCCCGTCACCCCGCCCTGAGCCCGTCCCATGTCCCCCATGATCCAGTCCCGATTCATCGCCGTGGTAGGCGGCAGCGGTTCGGGCAAAAGCTGGCTGGCTGCCGCGCTGCTCGAGCGCCTTGGCGCTGAGGCGGTGCACCTGAGCTTGGATGATTTTTACCGCGATCTGGGACACTTGCCGGAAGCGGCGCGCGCCGAGGTGAACTTCGACGACCCCGCGGCAATTGATTGGGACGCGTTGCGGGAGGTGTTAGAGTGTCTTGAGCGCGGTGTGCCGGCGCGGATTCCGCGCTACGACTTTGCGACCCACACGCGGGGAGTGGCACCACGGCAGTTGGCGCGGGCCCGGTTTGTTTTGTTAGATGGATTATGGTTGCTGCACCACGGCTGGTTGCGGGATAAACTCGCGCTGAGTGTGTTTGTTGACTGTCCGGCGGACGAACGCTTGCGGCGGCGCATGGCGCGGGATGTGCAGACTCGCGGTCGCAGTCAGGACTCAGTGCTGCGGCAATTCCGCCTGCACGTGCAGCCGATGCATGAGTTGTTTGTGGAGCCGCAGCGCCAGTGGGCGACGCGTTGCGTGAGATCTCCGTTAGATGAAAACGCGCAAGCCGAGTTGCTTGCGGCGTGCTTGGCCACGTAGGTCCAAGGTCCAATACCCAAGTATTTGACTTCGCGCGGGCCAGTGGAACAATACGCGCATGGATACAACCTATTACCGCATTGTCACGCTGGCTTGGCTTAGCCTTGCAAGCATCGCCATGGCCCTAGAAGATAATACAGCTCCGGCCCAAGAAGATAATAAGGCGGCGGCCCAAGAAGATAATAAGGCGGCGGCCCAGGAAGATAACAAAGCGGCGGCCCAAGGAGACAATAAGGCGGCGGCCCAAGAAGATAACAAAGCGGCGGCCCAAGAGGTTAGCAAAGCGGCGGTCTCGCAAGCGAGTTCCGTGCAATCGGCGGCCCGGCCGTATAGTCTGAGCATAGTGGCACCAGTGCAGGTTGCCGGTTCGGACGCGGCGGCCAAGGCCTTTCAAACCAACGTGCTGCCCGGGATGGTGGCGACGGAGAGGAAGCTGCTGCCCGAGTATCAAGGTCATACGGTGGCGAATCTGGCCACCTTCTCGTTTGATCCCTCCAAGCTGGTGCTCAGCGCTGATACCACCGCGCGGGCGTATTTTCTCGGGGAGGGGGCGGGTTATCAAAACACCCTCGGCATCTCCACCACCCACGGTGGCCCGCTGAGTCCGGGGGCGGCCTTGATCTTTCCTAATGCGTCCAGCTCCGTGGGTTTTGCGGGCAGCGGCTCGGCCATCCGCTCTGACAAAGAACCCTTGCAGCCCGGCGATTTCGTCAATCTGGGCAACCTCAAAGCCGGCACCGCGCTTGACTTCTTCCTCATTGCCAATGGCGCGGCCGGCGGCAAAGATGTCATTTCCACCAATCAAAGCCTCAACGCGGACGGTCTCGTGCATGCCGTAGCCATAGCCAAGGCGGGGTCACCCTATCTTATTCTCAGCTTTGAGGATATGAAAGGCGGGGGCGACCGCGACTACAACGATGTATACTTCGCCTTGGATGTCGGGAAAGCCAATGTCGCGCGCTTGATGGGGCTGGGAGCTCCCGAGCCATCATTGGCGCTGGGTGCCCTCTTGGCAGGCAGTGCCCTGTTTGGTTTCAGCCGCCGCCGCAGAGTCTGAGAATTTATTTAGACAGCGCGGGATACGGGGCTTAGTAAAGACTTATGGCAAAATCCTTCACGAGGGCATGCATCGGCACCGGAGTGGCGCTGGCAGTCGTGAGCCTGAGTCTCTGGGGGTGGCGCAAGGTCATCGTGGCCAAGCGCAGCACCCAGGCGGTGGCGGCGATTGAAAATGGCGTGGCCAGCGCCGATTTCATCGCCGCCAGATCCGCGCTTATGGGTATCGCCGACCCCGTGAGGCGCGAGACGATGGAACGGGGAATCCGTGTGGGCGAACTTCAAGGGGCACTGGCCAGCCGCGACACCGGCCTCATGCGCCGCGCCATCGGCACCGATGGCGCCGCGTGGATGAATCCCGGCTTGCTGGAAGCGGCCGAGCTGGAACTGGCCCGCGAGGCCGTCCAATCCCGCGACTTTAAAAATTACCAGAAGGTTGCCGAAAAATGGCAATCCAAGACGGCTATTGGCGGTCAGTGGAAATTGTTAGAGGTTGACCAATTGCTGGCCCGCAAGTTGCCGGAGGAGGCGCTACAAGTGCTCAAGGCGGCGGCGCTTAGCGGGCCGGAAGACGCGCTGCGCCACGCCCGTCTGGCGTTGTTAGGAGCCAAGGCGCCGTGGCAGGCGATGGCCAGCATAGACGCCGGACTCAAGGTGGATCCGCGCAACGCCGACCTGCTGTCGTTTCGTGCCCAAATTGAGGAAGCCGCCGGGCGGGTGGAGGACGCGCGGCTTGACTATGTGGCGGCCGTTCTTGCCGAGCGGAAAAACCCGCTGTATCGCGATACGCTGGCGAATTTCTATCTACGGCGTGGTGATCTCCCGAATGCCGCGGAGACGTGGCGCGATGCCGCCGAGGACACCGGACTTGGGGTGTATGCATTGAAGAGTTGGTTCTGGGCACGGGTGGTGGGCGTGCACCTCACCAAGCCCCTGCCGCCATGCAGTCAGCAAGGCTGGCACGAAGTGGTGGCAGCCATGGCCGCCACCCCGGACGGGGAGTTTTGGACAAGTTCGTTAGATTCCTTGCTGGCCCGTGTCCATGGGGGCACCACGCGCCCGGAAGTCGTCTGGCTGCGCGTGCTCGAAGGCTTGCGCAGCCAAAACCTGCAGGCCGCCAGCAAACAATTGGAGGTTGGATTTTCGCGCGAGGCGGAACACCTGTGGCCGGATCTCGCGCTGCGCTTGCGGGTCCATTTGGCGGCCCGTGAGGGTAAAAACCCGCGCCTGCCGCTCGCTGGGCAGGAGTTGGCCGAGGTGTCAGACGCGGCGCATCCGTGTTTGCGTGAATTTTCGCAATGGGCCAAACGCGCGGATGGAGTCGGGTCCAACCCGGCATTTGAATCCTGGCTCGGCAAACCCGCTGCCCTTGTGGGTTTGCTGTTAGCCTCGGGCTGGAGCGGGGCGGCACTCATTGTCGGCAACGCCGGCAAGCTCGTCCCGGACCCGGAGGCACCCGAGTGGTTTGACTACGGCTACGCCAAATCCCTGTTGCAGCGGGATGGCAAGGAACCCGCCCGCCAGTGGCTTGCCTCGCTGCCCGCACCCAGCAGTGCCGCGGAGTTGTTGTTAGGTGAACTGCTGCTCACCTCCGGTGCCGTGGACCAAGGGTTGGCCATGCTCGACAAGATTGCCGGCGGCAACTCCCCCTACGCCAGTCGTGCCGCATGGACGCTGGCCTTGGCGGAACTTGATCGCGGCAACGCCACCAAGGCCCGCCAACTCACGCTCGCCGCGCCCGGTTTGGCACCCAGTGTGCCGGGCAAGGAACTGCTGGCCCGCATTGCGCTGGCTGAGGGAGCCCGGGCGGAAACCCTCCGCATCTATCAGGAACTCGGCGAGCAGTCGGCCGACGCCATGATTTTTCTAGCTAAAGAAGCGTTTGCCGCCGGCAAGTTTGACCAAGCCCGGAAATGGACTGGCCTGTTAGCCCGGCGGTTTCCCGAGCAACCCGAATTCCGCAACAACCTGCTCGCCATCGATGCGGCGGAAAAATTAACACCCCCATGAGGAGACAACGTCAGATGTGGCTAGGTGGCATCGGTCTGGTGCTGGCTGCCAGTGCGATCTGGGCGCGGGATTTGGCATGGCTAAGCGCCCCTGCGGATACCTTGCCGCTCGCACTCGGGCTGCCGCTGGCCTATTATCTAGGATGTCCGTGGCACCCTCACAAGGGAGTCCTGCCTGACCATAAACCCGCTCTGGTGACCCTCGGTGTTGTGGGTTTCGGCAGCGGTTGGGTTCTTGATAGTCTTACCTTGCTGGCCTTTAGCTGGAGTTTTCTCGCGCTGTTGTGGGGGCATCGCTGGTTTACCCAAGAGCCCGGGCGCGGGCGGTTGGCTTGGTTATTGGTGCTTTCATTCCCGTGGCTGGTCAGCGAGTGGCAAACCATTGGCTGGGCGTTTCGGTTGTCCTCGGCCGCAGTAGCCGAGCAGGTGTTCGGGTTGCTGCAAATGCCGACCCAGCGGGAGGGCACCCATCTCGCCATCATGGGATTGCCGATAGAAATCGAAGCCTCCTGTGCAGGGTGGAATTTGTTGCAGCTCACCTTGCTCACCGGGGTGGCCGTTGGGGCCTCCGGGATTCGTTCCAGCCGTCGCTTCGCCCTGCTGCTGGGCCTGTTGCCAGCCATCGCCTGGCTGGCTAATTTGCTGCGCATCCTCCTGCTTGCCGGGATTGCGCTCTCGTTCGACACGCAAGTGGCTGGCGGTGCGATTCACGGGCTCACTGGGTTGGCAGTCTTGGGTGGGGTAGTGGTCCTGCTCAAATGGCTGTGTTATTTGCTGGAGCCGCCGCCCCAAACGACCACCCGCCTCATCCAAGCCGTATGATCCCGCAAGCCGACCCACCTTCCGACCACCTTGGCATAAGCCTGCCACTGGCAGTGTTAGGGCTGGCCGCGTGGCAGGCTCTGCCCACCCTCATCGGTGCCTGGAGCCATGATCTATATGCCCGTGGCGCGCCGCTCGCCTTCGGCATCTGGCTCGCCACGCAGGGGTGGCTTGTTTTGAATAACCGTCATTTGGGAGCCCCGGCCAGCGTTGGCTGGTTGGTCGTCGCCTTGCTGCTTTGCGCCGTCGGAGCAATGAGTGGCTTGCGGGTGCTGCACCACCTGGCATTGGCATGCGCGGTGGCCGGCCTGCCCGGTTGGCGGCTCGGCGGTGGCGTCACGCCCAAGGCTATCAGGTTAGCAGGCGGGACGCCCAATACTGTCAGTTTAGCAGGAGGACAGGCGTCCCGCCTGTCAGGGCCGAC
>JBAXOF010000001.1:0-73118 GCA_037133375.1 Verrucomicrobiota bacterium | reverse complement strand
CCTGGAATTGTGCTGAATGTTTGCGAGATGCTGCCGCTGAAATCATCGCTGCCGCTGCTGAAGACAGCCATCCGAGCACCTTCACTCGGTGAATAAACCGGCACAATCCCGGGGCCAGTGCTGGTAAAACCAACAGGTTGATTGCCGGGATTGCCGCTGACCGTCCATCCGTCAAGCGAGCCAAAATCGGCAGGAATTCCAAGTTCGAAACCGCCATTGGTGAAGGGGCCTACTGGGTTAATTACGATAGAAGCCGCAACCGGGCCGGAAGATGCCGTGCCATTACTGGCGTGATAGGTGAAAGAATCTGTTCCGCTAAAATCCGGGTTCGGCGTGTAACCAAAACCACCATCCGCATTCAGGGAGAGCGTGCCGTGAGCAGGCTCCTGATCCAGCACCGCAGTTAGAGGCAGGGAATCAGGCTCGCTGTCATTGGCGAGCACTCCTGGGGCTGGCACTGTCAGCGCGGTATTCTCATCGGTCGAGTAGGCGTCAGCCAGCGCGATAGGGGTGGTGCTCTTGACATAAACCGCCGTGAGATAGCGGCTTGTGTTCATCGTCACGGTAACGACCGGGGTGGTTGTGTGGGTCATACCGTTCTCCTGCCATTCGCTGAAAAGAAAGGTCCCAGAATTCGCGGGAGCCGTGACTGTCACCGTGGCTCCATCCTGATAGTACCGGGTGAATTCCGTCGCTCCAGAACCGTTGCCATCTACGTCCAGCGGACTCGCCGCCACACTCACTCCGCCGGGGGGTGACGAGTTCACCGCCAACGGCCATGTGATGACCGCAGAGAGACGCACATCATCCAACAACAACTCGATGCTGTACGTCACTATGGAAACGTCCCGGAACTGAAGAGTGGTGATCGCACTGTCAGCCACAAATTCAAACGACGTGACCTGCCATCGCGTGGCCCCACCGTCAAGTCCGCTCATGGTTTCGGTTTGGGAGAGTAAGACCGAATTGCCGGTCACTGTGACCTGAAGTCCTTGCACGCCAGTGGCATTGAAGGCATAGACACCCATATCAAACTGCAAACGGTATTTCTGGCCAGGAGTCGTCGGGATGCTCTGGGAAATCACCCCGTCAGGAAGCGTCCCCGCGCCATGGAACATCAAAAGCTTATGTCCGTCGGTTGCGGGAGGAATCGATGAATTTGTGACAGCTACATTTCCGCTGCTCGTCCATGCCGTGCCCCCCGCCTCGAAGCTCCAGTCAATGACCGTCTGCGACGTGAACGACATCGCCGATCCGGGCGCGATCTGGTTTGCCACCGGCATCCGGTCGTGAATTCCGCTCACCGACAAAGTGTAAATGGTGCTGGGAGCCTGGGCGTTAGTGGTGAGAGTGACAATCCGCTTGGACACCGCGTCAAGATTCATCGCCGAGATGATCAGGCCACCGCTCAGCAAGAAATTGGCAGAAATCACATCCTCGTCCCTGATCGGTTTGCTGAATGTCACCGTCACGTGCTGTAGATCGGTTTGGGCATCCACCCGGGCAATCGCCGGGGGGTCCGTGATTCCGTTAGGAGTGATTACGCTGGTAATTCCTGGCAACCACTGGGCCGCCATCTTGATATAGCCGCTAAGCTGCGGGTGAACTCCATCCGCAATAAAATCCTCTGGCAAGAGCTGATTCGGCGATCCTAGGACACCGTGCAGATCCACGAAGTAAACCTGCCGGCCCAATGCCACTTGCTCGCTGACTATCCCCGGAAGGGACGAGTTGTATGACTCTTGAATGGTATCATACTCATCGTCTCGAGGAATGAGGCTCGCGACGATGATCTTTGCATGCGGGCGCAGTGCGGAAAGATCGGCGAGCAGGTTCTTCAGGTGATCTTGGGTCGCCGCAAGACTTATCCCGAGCCAGAAATCAACCGTCCCAACATGCAGTAAGATGACATCAGGATCGGCCACTTGCTTCGTCCACAGAGGCAGGCCATTGCGGAGGTCTTCGATGCTATAGCCGGGATGCCCTTCGTGATCTGGATCCGGCACTGCCAGATCCGTATCCACTTGAGTGCCGACGAAGTCCACATTGAATCCCGCGTTTGACAACAGGGTGTATAGCTCTGTCCGGTATCCTCCTTGGGTGTCGATGTAGCAACCTTGGGTGATCGAATCACCCAACGGCATGATGCGCACCGGAGGAATGTCCTGCGCACCGCAAACCGCTAAGATCCCCCACGCGGCGATCAGAACCAGTGGCAATCGACAGACGATATTTAGGGCTTTCATGAGAAGTTGCTTGGCTTTCTATTCGTAGTCATACAACAGGCAATGAGAACTTTCGACTTGCCGACGCCCCCATCCATTCTAGCAATAAACGTTCTGACAGCACGGGAAGGCGTGAAACAGGTGGCAAGTGTGTATCGGATCGGTCTTCAGGGCATGCTGACGGCAACCCGAAGGCGTGCAAACATACGGTTGTGTGACGAACTCGGAATATAGATCTTGATCAACTCCACTCCGGGGCTATCTGCAATCTTTTCCTCGACAGACACTACTCCCTGAGTCGTTATGATATCGGTCCAAGGCCCGGCGAGATCCGCAGTCCATTCCACCTTAATGCTAGTTGCTGGATTATTCTTCGCCATGTCGGTGCGGCGATAGGTGAATAGCAGATAGTCCTGTGGCGTCGGGTTGCCTAACATTCCAGCCGTAACCCTAGTGCCGGTAGGCAGCAGGGCGATATCCGAGTGGGTGGCCGGGTTTCCGCCAATGACGTATTCGACGGCGTTGCTGATTGAATCCCCGTCGGGGTCCGCTGCAGAGTCGGCGGTGAGATTGAATTCTGCCAGCCACTGGCTGAATTCATCCTGCGGAATCACCGTGATGGAAGCCGTCGCCAATGATGGAACCACGGTACCATTGTTCGTCGCCACCTGCGCGGCAACTAGCAAACTGGTATCCGTCACCTGCACGTGATCCAACAACATGTCGGTGTCACGGGACTGGGAAAGCGACAGGGACGCCGAGGCATCGCTCAGCGTCAGTGTCGTCAATGTGCTGTCGGCAACAAAGGTATAACTCTTCGGGACCCAGGAACTGAACGCGCCGGCGGCGGTGATCTCCTCCCGCTGGGACACCAGGGTAGTCCCGCCCGTAACCGATACCTGCAGACGTTGCTTTTTCCCGCTCACGCCGGCGACGATCCCCAGATCCAACGACAGCACATACCCATGTCCCGGCGTGGTGGAGAATGTTTGCGACATGCTGCCGCTGAAATCATTGCTGCCACTGCTGAAGACCGCCATGCGGAGGCCTTCATGCGGCGTGAACACCGGGGTGAAACCGGCAGGCGTGCTGGTGAATCCAACAGGCTGGGAGGTGCCTGTTAGCGTCCACCCGTCCAACGTCCCGTAATCGGCCGGAGCCCCCGACTCGAAGCCGCCATTGGTGATCACTCCGACCTGATTGACCCTGATTGAAACCGTGACCACGCCGGATGAATCGGTGCCATTGCTGGCGTGATAGGTGAACGCGTCCGTCCCGCTGAAGCCGGTGGCCGGCGTGTAGGTGAAGCTGCCGTTTGCACTCAAACTCAGAACACCGGAGGTCGGCCCGGCATTGAGAACCGCAGTCAGCGGAAGCCCCTTGGGATCGGTGTCATTGGTGAGCACTCCCGGTGCCGGCACCACCAAGGGAGCGTTCTGGGTGGTGGTGTAGGCATCGGCAATGGCCACCGGCAGGGTGCTTGCCGCATACACCGCCGTGAGCGTGCGGTTGGTGTTGAGCGTCACCGTGGTGGTCGCGCTGCTCGCATAAGTCGCCCCGTTTTCTATCCATGCGGCAAACGGCAGGGTGCCCGCACTCGCGGCAGCCGTGAGCGTCACCTGCTGGCCGGGATTGTAATAGCGGGTGAATCCGGTTGTGCCGCTGCTGTTGCCGGCCGCATCCACCGGGCTTATCGTCACATTCACTCCGGCAGACGGCGACGAGTTGACCGCAAGCGAAACTTCTTCCGTCACCTGCACGTGATCCAACAACATGTCGGTGTCACGGGACTGGGAAAGCCACAGGGACGCCGACGCATCGCTCAGCGTCAGCGTGGTCAATGTGCTGTCGGCAATGAAGGTGTAACTCTTCGGGACCCAGGAACTGAACGCGCCGGCGGCGGTGATCTCCTCCCGCTGGGACACCAGGGTAGTCCCGCCCGTAACCGATACCTGCAGACGTTGCTTTTTCCCGCTCACGCCGGCGACGATCCCCAGATCCAACGACAGCACATACCCATGTCCCGGCGTGGTGGAGAATGTTTGCGACATGCTGCCGCTGAAATCATTGCTGCCACTGCTGAAGACCGCCATGCGGAGGCCTTCATGCGGCGTGAACACCGGGGTGAAACCGGCAGGCGTGCTGGTGAATCCAACAGGCTGGGAGGTGCCTGTTAGCGTCCACCCGTCCAACGTCCCGTAATCGGCCGGAACCCCCGACTCGAAGCCGCCATTGGCGAGGCCACCGACCGGATGGACCGTGATTGAAACCGTGACCACGCCGGATGAGTCGGTGCCATTGCTGGCGTGATAGGTGAACGAATCCGTCCCGCTGAAGCCGGTGACCGGGGTGTAGGTGAAGCTGCCATTTGCACTCAAGCCGAGGACACCGGAGGTCGGTGCGGCATTGAGAACCGCAGTCAGAGGAAGACTCTTGGGATCGGTGTCATTGGCGAGCACTCCGGGTGGCGGCACCACCAAGGGAACGTTCTGAGTGGTGGTGTAGGCATCGGCAATGGCCACCGGCAGGGTGCTTGCCGCATACACCGCCGTGAGCGTGCGACTGGTGTTGAGCGTCACCGTGGTGGTAGCGCTGCTCGCATAAGTCACCCCGTTTTCTTTCCATGCGGCAAACGGCAGGGTGCCCGCACTCGCGGGAGCCGTTAGAGTCACCTGCTGGCCGGGATTGTAATAGCGGGTGAATCCGGTGGTGCCGTTGCTGTTGCCGGTCGCATCCACCGGGCTCACCGTCACATTCACTCCGGCTGATGGCGACGAATTGACCGCAAGCGAAACTTCTTCCGTCACCTGCACGTGATCCAGCAACATGTCGGTGTCACGCGACTGGGATAGCGACAGGGACGCCGATGCATCGCTCAGCGTCAGCGTCGTCGCCGTGCTGTCGGCAACAAAGGTATAACTCTTCGGGACCCAGGAACTGAATGCGCCGGCGGCGGTGATCTCCTCCCGCTGGGACACCAGGGTGGTGCCGGCCGCAACCGATACCTGCAGGCGTTGCCTTTTCCCGCTCACGCCAGCGACAATCCCCAGATCCAACGACAGCACGTAAACCCGTCCCGGCGTGGTGGAGAACTTTTGCGACATGCTTCCGCTGAAATCATTGCTGCCGCTGCTGAAGACCGCCATGCGGTGCCCTTCATGCGGCGTGAACACCGGGGTGAAACCGGCAGGCGTGCTGGTGAATCCAACAGGCTGGGAGGTGCCTGTTAGCGTCCACCCGTCCAACGTCCCGTAATCGGCCGGAGTGCCCGCCTCGAAGCCGCCATTGACAAGGGGCCCGAGCGAGGTAAAGGCAATCGTCGATCCAGGCATGATTGCCGTCGCGGCCGGGGTCCTGTCACGGACTCCCGTCACCGACAATGTATAAACGGTGCCAAGCGCTTGCGGGCTCGTATGAATCGTGACGATTCGCTTGGACAACGAGTCCAGAGACATATCCAACACCGCCAAACCGCCACTCAACGAGAAGTTGCCAGGAACCACGTCCTGTTCCCTGATCGGCTTGCTGAATTTCACCGTGACATGATTCAAGTCCTGCGTGGCATCAACAGCAGCAATTGCAGGAGAATCGGTGGTTCCCAGCGGGGTGATCACGCTGTTGACGGCGGTCACCCACCGGGCCCCCATCTTGTCATAGCCGCCAAGTGTCGGGTGAACGCCATCGGCGAGATCCGAAGCCACCAACACACTGTGCATATCCACAAAGTAAACCTGCCGGCCCATCGCCACTTGATCGCTGACAATCCCGGGAAGAGATGCATTATATAACAATTGAATGCTCTCATAGAAATCGGTCCGCAAGATCAGGCTGGCAACTATGATTTTCGCAAAGGGTCGCCGCGTCGCAAGCTCGGCGAGAAGATCTTTCAGATGATTCTGCGTCACCGAAAGACTTTCGCCAACCCAGAAATTGGTTGTTCCCGCGTGAACCAGAATCACATCCGGGTCGTCGATTTGACCCAGCCAGGAGTCGATACCGGCCAGCATGTCCTCGATGAGATAACCGCCGTGCCCCTCGTGGTCCGGATCAGGAATCTGCGGCTTGACATCCGCGAGAGTGCCCACGAAATCGACGTTGAATCCATGTGTAAACAATATGGAGTACAGGTTCCTTCTGTAGCCGCCTTCAATGGTGTTGGCGTCGTTGACAAATCCCGCAGTGATCGAGTCACCTAACGGCATGATTCGCACCGGTGGTATAACCTGCGCATTGCAAGCCGCGGAACCACCCCATGCCGCAATCCCTGCTAGCAATAGTTTCCGGATATGATTTAGAGTGTTCATAAGACATAAGAATCAGGTTGGACCGCCATCCGTCGTCACTCAACAGGTGCCAAATAACTGCCGATACGCGGAATCAAATCCTTACTAACATATACTCAGAGGAAATTCACGAATCCTGACGGAACAAGGGTTTCCTCGCCTTGATGAAAACACACATCTGGTAATCGGGATCCTGATGGTCGAGTTCCGCAGGGGAAAGTTCCGTCGCAAGCAACCCGTGAAGGAAGGCGACAGATGAAAGAATGTTGCCGCGGGTTTCCACCTCGACGTGGTCTTGGGGGAACACCTCCGTGAACAGCTTCGTCGCCGAGCACGAGGTGAAGCGCCAGCAGTCGCCCCATTGCTCCATGTCATAGCGGGCAATTTGGGAAATTCCCGGTTCGGTAATCAGGACGACGCCGCCGGGCATGAGAATCCGGCGCAGCGTGTTGACCACCGCGCGCAGATCATATATGCAAAACAGCACTTGGGTGAGGATGATGCAGTCAAAGGAATCGTCCGGCAGGCCGGCACCTGTGGCGAGATCGCCGATGATCGTGGCATTCGGGGTCCCCTCGACGACATGAAGGATGTCGGAGTGGGTGACTTGGCTGCCGCCGAAGCGCCTTGTGTAGGAGTTTTCTGCGACCTCAAGCACGCGCCCGCGGATCACATCCCTGTTCCGGTCCAAAAAGCCTTCGATATAATACCGATCCACACATTGGCCACCGGTGTCCCAGCCAAAGTTGCGGCGGATCGGATGAACCGATCGCCACGGGTGGAATCTCGCATAGCCAGGCGGAGGCGGCTGCATCAACCAGGGAATGCGGGCACGCAAGAAGCGGCGGATCCTACGATATGCCTTTCTCGCCGGCATTGGCAGAAGTTCAACGGGTTTCATTGGTGCAGGGTAGTTCAAAGGGTTGTGAGGCGTGTCCTAAACCACGGCAAAAGCCCAAGGATTCATCTTGGTGGTGACGACTTGCCGCTGGCCGCGAACCATGGCTTGAGTTGTGCCGCTAACCGGATGGTTCGCTGCACGGAAGCCTCCTCGGTAGGGTGATAGTTGCTATCAAAGAATTCGGCCGGTGGCATCAACGCATCATGGAGACTGCCGATGAGCGGAACTCCCTGCGCGGCAAAGAACTCGCGCAACCGCGTTTCCAGCGCAATCGCGCATGGCGTGTCGTAGCATGGTTGGTCGGCCGTGTTAGGAAAGCCTGCCAAAACCCGGATCCGGTTCTCTGTCGCCCACCGGCAGAACCCGACCAGCAGCGGCAGGCCTGACGCGTTAGCTGGCAACCCGGAAACCAGCGGCTCGCACACGCGCTCATCGCGTGGTGGGCAGGCCGCAGGCCGCCGCTGTGCGGTGTGACCGGTCATGTCCCCGTGCGCATCCACCCTGGCCGGATCGTAGGCATCATAGGCTGCATAGCGGATCGTCGGTTCGGGCTTGTCTCTGCCGGCCAGCCCTGTGACCAACCGTTTGAGAGGCATCATCAAAGCGATTTCGATCTGATCGCTGAGGGAGAGCTTCCGATAGTAGTCGGGATCGCGAGCCAGGATATAATCCACATACATGGAACTGGCCCAGACACTGCGCTTGGCCTCGCCGTAATCCAGGATTTCAAACTCGGGTACGAGGATGACGGTGTCGCCGGGCCGGAGGGCATGCTTCCCGTTCTCGAGCAGATAGGCCATGCCCAGGGCGGCATGGGTGGCGGCATTGAGGGTGGGCACGCCGAGTTCCTGTTCGAGCAGCGAAGCCTTGATGCCAAACAATGTGGCTGACCCTCCTAACAGAACAATTTTTGGTGAGGATATCTGGGTGGCTGCATCCAGCTTCTTGCGGTTGATTTCGGAGCACCAATGGGACATGGCGGTGGGAGACCCCAGTTGCAGGCGGACAGCGAACATATACAAACCCAGCATCACCAGAAAACCCAGCGGCAGCGCAATGAAAAATCTCCGGGTGCAATGCATGGTGGCTCAAAAGTTAAAATAAATAAACGGACTAACTCCGGCATTGTAGCGCGTATACACGAAGAGCATCAGCAAGGCCCCCAAAACAAACCCAACGGCAGCGCCCAGGCGCAGTTTCAAGCGTGATGGACATCGGGTACCATCCAGCACCATCTCGTAGTCGGACAACAATTGCTGGGTGTTGGGAAGCCACCAGACCGCGCCTAGCAGGATGCAGAGGTGCAGCAGCGTGAGACTCCAGGTATCCACCACCTTTGGGGCGATAATGCCATGGAAGAAATGGCGCAGCCATGGCATGTCACCAGCCATTTGCAGGACATTTTCGGGAACCGTAAAGCCCTGCGCACCGAGCATGGTTGAGACAGTTCGGAAAGCCACCTCCACCGTGGGCGAGCGGAAGAAAACCCAGGTGAGCATCACCGCGAAGAACGTCAACGCTATGCCAGCCAACCGCCACGGCCGCGCTTGCAAAGTCCATCCCACACGCTGCTTGATGCGCTCCCAGACTACAAATACGGCGAGGTAGCAACCATGCATGGCACCCCAAATAACGAACGTCCATCCCGCCCCGTGCCAGATGCCGCTGAGCAGGAAGGTGATGAGCACATTCCGCATTTGGATTGCGAACCCGCGGCGGTTGCCGCCCATCGGGTAATACACATACTCACGCAGGAACCGGGTCAGACTCATGTGCCAGCGGCGCCAGAACTCGGCGATGTTAACCGCCTGATAGGGCGAATCGAAGTTGGCGGGAAACCGAATCGTGAACATCCGCGCCAGCCCGATCGCCATGTCAGAGTAACCGGAGAAGTCGAAGTAGATTTGCAGGGCATAAGCCAAGGTGCCGACCCATGCGGCAAACCATGTTAGCGGGTGGCCCGCGGCCGCCTGTCCGTAAATAGCATCCGCATAGACCGCGACCGGATCGGCAAGCAGCGTCTTTTTGTAAAGCCCCAACAAGAACAAGGCCAATCCGGCGCCGAGGTCTGCCCGTGTGACGCGCAGGTGTCTTTCAACATACTGCGGGATGATTTCCCAATGCCGCACGATCGGGCCTGCAATGAGGTGCGGAAATAACAACACAAACAGGGCATAATCGAGAAAGCGATAATGTAGGCGAGGGTCGCGGGCCACATCCACCACGTAGCCGATCTGGGTGAAGGTGTAGAAGGAAATCGCCAAGGGCAGAACGATGTGCAAGCCCGGTGTCTCATGGCAAGTGAGCCAACCCCAACTTTGGAGCAGAAAGTTGGTGTATTTATAGAAACCGAGGGTACCAAGGTTGAGAGCCACGGCGGTGACGACTAACCAGCGACCGTTGGGCATGCCGCCCCGGCGGGAAATCCATTCCGCTAGCGAATAATTCACTCCGATCGACGTCAACAGGAGGGGAACAAATTCCACCTTCCACCAACCGTAAAAGAACAACGATGCCAAAGCGAGCCAGATCTTGCGCGCCGTCCGCCAGCGTGCGGGCAACACAAAGAAAACGCCCGCCGTGAGTGGCAGATAACACAAGATGAATGCCCAGGAAGTGAACAGCATGATCTGATAGCCAAACGCATTTTCAGTTGTCGCAACGGCGTGCCCGGAAATTTCGACCGGCGCACCGGTGATGCCACGGATTTTTCAATCGCACTTGGCTATCAGGACATTCATCAATCAACCGGCCCCCAATACCAACCGTCAACACAGGCGATGCAGCCGCCACCTTCAGCGGGATGCGGGTCCAGATGATGCATTCCGGATGAGTTCCAGCGCTGCCGAGAAGCCTTGAGAATCGGTTCGGGTGTCGCCAATCGCTCGCGATAGCGTGTCTCAGTTAACTCGATGATCTCAACGGCGTGAACCTTCTGGCCATAATGGGGTGAACAATCCTGCACAAATCGCAACAACCGGTTCTGCCAGATCACCACCCGTCCTCCCGGCCTGGCGAGGTGTGGATTGTTGGAAATGACAGGGCTAGCCGGATGCTCTATCCAGGGCCCTGTCAACCTCTCAGAGTGAAACAAGCGCAGCGTATCGGCCAACAATGGCGGTGCCCCGCACCCTGCAAACAGCCACCACTTGCCATTGAACTGGAAGGGCGTGCAGTCAACGTATTCAACATGTTCGATAAGATTGCCCATCCATGACCAGCGCGTGGGGAAATGCACGGCCTTATAGAGGCGCACCGCACCCGCCTGGTTGGATTCAGGAATCATGAAGTAGTCGCCATCGGATTCAAAGACACATGGGTATGATAGATGGAACGGCTCTTCCAGAACCACCTGTTGATACTCCCATGCCCTGCCATCGCGGCTGGTGGCCAGACCGATAACGCCCTTGACAACATCCTTCCGGAGGATTTCAAAAAACATGTGCCAGCAGTCGTCCACCCGGATCATGAACGGGTCGGCCACATACACCGCCGCGACATCGGTGACATCCTTGCCCGACAGCACCGGATTGCTTGTCGCATTGGCCGATGCCAGATCAAACGGCGAGCATCCCGTATAAATCGCAATCGAGTAGAAATCCCGGTGCGGCATCCCGCCTGGAGGCACGGCGACACCCGCCATTCTTCCGATCCTCCGGATGACTCTGGCAGCACGATGCAGCGCCCTGCCGGCAAACTGATATCCCAAGTCGATCATATCACGCCCTTCCATCAATCACCTGTTGATACAAATCGATATACCGTTGGACTTGAAGCTCCAAGGCATACTCGGACAAAACCACCTCCCGACACTGGCGGCCCATGGCCTGTAACCCGGCCTTGTCGCCCAAAAGCCTGACAACTCCTTCACACAGGTCATCCGGTTGATCCGGTTGCGCCAAATAACCGGTCATTCCCGGGCGCACCATTTCCGGCACGCCGCCCACACCGAAGGAAACCACCGGCGTCCCGCATGCCATGCTTTCCAACACGACGAGCGGGAAATTTTCGGCTCGCGTCGGATTGATGAACACATCTGCCGCGGAAAACGCCATCGCCTTGAGTCGCTGATTGTGCAGAAACCCGAGGTTCACCACCGGCATCTGAATCTGCTTCAGAATCTCCCCATTGGATTGACCGAAGAGGAGCAAAACGCTCTCCATGCACACGGAATCGGGCAGACCTTGGAGCGCCGCGACCAGCAACGCGGCCCCTTTCAGTGGCCTCTTCATGCTTTCCATCGCACACAAAATAACATTATTTCCTTCGGGTATTCCTAGCAATGAACGGCAGTGGTCTTTGTCCAAAGGTTGGTAGATATCCGTTTCAATACCGTGAGGAATGTGATGCACCGGAAATTCGCCCAACATGCTTTCCTTGGTTCTGTCATGAAGCCACTTGCTGGGAGTGACAATGGTGAACTTGGAATGATTGTAGGCCATCCGCTTGAGTCGCCATTCGAGGGCCGTGGCATCACGAAGTGCTCGCGGTTCCACATCCAGGTGGGGGCATTGGCCGCAGCCGGTTTTCCAGCGGTCGCATTCGAGGCTGGCGTGACAGTGGCCGGTGAGCGGCCACATGTCATGAAAAGTGAAAACCGCGGGCTTGCCGCGAGTGAGGCCGGGCAGGGCCAGATAACTCAACGTTTCGCAGTGGAGGCAGTGGAAATCGATGAGATCGGCATCCAGGAACTCTTGGAGTTTCCTTGCCGCGAATGAACTGACCAAGTGCAACTCGTTCAACCCCATCCTGCGGGTCAGCCTGCGCAACGGTTTCTCGACCCAGGGACGCGCTGGCATCTGCACCGATTCCGACTGGGTTCTATCCCGGCAGATGATTCGCGCATCGACGCCGTGCGCTCTGAGTCCAGAATAGAGGCGGTTCATCTGGACCTGGCCGCCACCCATGTTGCCGTCGCCCCTGTGCATCATCAGAATCTTCATGCGAATTGCTTCTGCGCTAGAATCGTTGGGCAGTCGTCCAGTGCTATTTTGCTCGACCCGTTCAATGGTCCGCCTTGATGGTGACTCCATGAATGGCGAACCAGCACGGCCGTTCCCTCCCAGCCTTCGTGATGCAGCTTGCCCGTGCCGTAGAAATCCCCGTCGATCACCTCAATCACCGCCGCGTCCTCCACATTATCCTGCATAATCCCCTGATTGGAGCCGATATACGAGCTGACATGATACCTGCCCCCCATCAATGGCCAATCCGGGATCAGGAAATCGATGCGGCCACAGCCCGAGAGCCTGATCTTCATTCGATCGACCAGAGCCGTTGACATGGAGAAATACTCCTTCAGGTCCTTTTCGATTGCCACGCAAAGGACACAGTCATTGACGACGACGTTGTCCTTTACCGAATAGGCCAGACTCAAAACCACCGTGCTGCCTGAGATGGCTTCCTTGATGATATTGCCGCATTCATCGCGAAGATCGATGGATATGATCCTGACATCTCCTTTGCCCGCTCGATCCGTGCGCTTTGTCAGGTCACCCGTGGCCAGTTGGATTCCATTCCTCATATAGACATTGACGACCTCGTCGGTCATACCCTCGCGGATCAATTGCCCATGGTCCATCAGGATGCAGCGCGTGCAAAGATTCTGAATGGCGGTCATCTGGTGACTGACGAGAATGACGGTGCGGCCTTCTTTGGTGGAAACATCCTCCATCTTGCCAAGGCACTTCTTCTGGAACTCCGCGTCACCCACGGCGAGCACCTCATCCACGATCAAAATCTCAGGCTCAAGGTGGGCCGCCACGGCGAACGCCAGCCGCACATACATCCCGCTGCTGTAGCGCTTCACCGGGGTGTCGAGAAATTTGTCGATCTCGGCGAAGGCGACAATCTCGTCGAACTTGTGTTTGATCTCCACCCTGCCCATTCCGAGAATCGCGCCATTGAGAAAGATGTTCTCACGTCCGGTAAGTTCGGGATGGAAGCCGGTTCCCACTTCCAGCAGGCTGGCCACGCGGCCACGCAGCCGAATGATGCCTGACGTGGGCTCGGTGATGCGACTCAACAACTTGAGCAACGTCGATTTGCCGGCTCCATTGCGGCCGATGACCCCCAACATCTCACCCTGTTGGATTTCCAAATTCAGGTCGCGGACCGCCCAGAACTCCTCGGTCGTGGCCCGCTTCGCCCGCGATTCAGCCCGCAGCATGTCGAATGGCGCGCGGATTGCACTTTCCAACAAATGCCGCAGACCGTCACCTTTCGCCATCCGCCGGCCGATCATGTAGCGCTTCGACAGATTTTCGACAGAAATAATGGGATTGTTCATATGATGTCAGCGAACGTCCGTTCGGTGTGGCGGAAATAGATGGTGCCGGTGACGATGAGCAGCAACACGCCCGCGACCGAAAAGTAAAATCCGGGCCAATACAGGCTCTGCTCGCCCAGAATTGCCCAACGGAAGCCGTCGATCACGCCGACCATCGGATTCATTGAATAAAGCATCCGCCATTGTTGTGGCACCACATTGCTGCTGAAGCCGACCGGTGAGATATACAGACCGAACTGTACGATGAAAGGCACGATGAAGCGGAAGTCGCGATAGCGAACCATGAGCGCGGACACCCACAACCCGGCTCCGAACGCCGTGGCAAAGGCCAGGATCACAAAGATTGGAAGCAGTGTGACCGACGGCCCGGGCGAATAGCCGTAATAGATCATGATCAACACCATCAGGACCGCCGAAATGAGAAAATCCACAAAACTGGTAATCACGCTGCTCACCGGCACCACCATGCGCGGGAAATACACCTTGGAGATCATCCCCGCGTTGTTCACCAGACTGTTGCCGCTCTCAGCAAATGCCGTGGAGAAAAACTGCCAGGGCAGCATGCCACAAAACACCAGCACCGGATAGGGCACGCCTCCGGCATCCATCTTTGCCAGTTTGCTGAAGATGAAGGTCAAAACCAGCATCGTGAGCAGCGGACGAATCACCGCCCATGTGATACCGATGACCGTCTGCTTGTAGCGCACCAGAATGTCGCGCCACGCCAGGAAATAGAACAATTCCCTGTAACGCCACAAGTCACGCCAATACTGGCGTTCGACACTCCCAGCCTCAATGACTATTTCATTCATAAGTGATGTATCTATCTGCCCAAGTTCCCGCGTGGCTCATCGCCTGCCGAAAATTGGCAGCCTGAGAATGTGCCCTATGGCCGCGCCACAACCAGCAGGTTGCGGCACAGAAATTCGTCCGCCAGTCCGCAGGTCCATTTGCTGATTTTCTGCAGTCGTGCCCCGGTAACCCAGCAATACCTGATTTGGCGACAGCCGCTCTGACGCAACCACCGGGCCATGCAGCCTTTGGTGGTGCGATGAACGCCCGTATTGCGGGCCGTTGCCCGGTGCTCCAGGGTTTTCCGTCCGCGCGGCGTCAGACGTAGCCTGATGGTCCCATGATAGTTCCAATTCGGAACGCTGATGAGCATTGTCCCGTCGGTGCGAAGGAATCTGAAGAACCGCTTGATGATAGTAGCCGGGCCTGGCAATTGCTGGAGAATATCCAGGATCAGGATACAATCAAACCGTTGCCCGGCGAGTCGCTTCTCCGCCAGATCAAAGTCCGGCGGAAGAACGGTGATTCCGCTGTTCTCGGCCGTGGTGCAGATGATCGAATCCAACGGAATCCCAACCACTTCCATCCCGCGTCTGGCCAACTCCGCCTCCGTGGTTCCACAACCACATCCCACCGATAGAACCCTGCGTGCATCCCGGGGTACACATTGCAGGACATCATCACGCCGGCCTTCGTAGTATTTCTTGTTCCAACGGTCCTCATCTCTCAACGGGAACGGATCGAAGAGGGGTCGCGTCACCCCGACATCCGCGTGCTCCGCAATTGAAGCCAAGCGCTCGATTTCCCGCTTCCCGATGTCGGCTTCCAGTCCGAGTTTGCCACAATAGACATTGGGCAGGTGATGCAGGCAGAAATCGTCAAAACGCGAGATGCAAACCAACTTTGTCATTCCGCAGCGCGTGTAGGGATCGGTGGCCGCGGTAACCAGCATGTCATAACGCTCTTTCCTTGGCGGCAACAGAAACCCGCCCGAATCAATCCCCTTGCGCAACTGTTCGCGCGTCAGGATAAAGCAGGCGGCATGCTCGTTGGTGTGGTATGCGAACAGCGATTTGCCAAGCCGCAAAACCGAACGCGGATCCCAGTGATAGTGGGAATGCATGCTTGAATAATACTTCCGTCCGTCGGGCGCTATCTCGTAGCGCATGAATCCGGCGATGAACTGCTCCGGCAGAATCCGGGTTTCCTCCACGAATGCCTCGATGTTGGTTTCCGTGACAAGCGTATCGTCTTCGGTATAGATGAAAAGGTCATACTCATCCATGTGCGAGGCAAACAATTCCTTGTGGCCGAATGGCAATGACCACGGGTCCTCAATCGGAAGCCCGACCCTGACCTGCACGTCCGGACCCAGATCCTTCGGAATGTCAGAAAGCACGACGATGTGCACCTCATACCGCTTCATCGACCGATATTCCGCAAGCAACCGGTCCAGAAATCGTTGGTTCTTCGTCCCATGATTGGCAATCGCCACCAGTACCTTGTTGTGGCCATGCTGGAGCTCCTTTAACCGCCTAGCAGCGTGGCATCCGCTGGCTTCAACCGGTTCCTTTGGACGTGCCTGGGGGATGGTATTCCCAGGTTCCATGAGTGCAACAGACGCCTTACGATTCTGAATTGGAAGGAAATGTTTCATGATGCATTATCCGTGTTGATCACCCCGGACCAGAGGCAAGGCCGAGGAGTTCGGCTTGTGATATCTATGTGCTAGAATGCGTCTCACGGTTCCCAGCGTGGACCGGACCTTTTCACGGAGGGACAATTGCAGCCAGCTCCCGAACAAGCCGGATCCGGCATGGGTCGGCGTGGGCAATCCAAGGACACGCATGGACATGAGCCGTCCCCAGACCGCACCCCTCTTGAGCAACAGATTCCGCTGGGATGCGACAACCTTTTCCACTGTGGTCCGCGTCAATTCGAGATACCCGGCTGCCATCGCATCCCTAACCAATCGTCTACCGGCTTCGGTGCGAACCACCACCAATGACGAACCTGGATTATCGGACTCGTTCTCCCGATGCCAAGGGTCGCCACAGGCAATGTCCGCCTGCTCGCCCAAACCATCCGGCCATAACTGAACCCCCCATGGCCGGTAGGTCTGAACAAATCCCCATGACTCCGCGTAGGTCATTTCCAGCACGGGTTCTGATTCTCCTTTGAGCCAAACCGCGAACATACCGGGCCAACCGCGTCCCCGATAACGGACTCGCGCGACACGAGATGCTTCAACGCCCTTGGATTTCAACAGATCGAGGGTTCCTTGACTAGATGGCGACCCGGCACAGAAAAATGACAGCGCCACACCGATATTTCGATCCAACGCGGGCCGGATTCCCTGCGCCTTGCGAAGGGCCGCCACCTCGGAGGGCTGCCCGATGAACACACACGGTGCCGTCGCCACCTCGATCTGCTTCAGTCCGTCACATACCGATGCGGGGGAGTAACGCGAACCCGTGTTTGCCAGCAACTCCTCCCTCGTATGACTCATCACGGTCCGGTTACGCACGGGATTGTCCGGGTCAGCGGCCACATGGAGCACGCCGTGCATGCCTCCCCGTTCAATGGCATAGCGTGCCAATGCAGTTAGAGCACCTCCAGAGGACCCGAGGTGACGCGTCTCCGGATCGAGCGCATGGCCTTCCCATACTTCCAAGACCGGACCCAATCCTGCGGCTATGCCCTCAAGCATGACTCCTTCCCGGCCGCTGCCAGGTGAATCGGCTCCGGTTGCCGGACAAACCTTCAGGCACTCCTCCAACATCGTCTCATCCCGTTGCCCGTTCAATACAGGCCGATATCCCTGCCGGGCGTCATCCACCATTCCAATCGCCCCATCGGAAATATAGGCACACGCACCGCAGCCGAGGCAGAGGCGCCACTTGACTACATCTTCCAACTTTGTCACCCGCATCATACAATGTTCGCAAACCGATTTGCATTACGCGTTGTCCTGGCGCGGTTGCCCGCCCGTAGTCCATTCCCCTGTTTGGAAGCCGAGCTTTTCCATCATGTCCTTAAACACTTCCACCAACCGCTGTCTGGCACAGGCAGCGCTCTTTCGCAACGCCGACCTCTCGTCCTCACGGTGCCGATACAGGTCCATGACCTGCACAACCGCTTCGTCAGCATTGACTTCCCTGCCATCGACTACCCAACTCTCCAGTCCGACCGACTCGAAGACCCCCCGGAACTTCATGCTGTAGGCCACGCCCACACACGGAACCCCTTGGGACAGAGCCGCGATGCAGGAATGCATTCGTGATCCGATGAAGAAGTCGCTCATCCCGATCACGCCCTTGATCTGATGCGTGTCATATTCTCCCGCAACAATCCGCACCCGCTTCTGCAATTCCAACGGCAGAGAGTCTCGAAGGTGATGGGAGGCATCGGGATCGCTTTCCACGTCGCCAGCAGGCGCATAGACATGAGGCACCAGCCAGACTTCCTGCGCCTGCTCCGCCAGCAGCGCAAGCAACAAGCTCCGCAGAAATCCGGGATAATCCATCTTCAACCCGAACATGTTGTTGCGACTGTAACCCCCATGATACATCAAACCGTTGACATTGACACCCACGATGCCCGCCGGCATGCCTCCTGTTAGGCTAGGATCCACTATCAAATGCTCCGGGCAGGTTGCTTCCAAGGCAAATGCCACATCGGGACTGAGCAAAATCTCCCGCGCGGCTCCGACGAGTTCCTGCGCCACCCGGAGGCTTGACTTATCACGGGCCATAATCACAGAAGAACGGCGCAATAGAAAGCGTGCCATCGCGCGTGCCACGCGGCTCTTGAAGGGGCCGTAGGTTTGTGGAAATTGCACGATCGAGCCCTTCACCAATAGCACGGACCACGCCGCGAGAAATCCGATCACAAAGCGCCTCATTCCATAGATGTCACTGAAACTGTCGCCACCCCGGATGTCGCCGGCGAAGGCAGACCGTTCCAACGCTTCGATCCACGGCGTGCTGCGTGCAATCAGCCTGCGCGGCATGGCAAACGGCAAAGCCTTGTAGCACAACGCCATCAGAACAATCCATGCCAGGTGCTCATGTAGCAACGCTCTGGGCGATAGACGAAAATTCACCACCGGCACCATGTGATCCGATCCGCCTACCCGGTAGCCAATCACCTGCGGTTGCGAGTTGCCAACCAGCACACGGATTCTGACGCCAGCCGATGCTTTCATGCAAAGGTCCACCAGCGTCGCTCCAAGCGCTTGAACGCCCTGATTGCGGGAGCTCACCGGAATTCCCAGCAGTGCAATCCACCTCCCACGCGGAACCGCCGGCACCATGTCGACCTTTGCGGATGGACTCACCTGCCAATTAGCGTTAGATGATTCACCACTGCCACCCGTTTTCATCGCCCCCTTGGGATCCAAAGACACACTGGCGACTGCGGCCGGCATCAACACCTGTGATGTGGATTGCATGGACATGCAAGACTGGCAATTAAAGACGAGAGAAGGCTGGCAGCGGCGACTCCTGCACTTGCGGGCCCGCGGTTTCATATAATGATTCCTCTGCGGACTCCAAACCCCGCAGTGCAACCGAATTGAGGGAACTTGCGGCAGCCAGACACAAGAACATAAAGATATAGGATTGGTCAAAATAAGCGACCGAGATACAGGTGGCCATGTGTGCGAAGAGTGACGCTCCGAGGCACCACACCGGAAAGGGCTGTAGCCCTGTCAGCGGCGGGTCTTGTTGCACAATCTGCCCCACATAGCGGAATCCTTTCCAGATCATTACCATGAATAGCAGCATTAGCGGCAACCCCGCCCAGACTCCCATGAGTATATAGTAATTGGTGATGTCCGCGTGATTCGGAGTATATGATACACCACTAGCCATCCAGTGACGCGTGTAGTTGGTTCCCGCTAGCCACCACTCGCTCAAATGTTCGATGCTGGACTCGATCAGGCGCGCGCGGTGCCATCCAGTGCTGCTGCCAGTGAGATCGATTCTACTGAGGATGTAATAGGCAGGCTGCTTCATGACCAGGTCTAACAGCAAATACGCTACTACAAAGAGCCTGCCAGCATACCGAGTCAGATCGCGGTAGCGCCACATTCCAAGTGCGGCGGCACCAAATAGCAAGCTCATGATGGGTCCGCTGGAATTACTCGCACCCACCATCACAATGCTGGCTGTCATTCCGATCAGTGCCGCAGTGCGGTGCCTGTTCCAGATGCCTGCCATCAACGGGAAGCATGCGGCACCCACGCTGCCGGCCAGAATCGCATGTGCAAAGGGTCCCTGTGCTCGGAACTTGCCGTCACGCTCGGCTACAAATCCTCCAAATACGGAGAAGAGATTTGCTTGGGTCAGGCGTTCCATCACCATCTCAATAGCAATGGGCACCAGTAGCCAGGCCATAAGCCGTACGATACCCTGTATTTCTTCAAGTGTTCCACAGAACACGCGGAGGAGAAAATAGATACCTCCAATATTATAGGCTTGGCCAAGATTAAAAATCAAGGACGACTCCTCCCCGGGAAAGAGTGGGCTGCTGAGAACGAACCAAGCTATCCACGCGATCATCAGCTTGTCCATGCCGTTCAGGGCGCCGATCATTCTCTCGCCGCGCATCAGAATCCTGATAATAGCGACCGCAATCAGAACGCGGATTACGGTGCAATGGACCGGTCCTAGATTGAAGCATTGACTGATCGTCATATAACAGCAACCCACTAGCAGCGGCAAAGGTGCCAACTGACGCGGCAACACAAGTAATATCGCGGCATTGATTACCAGAAAAATAATGGTGTAAGGAGTCATTTTACCTACCAACCATATCTGGTCCTATATGAAGCAGCTGGTGATGCTAACATCACCTGGGTATTCGTTTCGTTATTTTGCTGCCACGGTGTCATGCAAATGGCTGCTGCTTGATTTGAGTGAACCCCGCCGCTACTACCATCCTGCAAGTGGAAGCGTACAACGATTATTTGACCACCTTTAGACCTTGTGGTGCAGATGGCGCCACAGGCGGTGTGGTCGACTTAATGAAATTGTCGCCCCCACTCCAACCATCCACGCCAGTGTCGTAGTCCACCTGCCACCAGGTGAAATTGTCCGCGAGCACAGGACCGCTGACAATTGTCCCAAGGCCCCCCTGTGGCTGCGTGCCCAACAACGTACCCGAAAGCGCTCCCGTGGCCCGGACGTTCGTGACGCCCAGCGTTGCGATCCTGTCGCCGATGGCAAAGGTCACGACCCGGGGAGTACTGATTGGTGATGGCGGAGCGCCCGCATAGGCCGCCCACATTTCATACACAAACGGACTGATGTTGTTTGGGGGGCCCCATGATTGGTTCGTTTGCCCATTCGCACCTTCGATGCTCCAGTAGCGGTTCGCGTACGCGAATACAGGAGCCCAATTCCATGCCGTTTCTCCTCCTGGAATGAGTTTTATCGCCAAGATATTGCCTAGCCATGCGCCACCAATCCATCGGTAGTATGCGGTAGCCCAGTTGCTAGCGTCATTGTTTGGATATTGTAGATGGTAGCTTCCCCATTCCGGCAGACCCACCATGCTTTGTGTATAGGTGTCACGTGGTCGGCCATCTGCCGTATACATCACACGTCCCACATCAGATTGGGTCACAAACCAAGTCTGTTGATCTTCTTGGAAGACGAAATGCAGAGCAGCATTTGACCATTCCAAAATACTTGGATCATGAAGAGCCAAGCCTGCCAGCACCATAGGCGCTTTGCGTCCTGCATTTTCTCCTCCAGCGCCTTTCCAAACCATTCCTGCTTTTGTCGATCCATACACATCAATGCCAACTTGCACCAAACGCATGTATAGTAAACTCTTCTGTGCAGCCGTATAATTTAGATGAAGGGAGAGCATGCCTAGAGATATCCGTTGCGCTATATCCCGTCCATAATTCGGCATGTTGTTGGTCGGTGTCAAAGCTTGAATAGATTGCCCTTCTCTTAGGCAAAGCCAAGGTCGTTCGAAATACCCTTCGACGGTTGCAAGATCTGGAGTATTAGGTACGGGGGCGTATTGCTTTAGAATACTATAATCGAGAGTACTTTTGTTCCAGACTGAAGTCTTATTCGACCCTGTGGGAGGTGGGCGAAATGACCCGGACGCAGGCGCGCTAGCCACCACTGTCAATATGGCAGCGTCCGTTATTTGTGGTAACGAAGTATTTACATTCGGTTGTCCCACTGAAATCGTTGAAACCACTGAACCCGTAATTACGACCAGTGGAGAACCCGTGAAACTCGGGGCGACATTTAGGCCTGAACTCCACATGTTTTTGAGTGAACTGTCAAACCCTTCTCCGCCGTTGATCGTGTAAGGATCAGGGTTCAGTTGTGTGCCGTTTCGGGTCCATCCTGTAGAGTCTGTGGTGCTCGCGGGGGATATGCTGGTGATGGTTACCGGACCCACGACCCACCAATCGCCGTTGGCATATTGTCCGACAGTTCTGTCCGCGGAGAACGTCCACGTGAAGCCGAACTGGGACACCGAAGTGGCGGCTGTAGCGCGTTCGATCATGCAGGGCATGAGCACAGTCGCGGCAAATAACCAGGCCATCGCTGCAGTGATCGCCCCCGGTGCGATTTTGAAGAGTTGGGAGTATTTCATAGGAGTTTGATGGTTGGAACTATTCCCACAGAACCCGAACAGCTGATCCAATCGGCAGTGATGCGAAGTGAGCTGCATCAGGATGTCTTATATGGGTTTCTCAGCATAAGAGGAAAACGGATTAAGTCAACCTACCTCACGTGAGTTTTCTGCCCACCCTTTAGAGCCGTGATTGCCAGCGGGGCGTTGTGGTAGCCATACCATCGCCTCGTCCATGTTTCCATGCCCATACTCCAACTGAGCACTGTCCACCACTTTGTAATGGATGCCCACCTGGTCACACGGGAATCACCGGTGGTTAAAAACCGGCTCATGAACAATATAAGGATCCGAAGTGCCGCTGAAATTGCCATAAGCAGGCGATACAGCAAGGCGTGGAAGCGACCGTAATTCGAGAGAATATAGACACGAAGCGCTTCATGAAGCATCACCACCGAAAACTTGCTAAATTGCGTGCGTGAACTGCCGCCGCCATAATGGATGACTTGCGCCCGCGGCACATGGTATATCTTCCATCCGGCACGACGAATCTTGAAACACAAGTCCATGTCCTCGGCATACATAAAATACCGCGGATCGAAGCCACTAAGCCCCCGGAACGTCTCCGCACGCAGCATCATACAGGCCCCAGAGACGGCTTCCACTTCTTGTGCCGTTGCATCTGGAGTCGGCCCTTTTCTCCGCCACCAGCGCCGCCGGACCCATTCGCTATCGACGGCGGCATTCCATGCCGTGGGCAGGTGATGGACGCTGGTGAGCTGTAGGCTGGCATCGGCATTCAGCAAGCGTGCACCCACCATGCCGGCCTCGGGGAGCTGCGAAAGCTTGTCTAACAAGCATTCCACCGCGCCGGGCTGCACTTCCGTGTCAGGATTCAACAGCAACAAGGCTTCACCCGTCGCCTTGACAAAGCCCACATTGTTGGCGCGGCCAAAGCCGATATTCTCGGGGCTTTGAACAAAGACCACTTCGGGAAACTCCAGGGCGAGCATTTCCGCGCACCCGTCATACGACCCGCCGTCCACCACCACCACCTGGGGGGCGAGACCCGCACAGGTCCGCCGGATCGACCCGAGGCATTGCCGCAAGTAAGACTGCGAATTCCAATTGACGATGAGAATTGAGAGGGTCATGGCGAAGAGGTTATTTCGGATTCAGCGCCGAACGCTGGCTTGGCCACGGGACGAGCAAGCGCCCGAGGCGGCTCAATTGTTCGTGGCGCACATGCGTCACCAAGGAAGCATCAACCATGCGCTGACGCCGTTGGAAAACAGCCGTACAATAGCCGACCCACCAAGCGACTGCCCCGATCACGAATGGCGGATCCTTCCAACGGCTGATGCACTTCACCACCTCAAAGAGCGGATGATATCCCGCGGCGTAGTCCCGGATACCCAACTGCCACTTGCGGCGAACAGCCCCCCCTTCGGCAATGTTCCTCGGCTTGAGGTGATCCACCACCAGATCCGTGAACAACCGGGTCGTGAAGCCATGCATGCGCGCCGTGGCGCAGGTGATCATGTCCCAGCCACCCTCGGGCATCGGGGTTAGCCCTCCAATCCGTTCAAAGCATTCCCTGCGAAAAAACTGCACCGCACCCGGCACGTCGCGGCGGTTGCGCGGAAACCTGTCACGCGCTCGCCCCACATCGATCACCACTCCTCCGGCGAGGCCCAACCCGGGTTCCACTTCGAACCGCGCCATCAATTGCTCAAAGTAGTCCGACTGGAACTCGATATCCGCATCTAACAGCCCTAGGAAAGCGGGTTGTTTTACATTGAGGTTGCGGATTGCGGTCTCGGTATTGCGCACCACGGCTGCGAAGCTTCGTGCGGGACGAGGGGCGAGCGCCAGCAGACGGATCCACGGGTGTCGCGCCGACGCCTCGCGAACGATCTCGTCAGTCCCGTCGGTCGACCCGTCGCTGACAATAATCCATTCGGCCGGGAGAACGGTCTGGGCCACTACCGAAGCAATGGTCCTTGGCAGCAATGCCTCTTCGTCGCGAACGGGCGTGATTAGTATGTAACAACTCATGGTGTCAGGCATGGGAATTCCGGTCGTTGAAGCTGCCAGGGTAAGGTTGATCAATTCGGTTAGGGCAAACGGAAGGTGCGTCTAAGCAATGCTGCGGCGAACACCCGCAGACAAACCGCGTTGGTGACGGTGTAGCGCCAGAACATGCGCCGCGGTTCTTGAATGACGCGAAACAGCCATTCCATCCCGAGCTTCTGCATCCATATGGGTGCCCGCGGGACCAAGCCGGCCATGACATCGAAGCTGCCGCCAACCCCCTGCACGATACTCGCTCCGAGCGCATCCCTGTAGCGATCGGCAAGTTCTTCTTTCATTGGCGAACCCATCCCCAGAAAGACGATGTCAGGACGCGTAGCGCAGATGCCAGCGACGATCTCAGGCAACTCCTGCGGCTGAAAGTAGCCATTTCTGTAACCGGCGACCTCCACACCGGGCAACTCGCGGCGAATCTTCTCGACACAGGCTTCAAGGATCGCCTGCTTCGCCCCCCAGAAAAAAACCCGATACCCGTGCGTGTCCGCCAGGCGGAGCAACTTTTCCATCAAGCCGATACCGTCGATGCGCTCGGGTATGCGGATGGCCAGCGCTCGCGCCAGCGGCAGCATGGGTTGACCGTCGGCAAATACGTAATCCGCCCGCCACATCAGGCGGCCGAACGCGGGATCCTCGGAAATTCGGGCGATTTTGTTGGCATTCACAAACTGGATGACGCGTGCCGGTGCATGCCTCTCGATTAGATTCACGACATGGTGGAGAAAATCATGACTCGTCATTAGATCCACGGGACAGCCAAGGAGAGTGGTGCGGTTGGGGGTCATGGTAGTTGGAATTAGAATCCGGATGAAACGGCTGCGGCTTTGAAATCGCATGCGCGGCAGGCCGCTTGGGGCAGCCAGTGACAGCATAAAATCTTAAGAACCCGCTGCGACTGCGGTAAGTGCAGGTTCAAGCCGGATGGGAAAGGCATCGGCGAAGCGACCGAACGCGAAGCGCGAGGGACTCTTGGCGACGTATCGGAGGAACCCTTCGAGGCTGCGCTGGTTTGCGGACGTGAATAGTTTGGAGTGCCCGATTAACACGAATGGGTAGCGTTCGATGCCTTGCGTCACGGATGGCGCGAGCCGTTCGGCACGCTGCAACGCGCCCACCAGTTGCCGCCCAGTGCATTGGTTGAAGTCTGCTTTCCACGCGTGCTTCTCAACAAACCATCGCATGTGCTGTCTGAGACTGTATTTGCTGGTGGTGGTGGGTTCTCGGTCGGTTAGTGCATTCCTTGGCAAGCGGTGCCTGCGACTAAGCCATGCTCGATACAGGCGGTTGGCGCAGCAGAATGCCCAGACGCGCCTGTGCTCTGCATAAATGGGAATCTCCCACAACGGACTCTGCTCATCGATGGTGCAGATGTCGCTCTGCGCAGCCCGCCATGGGAGAAGCGGGTGAGGCGCGTTCGAATAGTCGAAGTTGACCAAGCCCTCCCGCCGACCCCACTTGAACACCGATGTTTCCGCCCTGAAGCCGAGTGCCTTCAGCGCGCGAATGGCATTCTCAGATGGTTGCATTGACCAGTTTGCCGCACGAAAGATATTGCATCGATACGCGGCATCCACTGGTTGCAGAAGCCCTTCCAGCCAACTCTTCCCTAACTGCAAATACTCCGTGAGGGTCTGCAGCGGAAGGTCCGCAAAGCTGTACTGACCCCAGTCTTGATGCCACCTACCATTCTCGTGGCGCGCCCCAAACCAGGATGCATGGAGGTGAAGCTGAACGTCGTGCCCCCGCGCAATCGCGTCTCTCAACTGCGCTGCGATTCGCTCGTAACTGTAATCATCGCACCCGGTCTGAAGGTAAAGTTGCCGGAACCGCAGGATCTCGGCAACGTCCGCCATGATGGTCAGCTTGGCACCGTGCCGGTCGAACTGATCGAGCAGCCGTGCGGTCGGTTCGACCATCAATGCTTGCGGGTGGCCGTCTCCATTCCCGTGCAATTCGTAGTCAAGCGTAAACAGTGTGACCAGCATCGGCAGTGGGGACTAGTTAGGGACAGTGGGATCTACCGGCATGGACCGCATCAGGCAATGGCCGCAGGGAAAGACTCCGCAAGCACGGCGACGATGCGCTCCGCCGCCGCGCCGTCCCACAACATGGGACGCGCGCCGGCTTTCGCCTTTCCATCTAACACCCGATGTGCCTCACTTAGAATCACCTCCGGGTCGGTCCCCGCCAGCACGTTTGTGCCTTCATTAATCGTAATCGGCCGCTCCGTATTCTCGCGCAAGGTGATGCATGGAACGCCCAGCGCGGTGGTTTCTTCCTGCAAGCCACCGCTGTCAGTGAGGACCATCTTCGCGCCCTTCCACAGATTGAGGAAATCCATGTAGGCCATCGGTTCCAACAGGAGGATGCGGGGCCCCGGATCAATGCCGAATTTTGCCAGGTTTGCGCGGGTCCGCGGGTGGACCGGAAATGCCAGCGGCAGCACCATGGAGAGCCGCCGCAGGGCATCTGTCAACCGGTTCAAGGTTGCCGGATCATCCACGTTGGAAGGACGGTGCATGGTGACCACGCCATATTCGCCGTGACGCCTCTTGAACTCCACGGAGACACCTGCGGTCAAAGGCACGGCATCAAGCAGGCGTTTCTGATAGATAACGTTGTCCACCATCACATGTCCCACGTAGTGGATGGACTTTGCGGGTTGGCCCTCGCAGCGAAGGTGCTCCACACCACTGGGCTCGGTAACGAAGAACAGATCGGCAATCGCATCGGTCACCAACCGGTTAATCTCCTCCGGCATGGTCCGGTCACCGCTCCGCAAGCCGGCTTCCACATGCGCCACTGGAATGTGGAACTTCTTTGCGACGATGGAGCAGGCGAGGGTTGAGTTCACGTCGCCCACCACCACCACCACATCCGGGCGCTCGTCGTTGCAGAGATTCTCATAGGCCACCATGATTTTGGCGGTCTGTTGGGCATGGCTGCCTCCGCCGCAACCGAGATGATGGTCGGGCTGCGGGATGCCAAGTTCCTCGAAAAACACAGCACTCATGGAACGATCATAATGCTGCCCGGTGTGCACGATCCGGAAATAGAACCCACCGTGAGCCTGGATGGCCCGGACCAGCGGCGCGATTTTCATGAAATTCGGACGGGCCCCGGCGATCAGGTGAATTAATTTTCTGGCCATGAGGGTTGCGTCGCGAGAGGTGAAAGAAATTTGCAAATTACGGGTCACAGTGCCACTGTTCATCGACTTGCCAAAAGTGGCTTTTGCCAAAACACGACTAGTTCATGCGTGGTCAACTCCTCCAATGAATAGCCTGCCAGCACGCCGTTTGCTTGAAGTTCCCTGGCCAATTCTGAAATGCCCGGCTTCCGGCTGGGAATAAGCATCAGGTGCGACTCCGGCAATGCCCGGAGAAAGATCTCCCTCCACTCGTGCAAACACATCTTGTTTAGGAAGGCGTTCGATTGAATCCCCAGCGCAAGGTCATGTCGCAGATGTGCCCAGGATGGCAAATACTGTGTGGGATCAAACACCCTCGGATCGAGATTTCCGTTCTCACTCGTATACAAGTGAAGGGATATGTAAGCGACCCCACCTGGTTTGAGCGTGCGCGAAATAGCATTCAATGCAGTCTCAGGTTGGGGAAGGTGATGAAATACGGAGTTACAATAAATCACATCAAAAGATTCATCTGGAAAATCCATCTGACAGGCGTCCATCTGCAGAACCGGCAAGCGGGGTAGAGTCAATACGCCGAGTCGGCGTGTCAATTCCAGGCGGTGGCACCTGTCGACGCCAAGCATCTTTCGGATAATCGTCTTGGCTGTTCTGCGCAGCCCATTGGTCTTGAGCATGGTTGCATATGAGCGAACATCGAACCCCTGCGCAATAACGTCACAATCGATCCCAACGACCCGGTTACACTGGGAAAAGTAGTACATCTGGATCAGAAACTGCCCTGGACCGATGTCCAACACATTCCGGTCGCGGATCTCATAGTCGAACAGATTCCGGACTTGCTGTCTAAAGTATTCGAGTCTTCGTAAATAACCGTCAACTCGCTCCACAGTCCCTGAAGTCTGCCGATGATACAGGCACCATGCTTCCCGAAGTGAAGCGAGCCCCCCGGTCGTGGTATTCGAGTACGATTCCATGTTGATCTCGGTGGCAGCGACTTGGTTAAGCGTTGTTAGCAGCGGGTGTTACAGAACATAATAACATATCGCCGTGAACAACCTGTATTAGGCGTCTCTTCTTTGGATATAAAATGACCCTGGCTCCTTGTCCGTAGTTAAAAACTGCGCCACGGCTCTTAGTTCCTCATGATAGTTGTGATGTAAGAAATTGAGCGAGCCGATGATCTTCCACTTTCTGTTATCTGACAGAAATGCTTCAAGTAAGTACTGCTCATTCCAAAACAGCACCTTGTCTGCCAGCCAATTCTTAGGGTAATTCCTCGGTGAGAATATGTCATGCACATGGACAACCACACCTGGGCTGAGAGTGGGCAGGAGTTCAAGATATTCAAAGAGGACGTCGCCCTGGGGCCTGATGATGTGGGAAGAGTCTATAAATAGCACATCGTTTATTTCCAATTCGGTGAAAAAGTCCAGCTCGACATCTTCGATCTTTTTTCTGACGACAGTAACCCCTGTTTCTTCAAGCCATGGCATTTCGTAAGGTTCAATACAAACATGCTTACAGTGATAATTAGCGTCAAGCTCGTGATTTTTGCGGATCGCCCTTATTGCCATTAAAGTGGAATTCCCGCTACCCACCTCAAATATTCGTTTGGGTTTTAACCATCGTATTAGTTGGTACCAGTATTCAGCGTCGCCCGATTCGAATAAACTGTTATCCAGATAAAACTCAACTTTGTCAGACTTGTTTTTCGGAACATCGATAAGTTCTCGCGAAAACGACAATTTGGCGAGAATTTCGATCTGTTCAGTGATATTCCAGTCTATTCCAGGTAGAATTCGTTCTTGCGAGAGCGGTTGTTTAAGGCCCAGATAATTGAATTGTGGCTCGTAGTAATGATCGCAAATCGGGAACACTCCCACTTTCAACAGCGCGTGTTTGCAGCTAGGCAGCTTATTAAAGCCCGCCCTCCGTAAGTTGTGCATTAACCACGCGGAGCCATAGACAAATGGAATTAACAAAAAATCTACTGCTGGAAGAAGTCTTAGGATTAGTTTTCTCATAAAAGTCCTATGATTGGATTTTCGCCTTTCCGGCATGCCGCGAACACCAGCACACCAGCGGCTGATCGAGCGAAATATCCTGTTTGCGGTGATGCTGGCGCTTTTGCTGGCGCAAATCAAGGAACTCTCAGTCCGCGCGGCACGACGGGGATTGTTAGTAGCAGGATCCTCAGAGCGAGCAATAGCGAGAAGCGGTCGGTGTGCTCGTGGCCCATCTCTATCCGGCGTGCGAACGAGATGTTTATACGTCCGCTAATCACACTTGGTCGTTGCCATCTCTGAATGCCATCATCGACTTCGTGAGGAGAAAAAAGTGCTCCTTGATGATGCGACAATCCGGAAACAAAAAACGGAACATCCTCATATCCAACAAATATGGTTCATCATCCACCTTGCGCATCGCCTCGTCGATATCCTTCGCCCGTCCCCTGTAACCCATCTGGAACCGCATCCACAAGGATGCCCTAAGCGGCTTCGGCAACCAATGATGCGTCAGCTTGACAAAGTGGGGCTCTACCGGAAACCAGAAATACGGGGTCTGCACAAACAGAATGGGAGCGAGTCGCCTGACCTCCTTCGCAAAAGATTTGATCTTGTCCCAGTTCCCGACGTGCTCAATCACAGAATTTGAATGGACGATGTCGAACGAATGATCTGGATACTGCGCCATGTCGCAAGCATCTCCAGACACATAGGAGAAGATACTGCTTTCTTCACCGACGAGGTCACAAGGAAGATTCAAGATGGTGATTTTCACGCCGTGCTGTTCGAGAAAGTCGGACGAGAACGCCTTCCAATAAACTCCGCGTCCGCCTACGTCGATGATGCTCACCTTGCCCTTTTGCGCGTGAACTCTTGAGATCAGTCCGAGCAACGGCGCCATCCGTCTCGCCCTCATTTTGGAACCAAAGGAATTTGGATTGTCGTAGTTTGTTAATTTGTGCGTGTTCATAGAGCGTGCTAGATAAATTACATTCAGGCTGGGTCGAGTTGGAACGCCCGGCGGCGCAATCCGCATGGGCCCGTCAAGAAGGACTTGCGACAGGATGCTCCTGTCGCCGCTCAAAATCGCGCGCTACGAAGCTCCCCGGGTGAACAACACCACCGGGATGGTGATGAGCAGAATCTTCAGATCCAGCCACAGCGACCAATTGTCGATGTATTCATGATCCATCTCCATCCAGCGGTCGAACGAGACATTATTGCGGCCACTGATCTGCCAGATGCAGGTGACACCGGGCTTGACCGACAAGCGCTTACGGAAATGCCAGGCGTAGCGCTTGACTTCCTCGGGCAGCGGCGGCCGTGGGCCCACCAAGCTCATTTCCCCGCTCAGGACGTTGAACAACTGGGGCAACTCATCAATGCTCGTTTTGCGCAGAATCCTGCCGATCCAGGTGGTGCGCGGATCATTCTCGATCTTGAAGACCGGTCCATCCCGTTCGTTGAGGTGGGCGATGGCATCCTTGCGGGACTCGGCATCGGCGACCATCGAGCGGAACTTGTAGAGCTTGAACTGCCGCTGGTTCATGCCCACGCGGTTCTGCACGAACAACACCGGTCCGGGACTGGTCAGCTTGATAAGTAGAGCCACCACCACCAACATGGGGCACAACAGGATGAGAACGATCAAGGAGAGTGACGCGTCAATGAACCGCTTCACCAGCAACTGCACCAGCATCTGCTCCCGGAACAGGGTCACCACATACTCGTCCTCGAATTCCTCCACATGCAGATTCTTCAGCAGGGTGCCGCCTGCGATGTTAGGCATGAAACGGACCACTATCCCCAGGTCGCGGGCGTGCTGCACGATCATGGCAATGTCACTGAATTGTGTGTCCAATGGCAGGCACACCATGATTTCGTCCACCCGTTCGCCGGTCAGGATGTGGCGCAGGTTGGTGAGCAGGCCGAGAACCTTCCAGTTGTTGTGCTTGCGCTGTTGCCACGCTTCCATGGCCTCGGGAGTTTCCGCCACAAAGCCGACGATTTTGTATCCTAGTTCGGGTTTTTCATCGAGTCTTTCAGCAATCTGGTGGGCCCGCTCGCTGGCGCCAACCATCAGCAGATAACGGAAGTTATACCCCGAGCGTCTGGCACTCAACAGCAGCAAGCGGACAAACAACCGGCTCGCGATGCCGGCCACGGTCACCACTCCAAAAAAGATCAGGACGTTGAAGATATTGAAGTTCTTCACTGCAAACAGGGCACAGATAATCAGTAGCCAAATCGAGGCCAATCCGGTCGCTTTCACCAAGCACCTCAACTGGGTGTGGAGGGCCACCAGGCGGTCGGCTTTGTAGTGGATGAAGAAATCGAAGATAAGGATCCACCCGAGCGCGACAATAGCCATGAGAATTGCGTCTTCAAGGCGGAAAGTCGCATCAAGGAGCTGGCCGTCACCCTGCGGCACAATTCCCGGTTGGAAATAGATCATACCCACGGCCGCACCCAGCAGGACCAACTGATCAACCAGTTGGAACATGTGGATTAACAACTTGTGGCGGAGTCTGATCATAAATGGTGGAAATATAATGTTAGTTCTTGCCGATCAGCCAACCGGGTGCGTGCGTGCGGGTTTTGTTGAAGACGCATGACACATCGGCCTTGCCCTTGATTAATTCAGAATACCCCCACACCAGCTTGTCGCGGTTGGTGTTCTCTGCGTCCAGCACCAGCAGCACTTCGTCCATCATTCCCGCCATTGTCAGGGTCCTGCTGATCTGGTCGATAGATGGCATGTCGAAGATGATGTAATCGTATTCGCTGGCCAGCAAGTTGGGCATGAGTTCGTTTAAATGCATCGGCGAGAACGTCGTCAATCCGTGGTCATCCCTTCTGGCAGAGGCGCTCGCATAGAAGAGGCGCTGCGGATTCTCACGGAACTGCGAGTGACGCGCCAAGCGCAAGGCGCCATTGAGCGAATGCCGCGGGATTTCGCCAAACAACGGGTTATCCCCGGGATGCCTGGAACTCAAGTCCACTAGTAGCACCTTCAACCCGGGCATTTCTGCAAACGATTTGGCCAGGCCCGCTGCAATCGTTGAGGCACCCGCCCCCTCCGTGAGGCCGGTCACGGCCACCAGTTTCGGCTTGTGAGTCACGTTATTGACTTCAAAGTTGAACACAATACGGTCACGAATGGCCTCCGCATAAGGCAGGATGAAATGGTTCGCCCTTCGCGTCACAGCTCCAAAATTCCCTGCCATGGAATCGTCATGCGGGACGGTCAAACTCTCACTCAAGCCGAGCTGGGGCTGGTCCTGATGCAGACCTAACATCAAGCCTCCCCGTTCCTTCTTGCGCATGTAAGGGATGGACAACAATAGGGGCAGTTGCAGCCGTGCCTGAATCTCGATCGGCCTGCCGACGTTGCGCACCAGGATGAATTCGATGATGAACGCCAGGCCAATGCCAAGACCGATGCCGCCACCCGCCAAGCCGAGAATAATTTTTTTGGTCATCTCATCGAAGGTCTTCACCGGCGCTGACGGTTGCTGGACCAAAGTGATATTGGGCATCCGAGATGGGTCGAGGGTCTGATTGATTTTAGCGTTCTTGAGGTTGGCTTCGAGCGAGCGGTATTCGGCGTCCTCCATCTGTTTGCGACGATCCACTTCATCAATCTCGGCCCCAATCGCATACTGCCTGCTGAATTGGTCGGCAATTTCCTTCAGATGCGCTTCGAACACCTCGATCTTGGCACTGATGGCCGCGAGTCGCGCCTTGCCGCTGAGCAAATTCCACTTGAAGTTATCCGCATCCGGATTTTTTCCCAACTCCTCCGCCACGGTGGTCAGATCCGGGTATTTCGCCACCAAGACGCGCCGCTTCGCGTCATAGGTGTCGAATTGCTGTTGGTTGAGCACCAGCAAGCGGGTGCCGGCTTTGAACTTGAGCCGCAGCTCTACATCCCGCTTTTGCAGGAACGCGAGCAGTTCCATGACCGTCCGGTATTCGGTCATGACTTGCGGCGGCGCGATCTCACCGAGACCCTTGGCGGCTTTCCCGCCTTTGGCGAATTTGTCATCGCCCTGGCCGGCACGGCGGGAGGTTTCCTCTTGCGCGCCAGGCTCCTTGCCGCGGGCGTCGATACTCGCCTGCACCTCGGCAAAATCGGCGCGGGCCTTGATCAAATCTTCCTGAGTCTTGGTCCGCTGGGAGGTCAACGCGTTGGTCGCGTCCGCTAGTGACAGGATGCCTGAGTCAGTCCTGAGCTTGTTGAGTTGCTGGTCGGTTTGTTTCAAGCGCTGGCGCACTTCCTCGGTTTGTTTGGCCACGACGTCAAACGCGGCCGCAGACCGGTGGATCTCGAGGTGTTTCTCAAAATAGAGTTCGACGAGTCGTTTCAAAACCGTCTGTGCCAGCTCCCGATCCTTGTTGCCATAGGTGACGTAGAGCACGTTGCTGCTTTGGCCGGGTATCACCTCAAGGCCTTTCAATACGGCACTCGCGGCACTCGACAAGGAGGTGACGTCCTGGCTGTCGGAGCCAGGTAGCAAGCGTTCGACCCCTATGGCCTCGGCAACTTGCTGCGCGAGATCCAGACTGTTGAAAATTTCAATCTCCGTGCTGATCACGGGATCCCCGGCTTTGCCCCCGCTGCCGGGCCTTTTCGTATCTTCAAACGTATCGACCGTGCCGGTTTCTCGGACGTAGCGAACTAACAACTTCGCCTTCGATCGATAGATGGGTTCCTGCTTGATAAAGACCACCGCCGCAGCGGCGAATCCAAGTAGCGAAAAAATAATGATCTTCCACTTATGCTTGAACAACACAAACAGCATATCCTGCATGCTGAAGCCTCCCTTGGGAACATTGGTCTGGGATTTTTGCATGAGCTTGAGTGCGTTTGAGGGGGTATAACGTGGCGCACACGCCTGGCGGTGCGGCACTTTCTCCGGAGCTTCACGCGGTGGCGCACATGCCGCATGCTTCTCTCACCGCGTCGATGACATAGGCAACTTGGTGCGCAGTCATCTCTGGAAACATCGGCAGGGAAATGAACCCTTTCGCGCATTGTTCCGCCATCGGAAAATCCCCGCGTTTGTAGCCCAGGCTTCGGTAGGCGGTCTGAAGGTGAATCGGTAGCGGATAGTGAACACCGCAGGCAATTCCCTTTTCCTCAAGCGCCGCCATCACATGTCGCCTGTCACCCACTCTAACCGCATAGATATGGAAAACGTGCTGTCTGCCATCCGCCACAACCGGCAGGATCACCTCCGGCAAATCCGCAAGTCCGCGGTTATAACGCCGTGCGAGCTGCCGGCGTTGCCGGTTCCTCACGTCAAGATGGCGCAGTTTGATTGCGAGGACTGCGGCTTGGATCCCGTCCAGACGGCTGTTCCAACCAATCATGGAATGCCGGTTCTTGCCGGCTTGTCCGTGATTTCTGAGCGCGCGCAGGGTTCGCGCCAAGTTTTCGTCGGCAGTGACAACCGCTCCGCCCTCGCCGAATGCACCAAGGTTTTTGCCGGGATAGAAGCTGAAACAACCGGCGTCGCCGAGGACACCGACCCGCCGACCTTGGTATTGGGCACCGTGCGCTTGCGCGGCATCTTCGATGACGCGCAGGCCGTGCTTGCGGCTGATTTCAAGGATCGGGTCCATGTCAGCGGCTTGGCCGAAAAGATGCACGGGGATGATCGCTTTGGTGCGCGGCGTCAGCACTCGCTCCAAGGCGGCCGGATTCATGGTGTAAGTCCGCTCATCAATGTCGACGAACACCGGTTTAGCCCCTGCAACGCAGATTGCCTCCACGGTGGCGGCAAAGCTCATTGGCACGGTCACCACCTCGTCGCCATGTCCGATGCCCATGGCCAGCAGGGTCAACCACAGCGCTTCCGTGCCACTGCCAACGCCTACCGCTGATCCGGCCTCGCAATAGGCCGCGAATTCCTGCTCGAAGCGCTCGACAAAAGGGCCGTCAACAAAGACGCCTGCATCGATGACTTCGCCAATGGCCTGCAAAAACTCGTTACGCAGGAGCGCGTGATGCAATTTGATGTCGATAAAAGGAACCCTCATGGTGTTATCCAGTTAGAATGAGGCAGCAGGCGGGCCGGATTCCCTGCCACAGTGGTGCCAGGCGCAACATCGGCAGTGACCACACTGCCGGCACCGATCATGGCGTTGGCGCCGATGGTGAGTCCTCCCAGGATGGTAACACCTGACCCGATCGACGCACCCTGCTGCACCAGTGTGGCCTGGCATTCCCAATCGCCTTTCGCCACTATTTTGCCATCCCTTGCGGTGGCCCTCGGCCAGCGGTCGTTGATAAACATCACACCATGCCCGATGAAAACCTCGTCTTCGATGGTCACCCCTTCACAGATTAAGGTGTGGCTCGATATCTTGCAGCGTGCGCCAACCTTCACCCCGCATTGGATTTCCACGAAGCACCCGATCCTGGTATCATCGCCGATCTCGCAGTCATAGAGGTTCACAAAGCCAAAGAGCTTGACCCCACTGCCCAGTTTTACGCCGGGTGAGATCCGCAGACCCTGCGAATTCCATGCCGTCCTTCCTGGATGATTTCTAACTAGCATGCCATTGACAATGACGCGCGGCCTGGCGCCAACCGCGCGTGGTGGGGACTTGCCAAGGATACCGCCGCCCCTTGCGCTTGCAGCGATGCGTCGCTCGCCTCGAGAATGCGCACGACCTCAAGCCCCTTGCGGCCGCAGGAAACCGGTTCCCGGCGGTTTTTGATGCAGTCAAGAAAGTGATTGCACATTGTGAGGAGCGGCTCACGTTGCTCGATGCGGGGAATATAACAATCCCCGTAATGATAGGAGCAGTAAAACTCCGAAAAACTGTCGTAATGGGCGGGAAAATCGACCCTGACGTCGTAAATCCGGATTTTCTCCAACGGCTGGAGGTCATCGTAAACAATCATCTTGCGCGTTCCGACGAAGGTCATCTGCCGCACTTTCCGTGGTTCCAACCAACTGCTCTGGATGGTGGCAAAGCGCTTTCCGTCAAATGTCAGAGACAGGTTGGTCACATCCTCTACTTCCGGATTGAGGTGGGCATTGCCCTGACAATTCACCGTTACGGGTGGCTCTCCCATCACTTGGAGAATGATGGAAAGATCATGCGGCGCCAAATCCCAGGCCACGTTGATGTCTTGTTGGAAAATCCCCAGGTTAAGGCGCTGGCAATTGATGTAACGAACCACCCCGATGTCTCCGCGCTGGATGATTTCCGCAATCATGGCAACCGACCCCGAGTAGAGATAGGTGTGATCCACCATAAGAATCAGACCCTGGCGCTGCGCCAGCGCGATGAGTTCCTCGCATTCCCGACTCGAACTAGCCATCGGCTTCTCGATCAGGACGTGCTTGCCGGCCAGCAAGCTGGCTTTCGCCATGGCGTAGTGAGATCTAAGCGGTGTGGCAATAACCATGGCATCGATCTTCGCCTCGCCGAGCATCCTGCCGAAATCAATGTGGGAGGACGCATTTGGATAGAGTTGTCGCATGTGCTCGAGGCGTCCGGCATTACGATCGCACACCGCACTCAAGCAAGCGCCCGCCTGGGCACTGAAGTGCCGTGCCAGATTAGGCCCCCAATATCCATAGCCGACGATCCCCACGTTGATGGTTGTATTCATAGCCACTGGTGGTGGGTTGGGCGAAATTATCCCCGGTCTGGCTCACCGAAGTTTTAGTCTAACACTAATCCCCGCCGGGATGCGTGTATGTGCTGGCATGCCAGATACATCTGCAGCAGGAGCGCTGCGGGAGTCCTCAGCATGATGCGCAAATCCAGCAGCACCGAGACGTTACGCACATAGTGGATGTCCATCTCGGTCATTTCGCGAAAGGTGGACTGGTTCTTGCCATTGACCTGCCAAATGCCGGTGAGTCCTGGCAACGCATGGAACCTCTCCCGTTGCTTCGCAGAGAAAAATGCATACTCGCCGGGCAGGCAGGGGCGTGGCCCAACGAGGCTCATTTCGCCGCGCAGCACATTCAATAATTGGGGCAATTCATCCAGTCCGGCCGCTCTTAGCAGGCAACTGCCCAGGATCAACCGCGAGTCGCATAGAAAGTCGAGCTTGATCATTGGTCGGTCCAATTTGATCAGGTCTCTGACATGGGCCTCCTGCCGGTCAGTGCCGGAGTTGATTTTCATGCTGCGGAACTTGTAGAGTGTGAACAGCCTGCCATTCCGGCCGATGCGGCGTTGGCGCAAAAGCGCAGGTCCTCGGGAGCAAAGCTTGATCCAGAGCACGATGAGCACCATCAGCGGCAGGACCAGCGGCAGACTGATCACGATGCAGCAAATGTCCAGACAGCGCTTCCAACCGGCGGTCTTGGCTGCCGGCAACTCTTGGCTACGGCCCGCCGTCGTGGCGTTGCGCGTGTCGAAGGCGCGCTCACGCGCGCCGGATGAGGCCATCTTAATAAGCCGGGTGTTATCCCAGCGAAGACACCCTTCGGCCTTAGCGGCACGGTCCGCGCGCGGGTGGATAATGCATTCCCTTTCCGCGATTTTTGTATGAATGGCGTTGACCATGGTGTGATGGGTATGGGCAGCGCATGAGACCTGATCTGTATGATGCATGCGGCTGGCTTCCGGTTTCTTGCTGTCTGACTCTTCGAACTGTGAAGCTATCAACCCACAGTCGATACGCTGCCGCCCTTGGTCGTTTAGTGCTGATAGACACTAAAACCACTTTCGGGCATCTTGCTAGATTGGAATACTCGCCTTACCCATTGCGAAATTCTTCCGCAATGTGCGTCCCCTCTCAAGGGGCTGCACACCACGCGTAAGCGCCTGCACGGACGATTGACAAAATTCTCAAGGATGATTGCGAATGTCGGAATGTTTCTAAATACGGATAGATAAGAATGAATCAAAGGGGAAAGGATGCTTGGTGCCTGCTTGCCGCGTGGACCACCAGCCACAGCCTACGCCACCAAGGCCCGCAATCACTGCCTGGCATTGGCCGCTAATTTCTCGACTGAGGTTGATTTTCATCTAAAGGCTGGAAAGCTATGGTTTCTGCAAGCGATGGCACTCTAAGAACCGATATATCCAATCGTAAGGTGTGCTTTGGTATATTCGTTTGTCTAAATCTTCGCGCGCGGTGCCAGCTAAAAATGGCCGGGACCATGTCCCTGTGGCGCGGACCTCATGAGCCGATCCAGTGGGTCACTTGCGGGCCGCCAGTCCGGTCGCTAGAACCGCTGCCTATGCGGCACGCGCACCAGTTTGATAGATAGACTGACGCTGCCTGACGGGGGCATCCGCTTGCCGGGTGTGATCGGCTTCGAACAGGCTCCCGATGCGGGTGGATTAAAGCGCTTTCAGAATTGGAAACTGATTCCTGCGGAGACTTGCACCTGTGACCATTCCTGTCTGCCGCCGTTCAAGGAGTAGCGGATCGAGGTATCGAAATCCAGACGCTCCGAGAACACTTTCCTCTGATAGGACAGGAGCATACTCAGGTTGTTCTCGTTGCCCAGCTTGGTGCCGGTTGTCACCACTTCCACAAAATCCGAGAAATTCATTTCCACACCCAGGCTGACGGTTGCCCTGAGGAGTTGCCGTCTCAGGGCGGTCGACAGTGTCAGGTTGTTCATCATATAATTCAGATCTGTCGGCGATGGCGCGGTGGCGTAGCGGGCCGAGGTCTCCCACTGCAGGTTCTCGGTGATGGCATAATTGGCGGCGAGGCGACCGGTGAGTCCTAACGACGAGTTGCCCGCATCGCTGGCGTTGTTTGAGTATTGCAGGCCGAGCGCGCCGAGGAATTTGAATTTTTCATCCATCAGGTATTGAGCCTGCATGCTCAGTGTCCACGAGTTACGGTCACCCGTGTTGGCCGATGTCTCCTTCATATAGCAGATTGACGGACCCAAACTCAACCGCTCCGATGCGGACCAGAAACCGCCCGCCTCGGCGGAGTAGGTGTCAGATCCGACCAGCGCGCCCGATCCGTAGTCCGACATGGAAACCTTGAAATTGGCGAACAGGGAGGTCCTGGAAGCGATCTGGTAGGTGCCCCTGACGCCGCCTGCCAGCAGCGAGCCATTGACGAAGGTTCCGCTATAGATGTCGGTTCCGGAGACCGTACTGTAATTCAGATAGGCCGCGATCAAGGTTTTCGCGCCTTCAACCTGCATGTTGACACCCCCGGAATGGTCTACCCCGTTGATATTCGGATTATTCAGATAGAACCGGAGATTCGGTTGGTAACTCGCATTCAAAGAGAACGGGGCACCGCCAGTTGTGTCGCTGTGGTAGTTGATCCAAGGCAAGACATTGGTAGTCAATTCGTTTTCAGGATTGTCCTTGGTGAGGAAAAAGTTCGAGTCGTAGGTGGATCTCACTCCGATACCGTAGCCAAAGCCGCCCTTGAAGACTTCTTCCGGAGCAAACTCCGACCCGCCGACGCCGGGTAGAATCGCACGCAGGCCCAGGGGCGGAGTGCCGATGACTTGGGTTGTAAAAACCTGGGCACCTGCGGAACATCCTAACGGATTACAGAGACCGTGCACGACAATCATCACGGCAAGCGGCGTCCTGCTTCTGAAAACCTGGAGGAAGTGGCACATAAGACGGATTTTGGACGAACTATTCAAAGTCTGGAGGGTAACTCAGGGAAGTGTCAATAGCATTTTTACGACATTCCCCGCACATCCATAGCCACCATCGGCGGCGCTGTCGTCCTGTGGGGCCTCCTAGTGGCGCCAAGGAACCCCCTAGTCGCGGACGGTCTCTGGTCCTCACATGATGCGGCATGCCAAAGACTTTAGAACAATTCCTAGTACGTATCGCCAGCCGCGTCGGCCGGTTATCACGAATGATCACCCCCCGCAGCGCAACGGGAATTACCTTCTTGTGGCTAGCCCTGTTGCTCAGCCCGAGTCGGGGTTTGGGTGCAACCTCGGGATCGGCCACCATAACGCTGGCATGGAACCCGAATCCAGAGACCGACGTAGTCAGTTACCAATTGAGCTATGGCACCAGCGCCGGAGTGCATTCTACCGTTGTCAATGCCGGCGCAACCACCACCGCCACTGTGACCGGCCTGATAGAGGGAACCACCTACTATTTTGTGGTGACTGCCACCAATCTGGCTGGTCTGCAGAGCCAGCCGTCCGCCGAGGCTTTCTATCAAATACCGGTGACTCAAACCGATTCGGTGACGGTGATTCCCCGCAGTGGATGGTCGCTGCGCTATGTGGATAGCCAGGCTGTTAACGGCTATGCCGCCACCAACGCCTTCGACGGCAATCCTAACACATTATGGGCCACCGACTACCTGAATGCCGCCACCCAGCCACCGCATGAAATCCAGATCGATCTCGGCGCTATCTATCCGGTCGGAGGGTTCCGGTATTTGCCGCGGCAAGACGCCTATAGCGTGGGCAATATCGGCCAATACGAGTTTTATCTGAGCATGGACGGGACCCAATGGGGCGCGCCGGCGGCCAGTGGCAGTTTTGCCGATACCAAGACTGAGAAGGAAGTGCTGTTCGGTTCGGTGGGCGGGCGTTACGTGAGGCTGCGGATCTTGACGGAAGTCAGCGGCGATCTGAATTGCGCCGTGGCGGAATTGAACGTGCTCCAGGGCGCTGCCATCACGCCACCACCGATCGCGACCACCCTCGCCGCATGGGCCGCGGCCGCCAACCTAACCGCATTGGACATCAATCCGCTTGCTGCCCCCCAGCATGACGGCATCGTGAACCTGCTCAAATATGCCTTTTGCATGAACGGCACCGCCCCGGACGTGACGGTGTTGTCGCCTGGCACCGGTACCACGGGCCTGCCGTTCATAGCGTTTGAGCGCAGCGGAACAACGACCGTGCTACACTTCGAATATCTCCGGCGCAAAAACAGCTCCCTCATCTACACCCCGCGCAAGTCCCTTGATCTGCAAACTTGGCTACCGCTCAGCGCCACCACCCCATTGGTCATCGATCTCGACGCCGAGTGGGAACGGGTGGTCATCGCCGAACCTTGCGATCCCGCCGCGCCCGCCTGCTTCGGACGGGTGGAGGTGCTGCTGCCGACCCTGTAACAGGCGCGCCCCGTCAATTTTTGGGTTTTGGCTTTCCCATTGGCAGGTCGCGACTAGGCTGCGTCCCCCCATGTCTGTGAAGCTTCGTTTTTCCTCCGCCATCACCACCGGTCTCGTCCTCGCCAAGGTAGGTCACCCGCAACGCGATGAACCCCTGCTAACGTCGAAACAGATCTGCACCATCACCGACGAGGACCAGGAGGCCCTCTCCGCCTTGTTCCTCAAGCCGTTCAAAAACCTCGGCGGCCACCGCTTCAGTCATCATGCGTCCTTGGAGCAGCATGAAATGAACACCTGCGCCACCGCAATCTTCGCCGACCCCGACTGCTTGTTAGAAAGAGGTTGCGCCATCGCCAAGCGCCTGTATTCCAAGTCCAACCATCCTAACATCAAGTCCGGAGATCTCTGCATTTGCCTCATCCGCGACATCGAGGTCAACGGCGAACTCACCCAAGGCCTGTGCATCCTAAAATCCGAAAGCGTGGTGCCATTCCTGAGCATTGCCACCCGTAACGGCGATTTGCAGTTGTCAGCCGAGCAGGGGATCAATCCGGACAAGCTTGACAAGGGTTGCCTCATTCTCAACCAGCAGCCGCAAAAGGGCTATCATATTCTGATCTTCGACCGCTCCGGCACCGATTCACGGTTTTGGGTGCGGGATTTCCTCGGTGTGGTGCCCATCACTGATAGTCCGTTCCTCACTAACAAATATGCCAGCATGGCGGTGGCCTTTGTCGAGGAGGAAGCCAAGGCGCAAGCCCGCAACGATGACGCCCCGCCGTGGGAACCTTGCACCGCCGCCCGCAACGCGCTCGGCTACTTTGAGGACAAGGAAAAATTCAGCCTGCAGGAATTCGAGGAGCAGGTGCTCAAGACCCCGGCCGCAGCTGCTCGGTTCGCCGCCCACCGCGCGCAAATCGAGAAAGAACAAGGCCACCGACTCGACGACTCGTTCGACATCTCCAAGAAAGACGTCACCAAGGCAAAAAAGAAAGTCAGTGCCGTCATCAAACTCGACACCGGCGTGGAAATTCATCTCAAGCCTGCATTGGCCGGCAAGCCCGATGCCGTCATCGAGCGCGGCTACGACGACACCAAGGGCATGAAATTCATCAAGGTGTTCTTCAATCGGGACGTGACGGTGTAGGCGGCGGTGGGCAGGGACCCGGGAAAGCAAACGCCGCCGCAGATGCACGTGGTTGATGCCAGTGATTTCCTACCCCCGCCACCAGCGGCGCACTTCAAAGTCCGGGTGAATTTCCAGCAACTCGCACCTCGGGAAGGCGGCGGCGAACTCCGGGAAGCGGGTGTCTCCCGCGTGTTTCCCAAACACGTGGCTTACTAACAAATCATCCAGCAGCGGCAGAAACGCCTGATAGACCTCCGCCCCGCCGATGACGAACACCCGCAGTTCCAACCCGGGCAATTCTGCCAACTCCGCCGGAGCATGAATCACCTCCACGCCCGGTGCCGACCAATTCGGATCGCGGGTGAGCACGATGTTGCGGCGCTTGGGCAGCGGCCGGCCCAGCGAGTCGTAGGTCTTGCGCCCCATCACCACCGGATGACCGAGCGTGGTCCGCTTGAAAAACGCCAGGTCCTCCGGCAAGTGCCATGGCAGTTGCCCGTCGCGCCCGATCACCCGATCCGGCGTCATCGCCACTATCGCTGTGAGGTGCCGCTGCATGCTCCGTTCAAACGGACACCGGCGCCTTGATCGCCGGGTGCGGGTCGTAGTTTTCCAAGCGGATGTCATCGAAGGTGAAGGCATCGAGGTCTTTGACGAGCGGATTGAGCCACAGCGTGGGCAACGGCCTGACCTCGCGGGAGAGCTGCAGATTGACCTGCTCCAGATGGTTGGCGTAAAGGTGGACATCGCCGAAGCTATGGATGAACTCGCGTGCCTCATAGTCGCAGACGTGCGCCACCATTTGCGTGAGCAAGGCATAGGAGGCGATGTTGAAGGGCACCCCCAGAAATAAATCCGCGCTGCGTTGGTAAAGTTGGCACGACAACCCGGCCCGCCCGCCATCGCGCGGCGCGTGCACAAAAAACTGGAATAACAGGTGACACGGCGGCAGCGCCATCTGATGGATCTGCCCCACATTCCACGCCGAGACAATATGCCGCCGCGAATATGGATCTCCTAACAATTCATCCACCAGCAGGTGCATCTGATCGATAGTCCGGCCATCCGGAGTCGGCCACGCCCGCCATTGTCTGCCATAGACTGGCCCGAGTTCGCCGTCCGCATCCGCCCATTCATCCCAGATGGTCACCCCGTGGTCGTTGAGGTAACGGGTATTGGTTTCCCCGCGCAATATCCACAACAACTCATGAATGATCGAGCGCAGGTGCAACTTCTTGGTGGTCACGCACGGAAAACCCTCGCGCAGGTCGTAGCGCACTTGGCGCCCGAACACGGCCAGCGTGCCAGTCCCTGTCCGGTCCGGGCGCGCCTCGCCATGGGCCAACACATCCCGCATCAAATCAAGGTAAGCTTTCACCACAAGAGTTGGCCACACTGCCGCCGGTTTGGCAAGTCCGAAGAATCGACATAATGCTTCATCTTTCCCGGTGGGTCACCCGATAGACGCGGTCGCCGGGGCGCACTGTGGCTTCGAGTTGGACTGCGACGGCTTGGCCGCGGCGGGCTGCCGACTGCGGCTGGTGCTCGATTTGGATGGAGGTCACGCGGACGCGCACGACGCCGGTGGTGGGGCCCATGATGAGCAGCTCATCGCCCAGGGCAAACTCCGTGGCGCAAACGCGGATCTCCACGGCTCCGGCCTTGCGATAGAATTTGACGACCTCACCGACGTGGAGTTTTTTGTCCACGGCCTGGCTGTTAGGGGTGCCGGTCCACTGGTCGAGCGGGCGACCCAGGAAAAACCCTGACGCACGTCCGCGGTGATAGACGCCGTCGAGTTCCACCATCAGGGAGTCCTTGAGTTGTTGGAAATCCTGTTGGAATCCGGGCCGGCGGCGGTTGGCGCAATAAAAGTCCACGGCGCGGCGATAGGCGGAGGTGACGGTGCTGACGTATTCCGGGGCGCGGCCGCGGCCTTCGAGCTTGAGGCTGTTCACGCCGGCCTCGAGCAATTGCTCGATGAACGGGAGCGTGCACAGGTCTTGCGGGCTAAGCAGATAAGCGTCGCCCAGGCGGAAAGCCGTGTCGTCATCGCTGCCGGTGATTTGATAGGCACGGCGGCACGGCTGGGTGCATTGGCCGCGGTTGGCGGATTTGCCCACTGTGGACTCCGACATGAAGCAGCGGCCGCTGATGGATACGCACATCGCGCCATGGGCGAAGACCTCGAGTTCAATGTGGGCGGCGTCCGCGCCGAGCAGGCGGGGGAGGGTGCGGCGGATGGCGCGGATATGCGCCAGCGAGCACTCGCGGGCGAGCACAAAGCGCCGGATGCCAAACGTCCGATAGAACGCGGCCAGGCTCGCGGAGTTGGCGCATGACATCTGGGTGGAGAGAAACACCGGCAGACCGCGCGCGGTGGCCGCTTCAATCACGGCCATATCCCAACATATAACCGCATCAATGCCGGCGGCAGCAGCCATATCAAGCAGACGTTGAATGCGCGGAATTTCGTTCTCGTAAATGATGGTGTTGAGCGCGAGATAGGCGCGGACCCCGGCCTGCTGGCACGTCCGGGCCAACCGTGCCAGCTCGGACCCGCGGAAATTGTTGGAATTGTCGCGCATGTTGAAGCCGCGCAGGCCGAAATACACGGCATCCGCACCGGCATGGATCGCGGCACGCAGGCTGGTCCAGTCGCCAGCCGGGGCCATGATTTCGGGTTTGTTGCGGGGCATCATCGCGAGGGGGATTTTCACGGCTTGGCAGCCCTGCCAACGCCCTGTCTAACAATCAATGGCGGTGCGGTGAGGCGCGTCCTATTCCACGGTCACCTTGGTGCCAAGTTTGACTTTGGAATAGACAATGGGAATGGCCCCGACCGGGCCGCGGATGCAGGCGTGGGATGCGGGCGCGCGGCGGACCAGCGCGATGTGATGGCCCACGCCGTCGTTGGTCAGGCGCATCCAGTAGCGCATGGGAGCACCGTCGAAACGCCCCCCCTCGGGGACCGGGTCTTTGGTGATGTCGGCATCCTTATTGACGCAGACGTCCTCGGCGTCGTAGATGCGTCCATACACATTGGATTGTTTTTCCACCAGCATTTCGAGAATGCTGAAGTTTCCGGTGGGCGTCTCATGGCCTGGGCGACCGGAGCAAATCGGATAGTCCAGGGCGACCTGGTCACCATTCATGAGGAACCCGCGTTGTTGGGTGAGGTCGATGCGGACATGGGAGTTGCCGGGGTTGGTGCGGGAGAGGATTTCCTGGTTTTTCCAAATGGTGTAGGTTTTCGGGTAGTTGCGTGCCGCTGTGAAATGTTGGTAGGTGCCCTCTGGATAAGGGTTAACGAACTTGGCGGGGGCGCTGGGCGGGGGCTTCTTGGTGGCACAACTGGCAAGCAGTATCGCCAGCACCGGGGCGGCAAGCGTGATAAGGTGGCGGGGCGATTTCATGACAAGGAGCGGCAGAGCGGGGACAACTACGATGGAAAGGTCTTCAATGCAACTGCTTACCTCGGCAATTTGGCATATCCAGCAGGGCACTCAGGCCCGCGGGTGGGCGTGGTCGTAGGCGGTCTTGAGCCGTTCCTTGGTCACGTGGGTGTAGATCTGGGTGGTGGAGAGCGAGGCGTGGCCGAGCAGGGACTGCACGCTGCGGAGGTCCGCGCCGGCATCCAACAGATGGGTGGCAAAACTGTGGCGCAGTTTGTGCGGGCTGATCCCAAACGGGATACTGCTGTGTTTGAGGTATTTTCTAAGCAATTGATCCACGGCTTGCTGGGTGATACGCCGCCGCAGTTTGCTCAGAAACAACGGGCCGGAAGTGACCAGCGCCTCCTGCCGGTAGCGCTGGATTGCCGCAAGCGCCGGGCCACCGACGGGCGCGATGCGTTGCTTCGCGCCCTTGCCGATTACGCGGACAGTTTCACCGATAAAATCCACGTCCTTGACCTCCAGTGCTAACAACTCGGCAATCCGCAACCCGCTGGAATAAAAAAGTTCAAGAATCGCCGCATCGCGCAGGGGCAGCCACACGGGCGTCTTCTTATCCAAGGGCAAGCGCAGCGGCAGGGTCAGCAGTTCGTCAATTTGGGCGATGCTCAGAACCACCGGCAGGCCGCGCGCCGGTTTGGGCAGCAGAACTTCCGCCACCGGGCTGCGGGCCAGACCGCGGCGCAACACCAGGTATTTGTAGAACGAACGCAGCGCGGCAAAACGCAAGCGAATGGTCGAGCGCTGCAACCCGCGCTTCAGCAGCGCAAAAAGATAATCCCGGAAATCATCAGCGCTCGCCTCCCGCCAACCGCTGAAGCTCGCGCCGCGCCACGCTCGATACGCCGCGAGGCACTCCCGATAATTCACCAGCGTGCGTTGCGACGCACTCTTTTCCGTGCTTTGGAAGTCCAAAAATGCGCGCTCCTCCGCCTCGCTCACGCCACCTCCATCGCTTGCACTCTTCACCATGCCCTGGGTTTGGAAAAATGCTCCCACCCGCCGTGCAGCGACTCACCCGCTCCCGCCGCCACCAATTGCCCTACCCGGGTCAGCGCCAAACCCGGAAACGCTTGCCCCCACGCCGCCAGCAACCCCGGCACCGCAGCCGCCTCCAGCGCCAGCAGAATCTCAAAATCCTCCCCCTCCCCCAGCGCCTGCTCCACTGTGCACCCGGCCGTCACCGGCAACTCCCCACGCACCACCTCATACCCGCACCCACTGGCCGCCGCCATGCGCGGCAAATCCCGCCCCAACCCGTCCGATAAATCCATCATCGCCGCCGGCTTGAAATTGGATACCAACCAATCGGTTTCTTTCTGGCGCGGGGTGAACGTGAGATGTTTGCCGAGGTGGGCGCCGCCGAGGGCGCCGGTGACGAGGAGGGCCTGGCCGGGACAGGCGGTGGACCGGAGGGTGAGATGGGTGCGGCGGACCGAGCCGGTGGCGGCGACGGCGATGACAGCTGCGGAGTGAGGTGGGACGCTGGAGGTTTCGCCGCCGGCGAGGACGCCGCCGAAGCGTTCAAGGCAATCGCCGATGCCGCGATAGAGGTCTTCCGCCCACGCTACAGGGGTATGCGGTGGCAGGGCGAGGGTGATGAGGAAGTGTTCCGGATGCCCGCCCATGGCGGCGAAGTCGGAGACGACCCGGGCCGCAGCTTTCCAGCCGACCGCCCGCGGCGGGGCGGCGGGAAGAAAATGGACATGTTCGACGAGGGCGTCGGTTTTGAGCAATTGGAGTCTGTCATGACTGGGGCCAAGATCGATCACCGCGCAATCGTCACCGGGGCCGGCGCTAGGGTTTGGATCGCGCGGCAGCAGGCGGATAAGGCGCTGGATGAGCGCGTCTTCGCCAATATCGGACAGACGGATCACAGGTCTGGAGAGAGGGGAAAATGGCAGAGGCGGGCAACGACTTGAATGGTGACAGTGGTCGAGTTGAAACAACAATGCATGGCAATGGGAGCCCACAGCGAACCGCTGCGCTCGTAGGCCAAAACCAGTAAGCAGCCGAAAAAGAACAGCGGAACCAACGGTGCCAGACTGCCGTGGGCGGCGGCAAAGACCAGCGCGGAGCAAGCGCCTGCCACCCAGGGCCCGGCAAATTTTTTAGCGGCGGGGTAGAGGTAGCCGCGGAAAACGAGTTCCTCACAGAGCGGGGCCACCAGCATGGCGGCGACCGCCATCAGGCCCAAGGCGAGGGGATCGCGGGTGGTTTGCAGCAGTTTCACGCTATCTTGCATGGGTTCGACGCCGAGCGAATCCAGCCATTGCATATAGCCTGCGGCATACAGCCCTGCGCTCAGCAACCACATCGCGGCAACCCCGGCAGGAGCCATCAAAAACACCCAGATCCAGCCCTTCCAGCGCAAACCCAGCCAGGCAATCGGGCGGATCCGCCACACCATCACCCCCAGGGTCAGGCCGGCCAGCACCAGTTGGAAGCCGATGGATTGGATCAGGCCCTGCACGCTGATGACGATCTCCGTTTGGGTCGCCGCCATGCGGGCCGTGCCGACGCTGAGCGCAAAAAACGTCAGGAAGATGAAACCCACCCACAGCAGGTCGATGCCCACGTAGGGCCAGGTGGCCACCCGTCCCACCGGCAGCGGAGGGGGCATGCTGGCGGATACTGTCAGGTTAGCACAGGAATCCGTTACTGGAGGCTCCGAATCTGTTAGATCGGGTGCCACCCGCCGCGCCCTGAGGGCCCTAACGATTGAGACCAGCACAAAAATCCCCAGCGCGCTGGCGAAACAAATTTGCAGGGTAATGACAGTTGGATCGGGCATGGAAGATATCCGGGGCGGGAGGGGGCGGCATCGCCCGTGGTGTTCCACCCGTCCGGTCGCGCTGAGGGTAATTCACGGGGATGATAAATCAAGACAATGCAGCGGCACATTCGCCTGAAAAGCCGGTGAAATTTTGTTTCGTTGTCCCGCGTGGGATGCTAGGCTGCGTCAGCCCCACCTGCGCATTCGCATGTCCCATCCATCATTCAACGATCCTTCGCTCGAAGATCTTGGACGTTTGTTGCCCGCATTCGACATCGAGGGACTCGTGGCCAAAGGTGGCATGGGCGCGGTCTATAAGGCCAAACAACGCTCGCTGGCCCGCGATGTCGCCATCAAGATTCTGCCGCGCGAATTCGGCTCGGATCCCCTGTTCCGTCAGTCCTTCGAAACCGAAGCCCGCGCCATGGCCAGACTCAACCACCCGAATCTCATCGGCGTGTATGACTCGGGGGCGGTCGATGGCATGCTCTACATTGTCATGGAATATGTGCCGGGCAAATCTCTCTATCATTCCTCCTATGGGCGACAGGTGGACCCGGTGCAGGCGGCCCAATTGATTCAGGGCATCTGTGCAGGGCTGGGCCACGCCCATGAAAATGGCATCATCCATCGCGACATCAAGCCAGCTAACATTTTACTCACCGCCAAGGTCGAGCCGAAAATCGGCGATTTCGGGTTGGCCCGGCTGGTTGAATCCGACGGTTCCGGCCTGGTGATGGGCACGCCTGGATACACCGCACCCGAAGTCATCCACCACCCCCATTTTGCAGACCGGCGCTCCGATCTGTATGCCGTCGGGGTCATTCTCTATGAACTGGTCACCGGCCACGGGCAGGAATCCGGTGCCCCTCCGCCATCGTCGCGTTGTGGCTGCGGGCCGGGCATTGATGTCATCTGGCGCCGTGCCACCCATGAGGATCCGGCTTGCCGCTATCAGGACGCCCACGCATTCAGCACGGCCCTTGCGGAATGGCTTGTTTCCAAGGATTCCTCGGTCAAGCGCAAGGCCGTCATGCCCGCCCCGGCACCCCAAACCAAGGGCGTGCCGCTGCCACCCCTGACGTCAGCCAAGTCCAAAGCCCCGGCGGCCAATGTCGCCACCCAGGTGCAGGCTCGGCCTCAGGGATCCGGGATTGCCACGTTCCTCCAATACCTTTTCCTGGTTGGGGTCATCGGCCTGTCCGTATACTTCTGGAAGGTCAAAGTGGCCCATGACAAGGAAATGACGATAATCGCCGAGAAAAACGCTCAAACTCTGGAGGAATATAAGCGCCTTCAGGAGGGCTCGGCAAAGACACCCCGGCCCCAAGAGAACGGACCGGCGCGCCAACCGGTCGCGCCCGCCATTCCTAACAAGACACCCGCCCCTGCCAAGGAGAAGCCATCCCCCTCCCCATACACCCCGACGCGCCCGCAATACCCCCCGACGCGCCCGCAAGGCACCGCGTCTCCTAACAGTGATATTGATAACTTGTCCATGCGCGCCAAGGAACTGGTGGTAGCGGCGGATAAAAAACGCGCGGAGCAGCTTGCCGTCAATATTAACTCGTTCAACAGCCTGCTCGATGAGTGGCTCCGCGGTCAGTTCAAATCCGAGCAGGCCGCCTGGCAGCCGCACGTTGCCAAACTCAAGGCAACTGTTAGAAACGCGCGCGTCCCCAGCTCCATTCCGCGGGAAAGCGGCCTCTCGATGTCCAGTCAGATGTCCAACATAGCCGAGGTTTCCGCCAAAAAACAAGAGCAGATCGACGCCGCGTTCCTGGCCGATGTGAACCGGATCCGCGTCGCCTATCTTGCCAAGCTCCGGGACGGTGCCGCCGCCGCCGAACAGGGCGGGCAACCCGATCTGGCCAACTCCCTGCGCGCTGACGCCAGACAGGCCATCGATAATGAGAAATGGCTCCTCTCCTTCGGGATCAATCCCAAACCGGTGGGGCAGACCTGGCAACGATACGGAAATCCCGGTGGCGGCGGCAGGTGAGACACCGGGCGGCTGAGTCTGAGGCTGTGATCCCAACCATGGCCAGCACGCCGGATGGCACTTTACAAGACCCATTCTAACACACCACCACCAACCATGGCCCTGACACTCAAACCCACCTCCGCCTGCGCGTTCGATCAAATCTCACTGGGTGAAATCATGCTCCGCCTCGACCCGGGCGAGGGCCGCATCCGCACCGCCCGCGCCTTCACTGCTTGGGAGGGCGGCGGCGAATACAACACGTCGCGCGGATTGCGCAAATGCTTCGGTTACAAGACGGCGGTGTGCACGGCCCTGGTTGATAATGAAATCGGCCACCTCATCGAGGATTTCATCATGCAGGGCGGCGTGGCCACCGAATTCATCCAGTGGCGCGGCGATGACGGCATCGGTCGCACAGTTAGAAATGGCCTCAATTTCACCGAGCGCGGCTTCGGCATCCGCGGCGCGGTGGGCAACCCCGACCGCGGCAACACCGCAGCCTCACAACTCCGACCCGGCGACATCGATTGGGATCACCTCTTCGGTGAGCTTGGCGTGCGCTGGTTCCATACCGGCGGGATCTTCGCCGCACTCTCGGCGAGCACCGCCGCGCTCACCGTGGAGGCGGTCAAGGCGGCTAACAAACACGGCACCGTGGTTTCCTACGACCTCAACTATCGCCCGTCGTTGTGGAAGACCATCGGCGGACTGGCCAAGGCGCGGGAGGTCAACCGTGAGATTGCCAGATATGTGGACGTGATGCTCGGCAATGAGGAGGATTTCACCGCTTCGCTAGGCTTCGAGGTTGCGGGCGGCGACTCTCATCTGACCGCCATCGAGACCGGGGCGTTCAAAGCGATGATTGAAACCGCAGTCAAGGACTTCCCTAACTTCAAGGTGGCTGCCACCACCCTGCGCCGCGTCATCACCGCAACTAACAACGACTGGTCCGCCATCCTCTGGCATGCCGGACAGTTTTACGAAAGCCGCCAATACCCTGGACTCGAAATCCTCGACCGCGTCGGTGGCGGCGATAGTTTTGCCAGCGGCCTGCAATTTGGCTTCATGGAGTTCAATGACCCGCAACTGGCCGTCGCTTACGGTGCCGCCCATGGTGCCTTGGCCTCCACCACGCCCGGGGACACCTCCATGGCCACCCGCATGGAGGTGGAAAAACTCCTCGCCGGCGGCGGTGCCCGCGTGCTGCGCTGATATCTAACATACAACACCCCGAACATGCAACTCCACCTGCCGCACGCGCCACTGGCCGCCGTGACCAGCCACATGGCCCCTATCGACTGGCTGATGATCGCCATCTATTTCTCCATCCTGCTGGGCGTGGCGTGTTGGGTTGTTAGAACAAACAAGGATACTGCGGCCGATTATTTCCTTGCCGGGCGCAATCTCGGCTGGTGGGTGATTGGGGCGTCGATCTTTGCCTCCAACATTGGGTCCGAGCACATCGTGGGTCTCGCCGGTTCTGGAGCCAAGGACGGCATGGCCCTCGCCCACTACGAACTCCACGCTTGGTGCCTGCTGGTGTTGGCGTGGGTGTTTGTGCCCTTCTACATGCGTTCCCAGGTGTTCACCATGCCGGAGTTTCTGGAGCGGCGCTTCTCGGTGGGCTCGCGTTACGTGCTCTCGATCGTTTCCATCATCACCTTCATCCTGTCGAAAATCGCAGTGGGGATTTTCGCCGGCGGCATCGTCTTCGGCACCTTGCTGCCGGAAATGCAAATCACCATCGGCCACACGGTGATCGACAGCTTTTGGATAGGCTCGATCGCGGTGATTGTGCTAACCGGACTTTACACCGCGCTCGGCGGCATGCGCGCGGTGGCCTACAACGATGCGGTGCAGGTGGTGGTGTTGATCGGCGGTTCCGCGGTGCTGACCTTTTACGGCTTGCACAAGCTCGGTGGGTGGGGCGAGTTGCGGCACATCTGCGGCACGGACATGTTCAACCTGTGGAAACCGCTGGTGCCGGCAGGCCAGGCCGCCTCGTGGGCACCGGTCAGGGAGTTCAACGCGGCCGGCGGCATTGTCAAACAGGCGTGGTATTTCAACAACAACTTCCCGTGGCTCGGCATGGCAATCTGCGCGCCGGTCATCGGCCTGTGGTATTGGTGCACCGACCAATACATCGTCCAGCGCGCGCTCGGTGCCCCTAACCAAAAGGTTGCCCGCGAGGGCAGCATCTTCGCCGCCTTTCTGAAGTTATTTCCGGTATACTTGTTCATCATTCCCGGGCTGATTTGTTATGCGCTGGTCAAGAAGGATGTGATTCCGGAAATGACCGCGGCCTTCGCCGAGAAAGGTTCGCAAGGAGCCTTCCCCATGATGGTGCAATACCTGCTGCCGGCCGGGCTGCGCGGCATCGTGGTGGCCGGCTTGCTCTCCGCGCTGATGGGGTCGCTCGCCGGCGTGTTCAATGCCTGCTCCACCCTGTTTACGGTAGATATCTATGAAAAGCTCCGGCCCCTGGCGAGCCAGTCTGAATTGGTTAGAATGGGCCGGCTTGCCACTGTGGGAATGGTGATCATCGCGCTGCTGTGGATTCCCGTGGTCAAAGGTGCGCACGGCCTTTATGAATATCTGCAATCGGTGCAGGGCTATCTCGCGCCGCCAATTTTCGTGGTGTTTTTCTTCGGCGTGTTTTGGAAACGCCTCAACAAGCACGGCTGTTTTTGGGCGATGGTCATCGGTTTTATCGTCGGCATCTTCCGCATGGCGGTGGACACGCCCATCACGCTCGGCATGTTCAAGGAATATGACCATGGCTCGTTCCTGTGGATCATCAACAATATCAACTTCCAGTATTTCAGCATCCTCATCACCGTGGTGTCGGCGGTGGTGATGGTGACGGTCAGCTATCTAACAGAAGAACCCAATCAACCGCAAATCCAAGGGCTGACCTTTGCCACAGCCAGCGCCGAGGACAAGGCACTCACCCGTGCGAGCTGGAATTGGATGGATGTGTTAGGATCGGTGATGATCCTCGCCTGCATCCTCGGCGCGTATCTATATTTCACCGGCTGAGGCACCGCGCTCAGAGAGTGCGGGCGATGGCTGGTGCCGCAGTCAGAAACGAGGAAAATTGCGGGCACCAACCGGTGGCTTGCAACTTGGCATTGGAGACTTGTTTGTGGGTCCAGCCGCGCTTGCGGTTGACGTCGCGTGGGGCGCTTGGCGGCAGCGGCAGCCCGAATAGCGCGCTGAGGTGTTGGTAGCAACTGAGCTGGGTCAGCGGGGCGGAGTCACTGACATTAAAAACCTCGCCACGATACGCCGCGGTGTGGGTCGCGAGATGATGGATGGCGCTCACGGCATCGTCGCGGTGGATTTGGTTCAGATAGCGCCCGCCATCGTCTTCGATGACGGCCTCTCCATCGAGAAACTTCTTCAGGATCACACTGCGGCCTGGGCCGTAAATGCCCGCAAGGCGGGTGACAATCCCGCCGCCGGCAAGCGTGACGGCCTCGGCTTCTAACAATAGATGTCCGGTGTCGCGGGTCGGCAGCGTGGGACTATCTTCCGTGACCACCGAGCCGTCGGTTTGGGCATAGACTGAGGAACTGGAGGTAAAGATCAGGGGAATGCCGGAAAAAGTGTTCAACAGATGGCGGCAACCATCGACATACACATGTTGATAGGCTGCCGCACCGCCACGGCCGGAGGCGGCACAATGGATGATGAGGTCCGGCGCGCACGCGCCGCGCAGTGCCGTCACGGCGTGCGCGGCACCCACATCACAGGCGGTCACACCATTCTCGCCGCCGAGCGAAACAGGCGTGACGTCCCAACCGGTCTGGCGGAACTCGCGGGTGATGGCTTGGCCCAAGTAGCCGTGGCCGATGAGGAGCAGATGCATGGCGGAAACTGTCTGGCAGACTAGTGGGAATTTTCTCGCAGGCAAGCAGCGCAGCCAAGTTTATGGGCTTGCCTGGCAGCTTGCCTGTTTGCGCAGCGCAGCGAGGCGTTGCAGCAGCGGCGGATGCGAATAATCCAGCCACACCCGCAAGGCGGCAGGAGCGGGATGCGACAGGTGATCGACGGAGAGTTTTTTGAGCGCCTCGCCGAGGGCTCCACCGTTGCCGGTGACCTTGGCGGCATAGGCGTCGGCCTCGAATTCGTGCTTGCGCGACCAGGCGTTGGCGAGCACACCTAACAACTTACTAACGGGTTCGAGCAGGATCATGAAGAGGACAAGCCCGACGTGGGGCGAGATGGCGGGCACGCCGAAGGCATCGAAGAGGACGCGGGCGAAGGCGCCCTGCGGGGCGGTGGCCAGGCCTAGCAGAAAGAAGATGACGGCGCTTTGCAAGATGCCCACCGCGAGCCGTTGTTTGATGTGGCCGCAGCGAAAATGACCGATCTCATGGGCCAGCACACCGAGCAACTCGTCCGTGCGGCTTTTTTCCAGCAGGGTGTCGAAGAGCGCGATTTTCTTACGTTTACCCAGGCCGGTGAAGAAGGCATTGGCCTTGGTCGAGCGCTTCGAGCCGTCCATGACAAACACGCCTGAGAGAGGGAACTGGCAGCGCTCGCCCAAGGCCTCGATCGCCTGTTTGAGATCGCCCTCCGGCATTGGGGTGAACTTATTGAACAGCGGCAAGATCCACGACGGCGCGAGGTAGGTGAGAATGAGTTGAAATGTGGTCACCACCGCCCAGGCCCACAACCAGGCATGGGCGACGTTGCTAAAAATCCACAACACGGCGGCCAGCAGCGGCAGGCCCAGCAACGCGGCCAGCAACAACCCTTTGAGGCGGTCGAGGATAAAGGTGCGCGGCGAGGCGCGGTTGAAGCCGAAGCCCTGCTCGATGACAAAGGTGTCATACACCTCAAATGGCAGACCGAGCAGGCTTTGGCCGATGGCTAACAAGGGAAGGAAAACCAGCCCTGCGGTCAATTCCGAGGTGGTCCATGCGCGCGCCAATCCGTCGAGCCAACCGAAGCCACCCAGGCCCCAGAACAACAGCAACACGGTCAGCGAGAAACTCGATTGCAGGATGCCGAAGCGTGCGTTGACGCGCAGATAGTCGCGCGACTTATCGAGCTTCTCGGTGCTCATGAGGTCGGCGAGGTCCGGCGGGACACTGGCGGGGAAGGTCTTGAGGTTGAGCAGGGTGGCGGCCAGGTCCAGCTTCCACAGCGCAAACACGCCGAGGACAATGATCACAGTCATGAAATTCCAATCGCTCATAGACGGCGATCATGCATGGATCGGCCCGGCGCACAAGTCTCTTCCCGGCACCGGCATGTTAGAATGGCCGCAGCTTACGGTGCCGGCACCACCACTGCCCGCGGCGCGAGCGCGTCAGGTTCACTCTTGGGTAGCGGCGCGGTGCCGGTTGCCGGCTTGCGTGTGGCGACCATCAGGGTGGACTCGCCGGCGCGGAAGCGGTAGCCGATGCCGAAGTTGAGCGGTTCCGGCTTGGTCGTGCGATAGGCCTCCGCCAGTTTCGGTTGGAAGCAGTTCTTGAACAAGGCGATCGGCCCGGGATAGCTGCCGAAATACGCCATCTTCCAGGTATCGGCCGCAAAGAAGGAAACCGGGATGCCGGAGTCATCCTGCACCAGGGTGGTCGAGCTTTCTAACAAGAAAGCGCGAATTGCGGAGAAATAACTTTCATGCATGAGGTAGGAGGCGGACTTCACGCAACTAATGCCGGGAGCGAGGGTTTTGCAGAACTTGAGGAATCCGCTTTGCTTCAAGCCGCCGTCCGAGATATCGGTGCTGAAATAATACAGGGTGCGCGGCGTGGTGGACCCGGCGGCCAGGAAATGGATGCGCACGCCGGGAGCGGTGGCCTTGGCGCTGCGGGTGGCGTCTTGTTGGGGAGTGAGCACGCCGTCCGCATCGAGTCCCACATAACTCACATCGGTGAGGGTCATGCCCGAGCGTGCCAGGAAAATATAGAGAACCGGCAGAGTGCCTTTCAAGGTGTGGTTCTGGAAATCATCCTTCATCTTCTTGGTGATGAAAAAGCTCAGGTTGAGCACGGAATTGAGCGACGCCTGGAGCGCGTGCAACTCGCCGCCCAGCGCGTGCGGCGGCAGCTTGGACACATCCGGCAACGGCCCGATCGGTTCGATGCCGCACAGGACATAAGTGTCGGCTTGGGGGAAAAACGTGTCGGCGTAGAGGAAATCCGGGCCGCTGAACATATAGAACGCGGTGCCCTTGGCGGCGAAGGCGTCAGGAATGTTAGTCCGGGCCCAGGCCCGCACTTTAGAGATTTGATTTTTTTCCAAGTTCGCCCACGCCGTGTCGAAAAACTTCGCGTGTTGTTGCCACGAACTTTCCTTGATCAACTCCGCCATGATCGGGTCGGCGGACGGCGGCATGCCGGCCAAGAGGCGCGCGGTGTCGTTGAGCGGATTAGCCGCGGCCACTGGCGCGGCAGCCACCGGGATGGCCACTGGTGCGGGTTGTGGATCTTGGGCCAGCACGTGGGCGGCTAACAGGCACGCGACGCCTGTCACTGCAATGGATCGGTTAATTCGGCTCATGGTGGGTAGGGGTTGGGCTGGATGTTGGAGCATTTCTCGCGGAAAGCAAGTAGAGGATGAGGCCGACGGCGGCGGTGCCTAAACCGATGAGCGACTCGGTGGGTCTGGAGCACAGCAGGTGCCAGAGCATCCATACCGACACTGCGAGAAACACCAGCGGCGTGACCGGGTAGCCCCAGGTCCGATAGGGTCGCTTCAAGTCCGGCCGCCTATAGCGCAGCACGAACACCCCCATGACCGTTAGAAACGAGCACAGTTGCAGGATGAACATGGCGCTGTTGACCACTTGATCAAAGCTCGAGGTGAGCAAAAACAAGTTGACCAACCCGAATTGGGCCAAGGTGGCACGCACCGGGGTGCCACGCCGGTTTCTGGCGGCAAACCAGCGCAAGCCGCGCAGATCCTCCCCCATGACCACCGTCACCTGCGGGCCGATCCACATCAAGGCACTGATGGTCGATATGAGTCCCACGCAAATCAGGCCCGCCATGATGCGGGTCCCGGCCGCGCCGAACAAATGCGGTCCGACAGTTAGGGCGACCGCCACCTTGTCGGGCATTTCCTTCATCTCCGCCATCGGGGTGCTGCGCAGGAACACCGCGTTAACCGCCAGATACAAAACCATCACTAACAAGGTGCCGAGTCCCACCGAAAGCGGCAGCGTGCGTGACGGATTGCGCACTTCGCCCGCAATATAGGTCGAAGCATTCCACCCCGAATAGGCGAACATCACATACACCAGACTCACCGCAAAGGGCGCGCTGACAATCCGCCCGCCATCACCCGCTTGCGGCAAAAACGACACCGGTTGCACCTCCCCCATGAAACATCCCGCTAGAATCAACCCGATTATTAAAGCCACCTTCAGCAGCGTTGAGGCGTTTTGAAACGCGCTAACCAGCTTGACCTCGCCTAACAACAGCAGCGTGGCCAGCCACACTACCGCCAGCGAGGCCGCCAGCGGCGGCACGCCGGGCACGACGCCGTGGAGGTAGGTGCCGAAGGCCATCGCGTATAAGGCCACCGGTGCCGCAAAGCCCGCGGTGGCGGAAATCCAGCCGGCCATGAAGCCCAGTGACGGATGATAGATAGTGCCCAGGAAATGATACTCGCCACCCGACCTTGGCAAGGCGGTGGCCAATTCCGCATAACAGAGCGCGCCGCACATAGCGCACACGCCGCCGACCAACCACAGCATCAGGATGGCAAAGCCGCTGGGCAAGCCGCCGACCTGAAACCCGAGGCTGGTGAAAATACCAACGCCAATGATATTGGCCACCACGATGGAGGTGGCCGTGAGTCCGGAGATGCGCCGGATCGGGGATGCGTTCATGTCAGTCATGTGCGGGCGCCCACTCTAGCCGCTGTTTTGGAAATGGGAAGCACTGGAATCACGCCCCATGGACTTGCCCATGCCGCATTAGGTGTTGCGCAGCACACGGATGCGGGCAAGAGTGCCGGCACGCCCAGAGGGCAAATGACGAGCTGATTATGACCAGTCAAAACCCATTGAACAGTCACACCGAGGAGGCCCTGCGCGAGAGTGAGGCGAATTTCCGCACGTTTTTCGAGACTATTACCGACATGCTCTTGGTGAGCACGCCCGAGGGCCGGGTGCTATTCGCCAACGCCGCCGTCACCCGCAGCCTCGGCTACACGTCCGACGAAATCCGGGATATGCACCTGCTCGACGTGCATCCGGCGGACATGCGGCAGGAAGCTGAGGCGATTTTTGGTGCGATGTTGCGCGGCGAGCGGGAAAGTTGCCCGCTGCCATTGGCGCGCAAGGACGGGGAGTTGGTGCCGGTTGAGACCCGCGTGTGGTTTGGCAAGTGGAATGGGGCAAACTGCCTCTTTGGGGTCTGCAAAAACCTGACCGAGGAGAAGGAGGCCATCACCAAGCGCAAGCGTGCCGAGGCCGAACTGGCCAGACTCTCGCTGATTCAGCGCGAGTTGATGCATCTGGCCACCCATTTTATCAACGTGCCGACGGAGCACCAGGACACCGCGATTAACGAGTCGCTGGCCACCATGGGGCGGCTCATTGAAGCGGATCGAGCCTATCTGTTCGCCTACGACTTCGCCGCCGATATCATGCACAACACCCACGAATGGTGTGGCCCGGACATCGCCCCGGAGATCGACAATCTGCAAGCCATTCCCAACGCACTGCTGCCGGCTTGGGTGACGGCGCACCGCCAGGGCGAGGCCATGCATATCCCCAGCGTCGCTGCCTTGCCGAGCACGGGGGTTCTGCGCCAAATACTCGAACCGCAGGGAATTCGCTCACTCATCACCCTGCCGCTAATGCAGGGGCAGGCATGTCTTGGCTTTGTGGGCTTTGACGCGGTGCGCGAGGAGCGGGTGTGGCGCACCGAGGAGGTGGCCTTGCTGCGTGTGCTGGCCGAATTGTTCGCCAACCTTGAAGCCCGCAGCGTCAATGAGTGCGAAGCCCGCAACCTCCAGCAAAATTTGATTCAAGCCCGCGATGCGGCGCAAGCCGCAGCCATGGCCAAAAGCTTGTTCCTGGCTAACATGTCGCACGAAATCCGCACGCCCCTCAACGCCGTGCTCGGCTACGCGCAGATCATGCAACGCGAGTGCCGGGAGTGCCCGAACAGCACGCGGCTCAGCGCGATCAGCCGCAGCGGCGAGCATCTGCTCGAATTGCTCACCGATCTGCTGGAGTTGGTGCGCAGCGACGCGTGCGTGCCCCCGCTGGCACCCTGCGACTTTGATTTCTATCAGGTGCTGGAGGATGTGCGGCTGATGTTTGTGCGGCACGCGCAGGCGCAGGAGTTAACGCTGGAGCTGGCGCATGCCCCGGATGTTCCGCAATTCATTCACAGCGATCCCGGCAAGGTGCGACAAATCCTCGTCAACCTCGTCGGTAATGCCTTCAAGTTCACCGTCAAGGGCGGCGTGCGGGTGTCCGCCGCCATGGTGCCTTGCTCTGTGAAGAAAGATCTCACGCTGACCGTGGACGTCGAGGATACGGGGCGGGGCATCGACAACGACGAACTGGAGCGCATTTTCGATATCTTCGAGCAAGCCCAACACGGCACGCGGAGTGACAAGGGCACCGGCTTGGGCCTGCCCTTGAGCCGGCGTTACGCACGGGCCCTGGGCGGTGAGGTCTCCGTCACCAGTCACCCCGGCACGGGCAGTCGTTTCCGTTTCACGTTCCATGCCGCCGTGGCAAGTGGCGGAGTTGTCGCCCCGCTCCACTGGGGAGGCGTGCTGCGCTTGGCGGCCGATGAGCGGGCGTGCCGGGTGTTGGTGGTCGATGATGAACCCGATAATCGCGACATGCTCAGCGTCATGCTCATGGCGGCCGGATTCAGCGTCGAAGCCGTGGACAGCGCGGCGCAAGCCCTTGATCGGTTGCAGCGGGCCAATGATCTGGATCTGGTGCTCATGGACAAGCGGCTGCCGGGGATGGATGGTTACGCAGCCATTACCCTGTTGCGCCAACTGCCTGGCGGGCGCAATTTGCCGGTGCTGGTGGTGACCGCCTCCGGGGTTGCCGACGAGAAGGCCCAGGCGCTGGCCATCGGCGCGGATGGCTATATCTCCAAACCCGTGCGCCGCGAACAGTTGCTCGCGGAAATCGGTCGCGTCGTCGGGGTCCGTTACGTTCACGATACGGACCAAGCCGCGCCTCCGCCGCCGCCCCTGCTGGATGCCGCAGCCTTGACCTGTCTGCCGGACGCAACGTGCCAACTTCTCGCGCAAGCGCTGCACCGCGGCGATATCCAACAATTGCGGGACTTGCTAGCAGGGATTGAGAGCGAGCATGCCGGGCTGGCCGCCGGGCTGCGCATGCTGGTGGATGCTTACAATTATGAGCGCTTGCGTTGTATGTTAGAGTCAATCCCGAGAACCACCTTATGAAAACTCCTGGCGCTCCACGAGCCACCATTATGATCGTCGATGACGAACCCGGCAACCTCAACGTGCTGGGCGAGATGTTGAGCGGGGCGGGATTGGGCGTGCGGGCCCTGCCGGGCGGTGCGCTGGCACTGGCTGCCGCCCATGCTGAATTGCCTGACCTGGTGCTGCTGGATATCCAGATGCCGGGCATGGATGGCTACGAGGCGTGCCGCCGTTTCAAGGCGGACGAGCAACTGCGCGGGATCCCCATCATTTTTCTGAGTGCCTTTACCGAGCCATCCGACAAGCTGCGAGCCTTTGATGCCGGGGGCGTGGATTATGTGACCAAGCCCTTTGCAGAGGCTGAGGTATTGGCGCGCATCGACACCCATTTGCATTTACGGTGGTTCCAACTCCATCTGGAAGAACTCGTGGCGCAGCGCATGCTGGATCTGACCGAGGCGCACCGCCGTCTGCAAATCTGGGATGAGGCCAAAAGCCAGTGGCTCAACGTGTTGTCCCACGAGATGCGCACGCCGCTCAATGGCATCATCGGCATCGCAGAGCTCTTGTTCGCTGACTTGCCGCCCGCCTCGGAGCATTACGCGTTGCGCCCGGACTTCGACGCGTCCTGCCAGCGCATCGAGAAACTGATGAATGACGCGCAGACCCTTGCACACATCAACGTGGAGCAGGAGGGGTTTACAGGCACACCGGTGCGCTTGAGACAGGTGCTCCAGAGCGCGTTGGACGTGGTGGCCAGCCAGACTCGCTCTAACACAATCAACGCCGCCCTCGACGCGGCGGATGAGCTGATCATCAGCGGGGAGCCGGGATTGCTCGTGCGCGCCTTCACCGAGCTGCTGCTGACGGCCACCCATTGTGTGGCAGCGGGAGAACCTCTCACGCTGGTGGCGCAGGTCGCTGCCGGGCAGGCGAGTGTGGATATTATCACCCAAGGTGCCGCCCTCTCCACCGCCGCGCTTGAGACATTTTTTGAGATCGGCGGCCAACGCGAGCTGCTCAAGGAAGCGGGCGATTTTGGTTTGGGAGCGGCCTTGGCCAGCCGCATCATCCGGCTTTTCCACGGCAGCGTCACGGTGCGCAACGGCGTGCGGCGCGGGCTTGTGATCAACGTCTCTTTTCCCATGGAAACATCCCATTGCCAGCCGGAGCGGCCTGACCTATGAATTCTGCCTCAACCCAAGACGCCGTGGATTGCGCGGCGGCAGAACTCCGGCCGCACCCGCATGGCAGCGGTATCCTGCGCGGTGGGGGGGGCTGGGTGTGGCTGATCTTGCTAATGTTAGGTGGGGGGCTGGTTGTTACGGGTTGGCTGGCGCAGACGTTTAAATTCGACGGGGAGACGGACGCCAGACTGGCGTTTGATTCCGATTGTCAGAGAATTCAAACCAGGATAGAGGAGCGGCTCCGCGCCCACGAGCAGATCCTGCGCAGCGCTGCGGCATTCTTCGCCGACACGGATGGCGTCAGCCGTGTGGAGTGGCACGAATTCGTCGAACGCCAGAAGGTCAACCAGAAGCTACCCGGCATCCAAGGTCTCGGCTTTGCCATGTGGGTGCCCAGCCAGCAACTGGCCGCACATGTGCGAGCAGTGCGTGCCGAGGGCTTTCCCGAGTATCGGGTGTGGCCGGAGGGGGCGCGGGAAAGTTACACCTCGATTGCCTTCCTCGAACCCTTTGCCGGCAGAAACCTGCGCGCCTTCGGCTACGACATGTTCACCGAACCGGTGCGCCGCGCGGCCATGGAAACGGCTCGGGATGAGGATCAGGCCACCCTTTCCGGCAAGGTCAAGCTGGTGCAGGAAAACGGCCAAGACGTTCAGGCCGGCACTTTGATGTATGCGCCTGTCTATCAGATAGGGTCCGCTCGCGCCACGCTGGCCGAGCGTCGCGCCGCCCTCATCGGCTGGGTTTACAGTCCGTATCGGATGAACGACCTGATGGCGGGCGTTCTGGAACAAGGCCGCTTGGTGGGGCAGAAACACCTCCACCTGCAAATCCATGATGGCGCGACGGCCACCCTGGCCACCCTGCTTTATGACAGTGAGCAAAGCGGCAACGATCCCTCCCCACTGGCCCATCATCGGACCCAACAAGTGAGTATCTATTCCGGAGGGCACCAATGGCTGTTGAGTATTGCCAAGGCTGACGGCGCGGAAAAGGCCATGTTGCAGAGCAGAGTCTGGTTGACCATGGGCACCGGTGGCAGCATCAGCCTGCTGCTGGCGGGCTTGATTCTCTCGTTAGTCAGCACCCGCAGCAATGCCCGCACGCTGGCGGGACACATGACCAAGGATTTGAATGAGACCTCCAACCGCTTGTCGCTGGCGGCGCGGGCTGGCGGCGTGGGCATTTGGGACTATGACGTGGTCAATAACCGGTTGGCCTGGGATGAGCAAATGTACCGCCTCTACGGCATCACGCAGGCGCAATTCGGCGGGGCTTACGAGGCTTGGCAGGCCGGGCTGCACCCGGACGACCGCCAACGCGGTGACGCGGAAATCCAGTTGGCGTTGCATAGCTCCAAGGATTTCGACACTGAATTCCGCGTGGTGTGGCCGGACGGGACGATTCACCACATTCGTGGGTTTGCGGTGGTGGAGCGTGATGCCTCCGGCAAGCCCTTGCACATGATTGGCACCAACTGGGACATCACCGAGCGGAATCGCATGGATACCGAGATGGCAAGGCTGGCGGCGATTCAAAGCACGCTGCTGAGTCTGGCCACCGAGTTTATCAACGTGCCGCTGAACCTCCGGGATATCGCGATTAACAAGTCTCTAGCAACGATAGGACAGCTGGTGGCGGTGGACCGGGCCTATCTGGTGGTGTATGACTTTGCGGCCGGGCTCATGTCCAGCACCCATGAGTGGTGCGGTCCCGGCATCCCCTCACGCATGGCCAAGCTACAGGCACTGCCCATTGCGCTCATTAAGGACCGCGTGGCCACCCATCAGCGCGGCGAGGTGGTAGACATCCCCGACGTGGAGGCCTTGCCGCAAGACGATCCTCTGCGCCAGTTGCTAGACCCACGGGAAGTCCGCTCGACCATCACTCTGCCACTCATGCAGAATGGGAGATGTTTGGGCCACGTCGGCTTCAATGCCGTGCGGCAGCTGCGCATCTGGCAGACTGAGGAGATCGCCCTGTTGCGCGTGCTGGCCGAACTCTATGCCAATTTTCATACCCGCAGCACCATGGAGCACAAGTCCAGCGAGCTGCAAGGCAGCTTGCTCAAGGCGCGCGACACGGCGCAGGTTGCCGCCGAAGCCAAAGGTCTGTTTCTGGCGAACATGTCCCATGAAATCCGCACCCCCCTCAATTCCGTCCTGGGTTATGCCCAGATCATGGAACGCGAATGCCAGGGCTGCCTCTCGCGCAACCGGCTCAAGCCCATCACCCGCAGTGCCGAGCATCTCCTGAGGCTTTCCACGGACCTCTTGGACATGGCACGTGCTGAAGGCCAGGCGCTCGTGATGTCACCCCGGGATTTCAATTTTCACCAGATGCTTGAGGACATCCGGCTGATGTTTCTCGAGTTGATAATTAAACAAGGCACGACGCTGGAGGTGACCTGGGATCCAGACGTCCCGCAATTCATCAACGCCGACCCCACCAAGGTGCAGCAAATCATTGTCAACCTGATAGGCAACGCGGTCAAGTTCACGGCCCAGGGCGGGGTGCGCGTGTCCGCCTCACTGCTGGAAAGCTCCATGGCGGATGGCCTCCCCCTCGCGGTGGATGTCGAGGATAGCGGTTGTGGCATTGGCGAGGACGATCTAGAGCGTATCTTCCAGACCTTCGAGCAGGCGGAACATGGCCTCAAGAGTGGCACAGGCACCGGCTTGGGCTTGCCGCTGAGCCGCCGCTACGCCCAGGCCCTTGGCGGCGGAATCACCGTGACCAGTGGTCTCGGCAGGGGCAGTCGCTTCCGTTTCACTTTCAACACCTACCCCGTCGGCGGCACCTGGCTGGAGTTGCTTGACCAGAACAAGGTGCTGGGGTTGGCCACGGATCAGCCCGCCTGCCGGCTGTTGGTGGTGGATGATGAAATCGAAAACCGCACCATGCTCGAGGCCATGCTCACGGAGGTCGGATTCACGGTGGAAACCGTGGCCAGCGCGGCGCAGGCCTTGGAGCGCTTGCGCCAAGCCAAGGATGTGACGCTGGTGCTCATTGACAAGAACATGCCGGAGATGAGCGGTTACGAGGCGCTCCCACATTTGCGGGCGCTTCCGGGTGGGAGCGAGCTTCCCGTGCTGATGGTGTCGGCTTCCGGGTTCCACAAGGAAAGTGACTTGGCACGCGCCGCCGGCGCGGATGGCTATATCGCCAAACCCGTGCGGCGGGAACAACTGTTGGCAGAAATCGCCCGCCTCGCCGGAGTCCGCTACACGTATGAGGCCGCAGAACCGCACCCGGTCATTCCGTCGGCCCCGCTCGATGCCGCCACCTTGAACAGCCTTTCCACGGAGCAGTTGCGCCAGTTCGATCAGGCACTGCTGCGCGGTGACACCCAGCAGTTGCGCCAGTTGTTCGCGGCGCTTGCCACCGCCCATGGCGAAGTGGCCACCGGCTTGGGACTGCTGTTGGATATTTACGATTATGCAAGCCTGCGCCGGTTACTGGACGCGGCGAAAGGAGCCCGCGTATGAACCTCGATGCCAAGCCAGCCACCCTCATGATCGTCGATGACGAGCCTGAGAACCTCAATGTGCTCGGGGCGATGCTGAGCGAAGCCGGCTGGGCCGTGCGGGCCTTTCCACACGGCGAGCTGGCGCTCGCTGCGGCCCGCGCCGAACCGCCCGCGCTGGTGCTGTTGGACGTGCGCATGCCGGGCATGGATGGGTATGAAGTGTGCCGCCGCCTCAAGGCGGATGAGCGCCTCTATCAAATTCCGGTGCTTTTCATCAGTGCCCTTTCCGCGGCGGCGGACATCACTGCGGGATTCGCCTGCGGCGGCGTGGACTACATTGTCAAACCCTTCCGTGAAGTCGAGGTGTTAGCCCGCGTCCGCACCCATCTGGCGTTGCGGGCGGCCTATATCAAACTGGCACAAGAGCACGCGCGATTGCAACTCCTCGCGCACCAGCGTGACAGACTCACCCACATGCTGGTGCATGACATGCGCACCCCCTTGCAGGTGATTTGCGGCCACCTTGAACTCATCCATGGCAATGCGGCCGGAGACCCACTGCATGCGGATGACCAGAGCAGCCTCTTCACCGCCATCCAGAACGCGCGCCGTCTCGGCCGGATGGTTTCCACAGTGGTGGATATCAGCCGCATGGAATCCACGGACATCCCACTGCATCAGGTGGCAGTGCCGGTTGCGGAAATCTTTCTCACGGCCCGCGCCCAGACGCTGGATCCGGCCAGTGGCTGCCGCATTGTCCAACGACTTGCCGGGGATTGTCCGGAACTGTTCTGTGATGTGGAGTTGAGCGTGCGCATCGTCGCCAATCTGCTCGCCAACGCGTTCAAGTATTCGCCGGCTGAGCGTGAGATCGAACTCGGCGCAGCTCCCGACCCCGGTGGCGTGCGCATCTGGCTCCGCGACCATGGCCCCGGAATCCCAGCTCCCTATCATGCGCGGATTTTTGAAAAATTCGGAGTATTCGATCAGCCGATGGCCAGTCGGCTTGGGTCCACTGGCCTGGGCCTGGCCTTCTGCAAATTGGCGGTCGAGGCGCAGGGCGGCAGCATCGGTGTGACGAGTGAACCGGGCCAAGGCAGCACCTTCTGGTGCGTTTTGCCGCGTGTCCCAATGCCCTGAGATCCCGCAAGTCGTGCAATGATGATGCAGGAATTGCAGGATGGAAGTGTGCTCCAACCCCAGCTTCAACCCGCAGAATCCCTTGTAGTATATGGGATATATCGAATCGTAACGCTCTGGCACGGCGTCTGCAATAGGATATCAGTTACATCCCTTGCCACCGTTATGGATCCCCACGATATGTCCCTGCTCCAGCTTCGCGCAAAGCAGAAGTTTGTCATCATCTGGCCCTTTATGGTTAGCTTGTTAGATATTTGCATGGGTCTGCCGTGGCTGAGATACTCGACGACTTTTCTGCAAGTGATGGGATCAGTCCCAGAGTCCCTTTCCCTGCGGGTGATGATAGGGTGGTGTGGCCTCATTGGCGTCGTAGTTGGCTTGAGTTACGAGTTCACCCTGCTCAGCAAGAGTCGGAGGTGGGCGACGAAGGTGTGGGTTTTCACGGCCTTAATACACGGGTTGGCTGGCATTGCGCTCATCGTCTTGATTGATCGAGGAGCGCTGCCAGCCATCTGGTGGGGGGTGGCGCTGATGGGGTTGGCAGTGGCGGTGGTGCAATTTGCGACGGTGCGAACCCAATGGTGGTATTCAGTGAGGAGACAAAACCTCAAGGAACGCGGTTGGGTGCCGGTTGAATATCCGAGCAGTCAGAGGAGTCCGCGCCGTCAGCGTGGCGACTTTGCCAAAATTCTGCGTTAAATCCCAGCAATAGGGATAATAACCACCATTTCCAGCGGGTTAGCAGGGGTTTGATCGCATTTTTTCAGACGATTTTTGTTGCCGTATGCGGTGGCATGGGACTTATTTCCGGTGCCGTCACTGGAAGTAGCGGCTTGATGCACATGTCCAGTCCCCAAGTCCCACCTAACCTTTTACTCGTCGACGACGACGAATCCATCAGGAATTTGTTGAGCATGGCGGCCCGCAGCAGGGGCTGGCAACCGGTTGCGGCCGGCTCTGGCGCGGAAGGCTGCCAACTCCTCACCGCTGAGATCAAGGCGGTGGTGCTGGATCACGGCCTGCCTGATGGCGACGGCATCCAGGTGCTGGAGAGATTGCGCAAACGGCGCCCGGAAGTGGCGGTGATCATGCTCACCGGCCACAATGACGCGGAAACCGCAGTGCGGGCACTGCGTGCCGGGGCCGATGATTACCTGACCAAGCCGTTTGAATTGGACCGGCTGTTTGGCGTGATCCTGAAGGCGTGTCGCTTGCGTCGCCAGAACTCAAACGCACAGGTGTTTGATGCCACCACTGCCGCCCGCAAACACGGCGGCTTGCTGAAAAAAAACCACAGCCCGCGGATGCGCGAGTTATTCGAGCAAATGCAAAAGGCGGCACAACTCGACGTCACCTTGCTGCTCACTGGTGAAAGCGGCACTGGCAAAACCTTCGTCGCCCGCGAAATCCACCATCTGAGCACGCGCACCGCCGAACCCTTCATCCCGGTGAGTTGCCCGGCCTTGCCTCGCGAGTTGCTCGAGTCGGAACTTTTTGGCCACGAGCGCGGGGCCTTCACCGGTGCGACCGCCACCCGCGAGGGACGTTTCGAACAGGCCACCAGGGGCACCATTTTCCTCGATGAAATTGGTGACCTGCCCGGCGAGCTGCAGCCCAAACTGCTCACGGTGCTGCAAGACCAAGAGTTTTTTCGGGTCGGCGGCAACCGGATACTCCGCACAGATGCCCGCATCATCGCCGCCACCAACATCGACCTGCTGGCACGCGTGCGCGACGGCCGTTTCCGTGAGGACTTGTATTACCGGCTCAACGTGCTCGAACTCCACTTGCCGCCGCTGCGCGAGCGCCTCGAGGATCTGCCCGACATCACCAGCTCAATCCTTGACCGCATCGCCCTCAAACGCGCCAAGGATCCTTGGACCATCACCACCGCGGCCGTCCAGGCACTGGCCAGCTATCCTTGGCCCGGCAATATCCGCCAACTCGAAAATATATTAGAGCGGGCAACGGCTTTCGCCAATGGCTCACAACTTGATGAGCAGGACATCCTCCCCCTGCTTGAAGTGCGCTCCGCAGCGCCCACCGCAGAAATTAATTCTCCCCGCTCGCTCCAAGAGGTGGAACGCCAGGCATTCGTGGATGCCTATCTGCGCAACGGCCGCAACAAGGCACGCACCTCACGTGAGCTCGGCATCGCTGAGCGCACTGTCTATAATCTGCTGGCCCGCTACGACATCAAATAGCAAAACCTAGATGCACACCAGTACCTGCCAGGCCACCGTCATGATCATTGACGACGAGCCAGAAAACCTCAACCTGCTAGGTGAGACGCTGCGGCATAATGGTTGGGACGTGCGGGCATTCCCGGATGGCAAGTTGGCGCTGGCCGCAGCCCGCGAGGAACCGCCGGATGTGGTGCTGCTCGATATCCGCATGCCGGGCATGGATGGCTACGAAGTGTGCCGCCAATTTAAAGCCGACGCGGCGCTGCGCGCCATTCCCATTCTGTTCATCAGCGCCCTCTCCGCTGCGGAAGACATCGTTGCGGGCTTCCAACAGGGCGGCGTGGACTATATCACCAAACCCTTCCGCCAAGTCGAGGTGCTCGCCCGCGTGCAAACCCACCTCGCCTTGCGCCGGGCCCATGTCCAACTGACCGAGGCCCACGCGCGTTTGCGCGCCGTGGAACACCACCGCGACCTGCTCGCCGATTTGCTCACCCGGGCTCTCCACCAACCACTCCAGCAGGTCCGCAAACAGCTCGAAACCCTCGAAAAAGAAACGACAGGAACCTTGCCTGCGGATAGATCCGACGGGTTGCAGGAGGCCCTCGATGGCACCCGCGTGCTCACCGAAATGATTGCCACAGGCGACAGCCTCAACCGCTTGGTGTCCGATGGTGTGCCGCTGCACCGCATGACCATTCCGGTTCACGAACTGTTTGATTCGGCCAGTTGCCGGACGTTCTATCCCGCCGGGGCCTCCCGCATCACCACCCATGTGGCAGCACTCTGTCCCGCGCTGCTCTGCGATGTGGATCTGACCGAGCGCGTCATCACCAATCTGCTTGCCAATGCGCTGACCAATTCGCCCGCAATCAATCGCACCGTGCTCACCGCCGGACCCGTTCCCAATGGCGTGAGAATCTGGGTGCGCGATGACGGACCGGCCATGCCTGCTAATCAGCAGAAAAATTTCGCCAACCTCGGCAAAGTGGATTTACCATCAGACCGCCAGTCGCCGTCGATCAATCTGGGATTGTTTTTCTGCAAACTCGCGGTGGAGGCCCAAGGCGGTGACTTCGGCGTGGAAGATCACGGTCGTAAAGGGCGTAACTTCTGGTTCACCCTGCCAGCGGCCACCTGATACTTTATGTAAACAGTATTGGCCAGCATGCCCAATGGCGCGTCCGCTCAAGCCGGCTCAAACCCCGCGCGCCGCCGCATGGCGAATGAGAAATTCCTCAGCCAGCGCGCGGTAGGCTTGGCTGCCTATGCCAGACGGGTCGTGCTCGAAAATCGTCTTGCCGTGGCTGGGGGCTTCGCCGAGGCGGATGGTGCGCGGAATGACCGAGCGGTAGATTTGGGCCGGAAAAAATTTACTAACCTCCTCGACGACTTGGCGCGACAACAGCGTGCGACCATCGAACATGGTCATGACGATGCCCTCGAGGCTAATGTTCACGTTGGCGTGGGAATTGCGGATTTGATCGATGATGTGGACGATTTTGGCGAGTCCTTCCAGGCCGAACCATTCGCATTGGAGCGGAATGAGGATTTCATCGGCGGCGGCCAGCGCCGAGGTCATGAGCACACCCAACGACGGCGGGGTGTCCAGAATGCAGTATTCAAACAAATCGTTAGGCTTGAGGGCCTGCAGGATGCCGCGCAGGCGGGTGAGATGGTCATCGCTGCGGGCCAATTCAATCTCGACCCCGGCGAGGTCCATTTCCGATGGCACGCACGAGAGGTTGGCGCGGCCGGTGGGCAGAATCTGCTGCGCCACGGTGGTTTCACCTAACAAAACCTGATAGAGGCTGCAGCCTGCGGGCGGGTCGAGGCCGAGGCCGCTGGTGCAATTGGCTTGCGGGTCCAGATCAAGCAATAGCACGCGCTGGCCCTGCAGCGCGAGGGCGGCGGACAGGTTGATGGCGGTGGTGGTTTTCCCGACGCCGCCTTTTTGATTGGCAATGGCTACGACTTTCATGGACTCAGCGGGTTTCTGACAAGGCCGTGAGTCTTTCGTGAGTGCAGACCAATGGCAATCAAAACCATGAGTTGCACGGATTTAACGGATGAGATGTGAGTTTGCCATGGGTTGGCTCAGGCAGGCAAAAACGGGTTGACGGCCCGAACCCCGCCATAGTCCTGACCGTGATTGAGATCCTCGGTGTAAAGCACACGGGCATTGCTGGCCTGGGCGGCGGCGAGAATCATCGCATCCCAGAGCGAGAGCATTCAATGGCCATGAGCTTGATCGCGGGTGAGGGGTTGACCTCCGAGGTGGTAACCATGGCGCAGACGGGCAAGCGCGTCGGCGGGGGGGGCTGCTGGAATTTGCTCGCGCAGAACGGCCTCGAGTCCCTCAATGACGAGCTTCTTGATAGAGGTGCGCCGGTAATCCGCTGCGATCTTCGTGCGTTCAAGGATGTCGTCGGGCAGGTCAATGGTGGTTTTTACGCAGCCATAAATACGGCTTTATGGCCCTATGTCAAGGATCGTGATGAAAACGATTTTCACGCATGAGTTTGATAGAAGCGTGCCAGAAACGCGGGATTCCGCTCGGCAAAGAGTTCCTCTGCGACGGCGTCAGCCGTTTCGATGACCCTGCGTTCATGGTGGCACACCACACCGGATACACGGTTGACCTCACCGGTGGTGGCGAGATTGACACAGGCACAACGGTTTTCACAGCGAGCGCGGGCGGCGCAGTCCGCACACTGTACGTTTGACAAACTGCCAGAGGGCGCAATCCGCCGCAAAGCCTCCCAATCAATGCCGGAATTCACATGGCCAATGCGTACACCCTTGCGATGATCGGCGCCTACGATCCTAACACATGGATAGATCGCGCCATCCGGAGCGATCGCAATCTCGGTGCCGCCGAAACCGCATTGCTCGCAACCCTGGGGCCGGTTGGCAATATGCGCCTCGATCTTGGAGTCGAAAACGTCGATCCGCAGAGGGCGACCGGCACGGAAACCCGCCGCGTAGAGCCCGCCGATCTTTTTGATTTCCGCGTGCCAACGGGCCAGGGTATCTGCGCTCCAGCGGGCATGGAAATTCGGGTTGAGGATGAATGAGCGCAGGTCCTGCTCCACCAGCCACCCCAGGGAGGCGGCGAGACCGTCCACGTTCAGCGGGTCGATCACCAGAATCACCGCATAGGTGGCATCAGCCCCACCAAAGTAACGCAGGGCTGCCGCACAACGCGCATGGGACGGGCTGCCGTCCGCCATGCGCCGCAAGCGGTCGTGCCGGTCGGCAGTGCCATCCAACGACAAGCCGACATGAAACTGCCGGTCCCTGAGCCAAGCTGATTTTTCGACATCCAGAAGACTCATGTTAGTGGTCACGGTCTTTTTCAGGATGATATCGAGTCGGGCACATTCCGCATCCGCGTATGCGGCTGAACGCTGTAACAAGTCCCACTCTAACAATGGTTCGCCACCGAAGTAGCCGAGTTGGGTGACGGCCGCCCGGCCGCGGAGTCTGGCGCGCGACAAGGTTTCCGCGAGGCTGAAATCAATCGCCTGTTGCGCCGTTTCCCAGGTCATCGGTGCATCGCGCTTGTCCACAGCGTAACAATAGCTACAACGCATGTTGCAGGCCCGGGTGAGGCAGAGCGTGAAGTTCATCCGCTAGGACCCGTAGGATACCCGGGTTACGCCGGGCAGCAGGATTTTCGTGCCTGGAGGAATCGGTGTGTCACTGCTGAAGCTGGAGAGTTTGCGGTTTGCAACGGCAATCCGGGCGCAGTCCGCCTGACTGTCGTAGCGCAAATGAGTATCGTTGACGAGGTTCTCCATTGGGGTTTGGTCGTAAAACTTTTTCGCCAGGGTGTGCAGGGTGTCGCCTTGGACCGAGATATATTTGTAATCATGCGTCCCCGTCTGTAGGCCTGAGGTGGCAAACACCAATGGCTTCTCCGCTGCCGGCTTGCCGGAGCCTAGTGTGCCGGGCGTTAAATAACTAATCATAATCAAGTCTCATTGGCCTTGG